>QEVD01000305.1 GCA_003576975.1 Candidatus Zhuqueibacterota bacterium
GCCGGCGCGCTCAAGCTCGAAATTATGGTGGAAACCACGCAAGCGATGATCAACTCTCGCGGTGTGTGCAGTTTACCGGCGTTCGTGGCCGCGGCAGAAGGCCGTTGCGTGGCCGCGCATTTTGGCGTTTATGATTACACCGCGGCGTGCAACATCACCGCGCTTTATCAAAGTATGGATCACGCCTCCTGTGATTTTGCGCGACACATGATGACAGTGGCCCTGGGCGGCACCGGCATTTGGTTGTCTGACGGCGCAACCAATGTCATGCCTGTCGGGCCGCATCGCGCAGCAGCCGGCAGCACGTTAACCGAGGCGCAGCAACGCGAGAATCAGGCAGCGGTGCATGCGGCCTGGCGTTTGGGTTATCGCCACATCGAGCATTCGCTCAAACACGGTTTTTATCAAGGCTGGGATTTGCATCCCTCGCAGATTCCCATTCGATATGCAGCAGTGTACAATTTCTTTTTGGAAGGATTGGCTGCCGCCTCAGCGCGACTCAAAACGTTTGTGGAAAAAGCAGCGCAAGCCACGCTGCTCGGCGCGGTGTTTGACGATGCCGCCACCGGGCAGGGCTTGTTGAATTTCTTTCTGCGCGGCCTCAACTGCGGCGCAATTACTGAAGAGGAAGCGCTGGCCACCGGCTTGACGTTGGAAGAGATTCGCGGCAAATCATTTGTGAAAATTTTGAAAGCAAGGCAGAAGGCGTAAGGCTTGTGGATTTTAGAGTCGGTAGTGATACAAGCAACGAGCAGCCAGCAACAAGGAACCAGCAACCAGGACCCAACGATGAAAAGTCCCATCACAACTCATGTACTTGATCTCTCGCAAGGCCGACCCGCAGCCGGGGTTATTGTGACGTTAGCGCAGCGCACGGAGTTCGACGAGTGGCAGGAACTCGCGTGCGGCACGACGAATGACGACGGCCGCATCAGTGATTTGATGCCGGCAAACACGCCGCTAGTTGCGGGCGTGTATCGTCTCACCTTTGAAACCGGCGATTACTTCAGCGGCCTGGGCATCGAGAGTTTTTATCCCTTTGCCGCCATCATTTTTGAAGTGAAAAACACCGAACAGCATTATCATGTTCCGCTGTTGCTGAGTCCGTTTGGGTATTCGACGTATCGGGGGAGTTGAGTGTGTGAAAATGGCCGGTAAAAAATTATTCAAACCCAATCTTTACTGACGTATTCAATATGCGAATATTTGGGTCTGCGATCCATGCTTACGTTGTTGATGTTGCTTGGAGGTCGTATCTCACCAATATTGTAATGTGGATTGCTGAGGCCATAGGCAACAGCGAAACGATCGTAGATCTGCCTTTCTGTAGAATCAACGACAAAATTGGCTGGCTTGGGAAGTTCGCGAATTTTGAAACCGCTTGTGGCCATCGAAGTTTTCCAGGAATCTTGTAAATCCTCCAGGACGCGGCGATAAATTGATAATGATTTTCCCCCACCGCAAAGAAAAATTGGTAATCCGGCCTCCCATTTTTCGGAATTTGGATCTCGATCTTTTCTTAGAGAATTTAGAGTACGATGAATGAGAGAGTAGCAACGTCTATAGAATGCATCGAGAATGTCTTTTTCAGCATCACTCCCAAAATCAACAAGGCGGGGAAAATATTCTTGAAGAGTATGCGCGATGGGCAAGACAAGATCATGGCGGTTGGTCAGATAACTGAACCAGCGCGTAACGTACTCCTTGATGCGCTGCACTCGTTCAAGATGGCAGTGATATGCGCCTAGATGGTCCAGGTCGCAGGTTAAAAATGAATAGCAATCTTCTCCATCTTTATCATGTAATATAAAGCCAGAGACGTCAATCGTACTGGCACCGATATCAATCAGGACGTGTAGGCCATTTTCGCGCAAATTGGATTTCGCATATCCCACCACTTCGGCAACAATCTCCGGGACCACGTTGATATCATCCAAATCGATATCGAGTTTGTTGTTCAGTTTCAACTCACCGCTGTAATAGCGCCAAATTCTCGAAAGGGAGACCGATTCCACCCCAAGAGAAAACCGCCAGGAATCCCTGGCTATGCCTCTGTATATATCCTTGAGCTCTTGATCGTCATAACCCGGAGAGGGCATGCCGATATTTAGATGCCAGCGTATGCGATAATTTCCGTAAATTTTGCTCTGCGTCATAAGAAACCATTGTCGCACATGCCGTAGAACGAGAGCAATATAACCGATTGTCAGCGTTCGAGGTGTCACGACAAAGTCCGAAAAGAATTCACGCGAGTCGGCGTTTTGTAGCAACTTGAGTTTGAGGCCTGAGACGCAAAAGGAATTTGAATCGGCAGCAAGCGAGCAGTTACCTCGCATATCGAAGTATAGTTTTGTTGCCAGAAGGTGACTATTCATGGGATGGCCGTTGTGCCCGAAAGGTACCAGAATCGCTCGACTGCCTGCAAAATGCGGGCTTTGCAAAACCACTTTGCTGCAAGACGTACCAAAATCAAAACCAATAACAATATCACAGGCTTCAGGGTGGCCGGAGTTTTTGAACTGCGTTGCGGAAGCAGGATGCATAGTAGCCCCATGAAATTTGTCTTGTTTGTTCATTCGACCTTTACGACTCCCGCACAGATTAAGTCCTTGCTGTGAAAGATTTTACGACGCTGGTGGATTTCGATTAATTTCCGCTCAACCCGATTCCGTAATTTAATCATCTTACCTTCAGTCGCCTTGGCTAGCGAGCTTCTCTCAAGCATTGTGTGCTTTTTAAAAACTTCCTCTAGCTTTGCCAACTGATTATTCAGGTGTCGAGCCAGATTCTTTTCCTGAATATCGGCTCGATCGGCATTTATGTTTTGCATTTCTGAAATATATGCGTTATACGTTTGGTCCGAATTGGGAATGCAGAAATTCCAAGCACATTCGACCACCTGATCGAATGCGATTGTATTCCGTGCTTCTAACCAATCATTACCGTATATCGCTGCAGTCAAAATCAGTTTTTCAGCGAGCTGGTCAGGCAATAGCCGCTCCGGCTTATCTAAGGACAATGCGGCAAAATGGAGTTGTTCAATTTCTTGCAGGCCGCGTATGCGCCATTTTTGTACCGTAAATACATAGACCCCTTTTGAAAAATCCGTCGGCAAATGGCGGGCATCGAGTCTGACACTTACAGCGGGGTAGCTGTACTCTTCATTTCTTTCGATGGTTTGGCTGACGAAACGAATAATGGGATGAGCTTGATTGATGATTTCAACGGGGATGGGGCGAGATACTACCAGTTTATTCTCGAAACGGCATCGAATTGGGGTTGGATCATTCTGGATGAATGCGGTCGAATCTGGGTACCTCGTTTCCTTCAAGAATTGCTCTAAATCATGCTTGGCCGGATTGGTCAGTTGAATTTCATAGTCCAGGTCATCTTCTTTTAGCTGCTTAAATTGGCAACCGGTATAGTGCAATCGGAAGAAATCGGTAATATAGATTTGAATATCCTTGGCATTGATCCAACGATTCAGATCTCTAGCGGTGTTGATTTGGTGGAGAATGTAGTCTCCATAGGCGACAAGTTGAGAAGCGTTCTCTTCCAGCTCACTTTCCATTCTTTGATTATTCTCAAGCGCCAAAGCAGCCTGGTCGATGCGAGCCTCTTCCTGCTCTGGTGTGAATTGCCTGCTCAATAGCTCATAAGTCAATTTTTCGATTTCTTCGCCGATTATAGGCTCTAACCCGCCCAGCGCATACTCGAACACATGTAATCGTTCAAGCAATCTGGAATAGACACGTCCGTCGATGGTGTCTTTGTAAAATAAATTCCAGATGAGAACTTTTTCCGCCTTTTGTCCCAATCTATCGACGCGACCAATTCTTTGTTCAATCTTCATTGGATTCCAAGGTAGGTCGTAGTTGACAATGATGCGACAGAACTGCAAGTCGATGCCTTCGCTACCAACCTCGGATGAAAGCAATACGCTCGGGCCTTTCGGCCGGGCAAAGTCTTTTACAATGGCGTTCTTGTCAAATTCCTTGCCCCCCATCATAAGTATTGTCGCAATGCCAATTTTGCTCAACCGCTCATTCAGATATTCGAGCGTTGCACGAAAACGTGAGAAGACAATAATTTTCTCATCCGAATTTTTAGTAAGAATTTTGGCTAGAATCTCGTGAAGTCGTACAAACTTTGAATCGTGTGCACTGAGCTCATCGACGCAGCCTAGAATTTCGACTTTGCTGATAATTTCTCGCACTAGCGGACCGAAAGTGACGTCTTTTTCTGGGTCGAGATCTACCTCTTCACTTAGTCGGGAGAGATACTCATTTTTCCGTCTCTGCCATTCCCGCAATGCAGCAGGCATGGAACTGCACATCTGCTGTTGTGGTGCGACGAGCAGAAAACCTTCGTGCCGGTCATATTTTGCGCAGAATTCACGAATGAGGTGGGTGACCCTCTCATAAAATGTCGACTCCGGAGGTGAGAGATGAACTTTTTCAGCAAAAGGCTCACGCAAGACACGCCATTCCGTCACTTCTCTTTTGCGTGTACGTGTAACTGCATGGCCGAGTATGTTCATCGTATCGAGTCGATGAGTAATTATGCTTCGTTTTTCTGGATCGCAAAGTTCTTCATCAGAAGGAAGCTCCGCTATCAGCGCCTGCAATTGCCGATTCTGTAATAGAAGAGGATGTTCTCGGGCTTGGTTGAGGAGCAGCATAAGATCCTTGCGGTCGACTTTTTTCAGCAGAACCTGATCTCGTGCACGGGTCAAAGGGGCATTGGCGCTGAGAATGTTTTCAAATTGCGCAGGATGGTTGAAGGTGTCTTCATCGACGAGATTTAGAAGTTGATAGAGATCATCACTACGAAGGTGTACAGGAGTTGCGGAGAGTAAAATGGTATAATCAGAAATGCCACGCAAGAGCCTTCCCAACGCCGCGGTTTTTCTTTCAGGGTTACGCAGATAATGAGCCTCATCAATAATTAGGACATCGATCAGGGGCTGATCATGCTCTTGTTCCGCGACAAAGCGACAAAATTCAGACGAGGGGCTACCATCTCCACTTTCCTCTTCATCCCATCCCTTTTGCGGTCTGAGCCCTTGCATACTAGTGATGATAGCAAACGAAGCAAAATGCCCTTCCTGGCGTGCATTCTTCAACGCTTGCAAAGCTTCCGCGGCATCTAGTATCTTGGCTTCAATGCCAAAGCGTTGCTGCAGCTCTAACCGCCATTTTTCCCGCAATACCGCTGGGCACAGAACGAAAAGCCGTCGGAAATCATAGCGCATCCGCAATTCTGTCCAAATTAGACCTGATTCGATTGTTTTGCCGAGGCCAACTTCATCAGCGATCAGTATGCCATTGGTTGCGGAATTCAGAAGTTTCAGGATGGGTTTGAATTGGTAAGCATAAAAATCTGTATTGGTAATTTCCATGCTGTAAATGAGATTGGCCAACCGGCCACTCAATCGCACATGCGTGATGATTCGGCGTAGATCTCTGGCGAGCCCTAATTTCCCTTCTTCAAGAAGATCAAGTGGGTTCTCACGAAATTGCGGCAGGATTTCGAGTTGATCTTCGGGGATCCATTCGGAGCTATTAGAAAAGCGGACTTGAAAGAGTTTTCGATCTGCTCTTGTTTTGACTTTCCCAGTTGTAACCCCCTTTTTCCCTGGATCAGATTTAAGGCGGACCATCTTGCCTGCATTCATATTTTGCCCCGAGGATACTCTGAAGTCAAACCGATTCTCTTACTTCTTAACAGCTGAATATTCTTAATGTTGTTGCCACAGATTATAGAACCAAAACGCAAGCTTTGCGTATTGTTCTGTCCAGCAAAACTCATCGTAGGCTGCTGGCTCTGCAAAGATGGATGCAATGCATTTCACCAAAAATTTCAATGATCTTAATATTTGCAAAAACGTTTCCCTGTCGATTTTCCCCTCCCTCGAACGACTATTAAGCAAAATCAGCCAGTACGAATGGCTAAAAGTTGTGACATAATGTTGTCACAAGGTGTTTTTATATTAACTCCCCCCAGGGTGATAAAAATTGTAGTGAGTGTATGTTTTTCAAAATCTTAGAGAGAAAAATCATGCGCCCTTCTACTCACAAAGCATTATTGGTAATCGCCGATATTAGCGGATTCACCCAGTTCATGAAGTCGCATGCGAACGCCGGCGACCATGCCATGCTGGTGGTGGTGGAGTTGCTGCGGGCGGTTATTTCGGCTGCTGCGCCGCCGCTGAAATTGGCAGAAGTGGAAGGGGATGCGGCATTCTTCTATGCGCTTTGCCCTGAAAATGGCGATAGCAGAGCTGAACTGGCTGCCGTCAAAAAACAGGTGAAGGGCTTCTTTCGTTCTTTTTATCAAACCTTGCACCGGCTTTGCACTTTATATCCCTGCGCGCGAAATGCGCGAGATTTGCGGCTTAAAGTCGTTATTCATGCTGGCGAGGTTGCGCTGGAGCATATTCATGGTTTCGATAAACTCTTCGGCATGGATGTGATCCTGGCGCATCGCCTGTTGAAAAATTCTGTGCCTGCACAGGAATATGTTTTGATGACGGAATCGGCCCACAACTGGCTCGGCGATTTTTATCAAGCGCAACCGGAACGGCAAACGGAGTATTGCGAAGGCATCGGCGTGGTGGAAACCGTTGTCTTCTATTTGCCGGCGCAGCTCATCGAGGTTGGCAAAACTCCGTATCAAAAATTTTCTTCAAACACCGGCCGCAGCCTGCCTGCCGCTGATTTTATCTACAAAACTGCTGGCCGGTTGGGGAATTCACTGAACGGCTATCGATTGTCCGAGCCGGTCCACCCTTGCGCGCGAGCGCAACCGGCTGAGTCTGAGCTTGCGGAGGCCGAGCTTGTCGAAGCCGAGCTTGTCGAGGCCCGACTAACCCATTTTCGGAACAATATCAAATGGAGACCGAGGCATGAAGGATATGCTACTGATTTACGATAACGAGCAGAAGTATTCATTTCGAAGCGATTGGCAAGTTCCTCCAATCATTCCACCAAAGAAAGGAGAAAGCAATGGCTGAAAAAGTAAAACCCGTTCCTCAAGGATTTCACACCGTCACGCCACACCTGATCGTACGCGACGCCCAGGCCGCGATCCAATTTTACAAAAACGCCTTTGGCGCCAAAGAGCATTCTCGCGCGCCCGGGCCGGACGGCAAGTCGATTATGCATGCGGAACTGCAAATTGGCGATTCGATTATTTTTGTGAATGACGAATTTCCGGAGTGGGGCGTGGTCTCACCGCTGGCGCTCAACGGTTCCGCGGTTACGATTCATCTTTATGTTGAAGACGCGGATGCAGTTTGGAACTGCGCGCTCAATGCCGGCGCGAAAGAGCTTATGCCTCTGGATAACGCGTTTTGGGGCGATCGCTATGGGAAGCTAAGCTTGTCGATCCGTTTGGCCATCACTGGTCCATCGCGAGTCACATCGAAGATTTGACGCCGGAGGAGATGGCTAAGCGCGCGGCTGCGGCGTTTGGTGGATGAAGCGCCCGAGAGGTAATGCCGTTAACCCAAATTAACGGACAAGAAAGCGAGCGAAGTCGGACTGCTGTGTTTGAAAGTCCGACTTGCCCGTTATGCGATTAGCTTTTCAAAGTTAGAATAAAATTCTGAAAGCTTATGGCAGGATAATTTGTCGGCAGAACGATTTGAAATAATTCTGCCGATAAATCATCCTGCCAAAGGTTTTTTCGGCGATGCTCATTGACTTCTGTGCATT
>QEVD01000306.1 GCA_003576975.1 Candidatus Zhuqueibacterota bacterium
TTCTTTCAAGCCGGGCGCGCCTTCGATCATGTCGTTTTTGTCGATATAATCAAGAATGGCCTTGCGCTGGTCCGCATCGTAACCCAGCTTTTGCAGGGCCTCGGGCACGGTTTGATTGACGATTTTGATCATGCCGCCGCCCACGAGTTTTTTGTATTTCACCAACGCGATGTCAGGCTCGACGCCGGTGGTGTCGCAATCCATCATGAAACCGATGGTGCCGGTGGGCGCGAGCACCGTGACTTGCGAATTCTTGTAGCCATATTCGCTGCCCAGCGCATAAGCGTCGCTCCAAACTTTTTTGGTTGCCTCGAACATTGGAGCCGGCACGAGGTTTTGATCGATGCGATCGACATGCGCCGCATGTTTCTTGATCACATTCAACATCGGCTCACGATTGATTTCATACGCCGGAAACGGGCCCATCTTGCTCGCGATCATTGCCGAGGTTTTATAAGCCTGTCCGTGCATCAACGCGGTTACGAGTCCGGCATACGCGCGCCCGGCCTCGCCGTCATACGGCAAGCCGGAAGCCATCAACAGCGCGCCGAGATTGGCGTAGCCCAAGCCCAGCGGGCGGAATTCGTGGCTGTTCTGTTCGATTTTCGGCGTGGGATAGCCGGCATTATCAACGATGATTTCCTGCGCCAAAATCGAAATGTGCACGGCATGCTGGAAAGCCTCGACATCGAAACTGCCGTCTTGCTGGCGAAACTTCATAAGATTGAGCGAGGCGAGATTGCAGGCGGTGTCGTTGAGAAACATGTATTCGCTGCACGGGTTGCTGGCGTGAATGCGATCGGTGTTGGCGCAGGTGTGCCAATCGTTGATGGTGGTGTCGAATTGCATGCCGGGATCGCCGCACAGCCACGCGGCTTCGGCAATCATCTTGAGCAAATCGCGCGCTTTGTAGGTGTCCACCACGTCGCCGTTGGTGATGGCGCGGGTGTACCATTCGCGGCTTTGCTCGGCAGCGCGCATGAAGGTGTCAGTCACGCGCACGCTGTGGTTGGCGTTTTGGAAGAAGATGGAGTTGTAAGCCTCGCCGTTGAACGAGCCGTCGTAGCCGGCATCGATCAGGGTCCAGGCCTTTTTTTCTTCATTCGCTTTGCAGTTGATAAACTCGACGATGTCGGGATGATCGATATTCAAAATCACCATCTTGGCGGCGCGCCGGGTTTTGCCGCCGCTTTTGATCACGCCGGCAAAGGCGTCGAAGCCTTTCATAAAACTCACCGGGCCGCTGGCAATGCCGCCGGCGGAAAGTTTTTCACGCGAGGAGCGCAGCGGCGAAAGATTCGAGCCTGCTCCCGAGCCCCATTTGAACAGCATGCCTTCGGTTTTCGCCAGCTCCAAAATGGATTCCATGCGATCTTCAACGGAGTTGATGAAACACGCGCTGCACTGCGGCTTTTTCTCGATGCCGCAGTTGAACCACACCGGGCTGTTGAACGAAAGCTTTTGATGCACGAGTAGATGCACGAGTTCTTCATAAAACGTGACCGCGTCGTTGGCAGAGGCAAAATAGCCGCCGGCAATACCCCACTCGCGGATAGCGGTGGCTACTCGGTCGATCAGGCCGCGCACGCTGGTTTCGCGCTGCGGGGTGTTGAGCTTGCCGTTGAAGTATTTGCTGACCACGACGTTGGTGGCGGTTTGCGACCAGGAGGTAGGTGTCTCAACGTCGTCTTGGCGAAAAACGGTTTCGCCTTTTTCGTTGGAGATAATCGCGCTGCGTTGCTCCCATTTGACTTCGTCAAACGGAGGGCGTTCGCCGTCAGTGAAATAGCGGTTAAGGGCGAGTCCTTTACGGGTGCGCACGCCATTCGTGCCGTTGGCGGGCGCCGCTTCCGCCGTATGGCCGTTGCCATTCGCCGGTGTCTGCGTTGCGGGATTCAGGGTTGCTGTTCTTGAGGCCATGTGCTTCCTCCTTGATCTGGCGGTGGATGGTTGAACTGCTGAATTAGAAAGGCGGGCAGTTCAGGCGCTGAAATGGGGACAGAGATTTTTTGCTTCCGAAAAGCGTGGCGCGCCGTGAGGGGAGAATGTGCGGAAGTGTCCTGCACAAAACGGCGGCAATATAAGGCATGAAGCGCAATAAGTCAAGCATAAATTTCGATATATTGTATTGGTTTTTTCGTTCACCCCAACTAATAGTTGTGAAAGTCATGGAAAACCACCAGAAACCACCAGAAACCACCGGAAAAAGCGCTTGACAGGTTGGCAGAGGGAGGTTATATTGGGGCGCAAATAACAAGGATTTAGCAAGCGAAACTCCAAAGCGATAACGGCCAAAGCTCTCTTAACTCATTCGCGCCAGGGTGGCTTTGAAGCAAAATAAAAGAGGGGAATGAAGATGCCGGTTATCCTGCGAGTAAAGGGTTATAGATTCTGGTTCTATGAAGCAGATCTTGATGAACCACCACATGTGCATGTTGGAAAAGCTGGGATGGAAGCAAAATACTGGCTCATTCCTGTTGCATTAGCGAAGTCGCGTAGATTTCGTAATCATGAGCTTCGTGAGATTGAAAGACTTTTAACGGATTACCAGGATGAACTTTTAAAAGCATGGCACAAGGAGCAGCAGAAACGTTATGACCGTAAAGGCTAAAATCAAGAGACACGATGGTCACGCGAGCGTTATGCCGATTGTGATTCCAGAGATTGGTGAGGTTCGAAAGTTTGCCGCTAAATTGCACGCGAAGGGCAAGGCCTGGCAAGGCGAGGCATTCGGCTGGCAGGCGGAATATAATCCCGAAAAAGCGGAACCGCCGCTTGAGTCCAGGATGGCCTTCACACCGGCGGATTTTTGCATTGGAGAAAGCGGCAATTGGTTTTTCTCCCTGATGTGGGAGCATGGCCGTGACGCCGATCCGGTGGAGTTTCTGGATGATAAAAACATCTTGAAGCAAACTGCCTGACGCAAACCTCGACCAACCGTGGAAACTCGCTTTTCAAATTCAGATAAAGAATTCCTCCAAACCGCCATCGATCTTGCGGGCCGCGGGCGCGGGTTTGTCAGTCCGAACCCGATGGTCGGCGCGGTAGTCGTGCGGGAAGGAGAGATCGTTGGCACCGGCTATCATCGCAAATTTGGCGGCGATCACGCCGAGGTGGAAGCTTTGCGTGAAGCCGGCGCGCTAGCAAAAGGCGCAACTCTCTATTGCACGCTCGAGCCTTGCAGCCACTATGGCAAAACCCCGCCGTGCGTCGATCGCGTGATCGAATCCGGCGTCAGCAAAGTCATCATCGGCAGCGTCGATCCTAATCCTCTCGTCAATGGCCGCGGCATCAAAATTTTACGCGAGCACGGCATCGCGGTGGAAACCGGCTTGCTCGAAGAGGCCTGCCGCCGCCTCAACGAATCCTATTTCAAATACATCACCACCCGCCTGCCGTTTTTGACGCTTAAAATCGCGCAAAGCATCGACGGTAAAATCGCGGATGCCAAAGGCCATTCGCGCTGGATCAGCAACGAGCGCGCACGCGCTTTTGTGCATCGCTGGCGCTGGCAAAGCGACGCCGTGCTGGTGGGCATCGGCACGGTTTTGCAGGATGACCCGCAATTGACCGTGCGTCACGAAGACGGCCCGCAGCCGCGCCGCATCATTCTCGACAGCCATTTGCGCATGCCGCTGCACGCCAAAGTGTTGAACGACGGCCATGCCGGCAAAACCATCATTATCATTTCCAGCGAGTGCAAAGAATTCGAAAAGCAAAACGCCATTCAGCAGCGCGGCGCGCGGGTGTGGCCATTGCAGCCTTCGCCGTCCGGCAGTTTGCAGATCACGCGCGTGCTCGAACGAATCGGCCAGGAAAGCATCGCCGCAGTTTTGGTGGAGGGAGGGAGGCGCGTTTTCAGCAGTCTGCTCGCGGAGAGGCACGCCGACCGGCTGGCCTGTTTCATTGCGCCCATGCTGCTGGGCGAGGGCATTGCGGCTTTTAACGATTTGCCGATTGCCAGCATGCTGCACGCCCTCACTCTCGATCAGACGGAATGGCGAATCCTGGACGACAACGCGCTGGTGACCGGGCAGATCAAGTACCCGAAGATGGAATAAAAAATGGATCGATGGATTTAGGGATTGAGGGAGGGTTGGATTGAGGCAATGTCATCGAGCGATGTTTTTTAGATTGATTTTAAGTCGTGAATTCTTATGTTTTGCCACTCGCAGTTTCATCTCGAAATTTAAAGGCATAAAAATGAATCAGCAAATCACGATCACACTTTCTGAAACGGCGTTAGCACGCGCCAACAATCTTGCCAGCGTGGTGGCGCAACCGTTGGAAAGAGTTTTAGCCGAGACTCTGGAACTGACTTTACCCGATGTCGGAGCAGAAGTTTTGCCGCAAGTGTCAACTTTACCAGATGAAGAAGTTTTGGCACTGACGCAGGCTCAAATGGTTTCAGAGCAAGATACCCAGTTGTCTGAATTGTTAGAGAAACAGCAAGCCGGCCTGCTCGGCGACGAAGACCGCATCATGCTTCATGGCTTGTTTCAAGTTTACCTGCGCTTGTGGCTGCGCCAATCAGAAGCATTGGCCGAAGCCGTTAAACGCGGCCTGCATGAGCCGTTATCACCATCAGCCTGAATCATGATAACAGCGGCTTTGCGGGAAAAAATCCGGCAGAAGGCAGGTAATCGCTGCGGCTATTGCCTGGCGCAGCAGGAGTATGTGCTAAACGTTTTGGAGATCGATCATATCCTGCCCATGGCTGCGGGCGGCGATGACAGTGAAGAAAATTTATGGTTAGCCTGCCGCGCCTGTAACAATGCCAAAGGCGTCAAAATCGCAGCGCTTGATCCCCTTACCAAAAAAAGCCTCCCGCTCTTTAATCCTCGCAAACAGAATTGGCGCGAACATTTTCGCTGGAATGCTTCTGGTCTGGAGATTCTGGGAATCACGCCGGCCGGCCGCGCCACGGTGTTGGCGCTTGATTTGAATAACGTCATCGCATTGATGGTGCGCCGGAATTGGATAAAAGCGGGCTGGCATCCGCCCAGAGATTGATAGAAAATTCTATCTGTTCTGTTTAAAATCCCAAGCTTTTCTCAAAGATTTTGACCTTCATGGAGTCGTTGTTGTGTTCACAGGCCTCGTCGAAGAAATCGGACAAATCAAAGCCGTGCGCGCCGCCGGCGCGTCGCGGCAGTTCACGATTTCGGCGCAAAAAACCACCGAAGATATTAAAGTCGATGACAGCATTTGCATCAACGGCGTGTGCTTGACTGTGATTCGCCATGACGCGGATTCGTTCGACGTGCAAGCCGTTGATGAAACGCTGCGCAAAACCAATCTCGGGCAATTGCAAACCGGCAGTCGCGTGAATTTGGAACGGGCGCTCCGGCCTTCTGATCGCCTGGGCGGACATTTCGTGCAAGGCCATGTTGATGGCACCGCACGCATCATCGGCCTCGAGCCGCAAGCCGCGGGCAAACTCATGACAGTGGAATTGCCGGAGAGTTTATGCCGTTACGTCATTCAACACGGCTCGATTGCGCTCGACGGCGTGAGCTTGACCGTTGCCCGCCTTGAGGGGAATTCCATCACGCTCGCGCTGATTCCGCATACGCTGGCGAGTACGACGCTGGGCCTGCGCCGCCCCGGCGATTCTCTGAACGTGGAAACGGATTTGCTGGGAAAGTATATTGAAAAACTCATGACTCATTCTGCTCACGGCACAGAAGGAATCATTGACAAGTTGAAGGCCGGGGGTTATATTACGCCCTGATTGATCGTTCGTTCCTGCGCCAGCACGCCACGGGGCTATCCGTTGATAGCATAAACCGGATGAGCCGGAACCAAAAAGATGATCATCGAACCATAACCAAAGATTTTGAAGCCACGGATGAACACGGATTTTCACGGATTTTTTGCTACCATTTTTTTGAAAAGAATTTAAACAAAAACGTTGCGAGTTTTCTATCGAAAATCATCTCACTGACATCCGTGTTTCATCCGTGTGCATCTGTGGCCAAAAAACTTTGCTAAAAACAAAATGAATTTCAAACAGATTGAAGACAAGGCTCTCAAACTTCCGGAAGATGATCGTGCGAAGCTTGCACAGAGGCTCTTGCTGAGTCTTGAAGCGCTTTCTGATGCTGAAATCGCGGAAGACTGGTTGATAGAAGCGCAACGCCGCGCACGGGAGTTGGACGCAGGCACTGTCCAGCCGATTACAGCAGAAGAGGCCAGACGCAAAGCTCAAGCTCTTCTTAGATGAGTTACTTATTTCATCCGCAGCCGAGGCGGAATATCTTGAATCAATCGCATTCTACGAGTCAAGACAGCCGGGGCTTGGCGCGGCTTTTTTGTTGGTTGGGAAGATTCTAATCGCAGCAAGATTGCTTTACAAACAATTTGTGATAACTCATGACCCGTTTCAATACCATCGAAGAAGCCATTGCCGATTATCGCGCCGGCAAAATCATTGTCGTTGTCGATGATGACGATCGCGAGAACGAAGGCGACTTTTGCCTGGCGGCCGCCAAAGTCACGCCTGCACATATCAATTTCATGGCGAAACACGGCCGCGGCTTGATCTGCGTGGCGCTGACGCCCCAGCGTCTCGAAGAACTCGATCTGCATGCCATGGTGGCGGAAAACACGGCGAGCTTGGGAACGTCATTCACGGTTTCCGTTGATGCGAAACGCAACACCAGCACCGGCATTTCCGCGCACGATCGCGCCGAAACCATCCGGCAATTGATTGCGCCGGAAACCCGGCCCAAAGATCTGGCGCGGCCCGGACATGTTTTCCCATTGCGCGCTCAACCCGGTGGTGTGCTCACCCGCGCCGGACACACGGAAGCCGTAGTCGATCTCGCGCGTCTTGCGGAGTTGCCTCCGGCCGGCGTTTTGTGTGAAATTATGGACGAAGACGGCAGCATGGCGCGCACACCGGCATTGATGAAAATCGCCCAGCATTTCAGCCTTAAAATCATCACCATTCGCGATCTCATCGAATATCGCCGCCGTGCGGAAAAACTCGTGCGTCGCATCGCCTCCACACGGCTGCCGAGCAAATACGGCGAGTTCATGCTGCATATTTATGAAAGCGATATCGAAGACAACCATCACGTTGCGGTGGTCAAAGGCGAGGTCGGCGATGGCGAGCCGGCATTGGTGCGCGTGCATTCGCAATGCCTCACCGGCGATATTCTCGGCTCCCTGCGCTGCGATTGCGGTGATCAGCTCGCGCAGGCCTTGACGCAAATTGAAGCCGAAGGCAAAGGCGTTCTGCTTTACATGCGGCAGGAGGGCAGAGGCATTGGCTTGGCCAACAAAGTCAAAGCCTATGCCTTGCAAGATCAAGGCAAAGACACGGTGGAAGCGAATGAAGCGCTCGGATTCAAGGCGGATCTCCGGCATTACGGCATTGGCGCGCAGATTCTTTATGATCTCGGCATCCGCAAAATCCGCTTGCTCACGAATAATCCCAAAAAAATCGTGGGACTCGAGGGCTACGGCTTGGAAATCGTCGAGCGCGTGCCGATTGAAATCCCCGCGAATACCGCAAATCGCAGATATCTCGAAACCAAGCGTGATAAGCTCGGGCATTTGATTCTGGAAGATTTTCCGGAAAACGGCCGAGAAGAAGTCGAGATACGGGAGTGGGATTTGAAGTAGTCAGCAGCGGCAAAGAGTCTTGTCAATTGCGAATGTAAAATTCTATCTCAAATGTTTTGCGATTAAGTTACTTGCCTCAATTTGTGGGGGGGCGAGTCCATCTGGTGTTATTCTTTTTTAGATCATTAGATGCTTCACCCTGCCATTGCCGTGTTCAACGCAACTTAAAAAAATCGTTGAGCGCCGAATCACTGTGACGAACTGCTGAAATCCTGGCACGAGCTGCAGGCGGACAGTTCTGAACGAATCGAAGACATTCCCTGGCTGGCGCCGCGTGCGAAGATCGGCCCGGGCAACAACCCCATCACCGCTGATGCCAACGGCTAGTTCGAAAGCACGGTGCTGTTCCAGCAGGGCGAGTTTCCCACCTGGAAGAGCCGGGACTTGATGCGCCCGGCGCAAAACTCTATTGGCATTGTTAAGAATTTTTGTTATTATTCCGGCGCAATACCGTTCAAACGACAAAGTGCATACGTTAAACCGATCGAGTTAACATGCCAACCTTCGAAGGCCACCTCAACGCGCAGAA
>QEVD01000307.1 GCA_003576975.1 Candidatus Zhuqueibacterota bacterium
TTGTCATGAAAGCTTATGAAGTTTACAACAAGGACGTCATTCCGCATCCCACGACGATCATCATCGACAAAACCGGCGTCATTCGCTTTCGCGAGGTGCATGAGAATTACAAAGAGCGGACGAGTGTGGAAAATATATTGGCGGCTTTGAAGGAACTAAATTGAGGAGAAGGATATGCAAAACGAAATGCTGTTGCCTCGCCATACCCGACATAACGTTGATCTGAATGCGAGAGGCGAAGCCATCAACTATTTCCAGCAAACCCTGAGGCATCATGCACTCACCCTGCGCCGCGAGCGAACGCAAGTCCTCCAAATCAACGTCGGCAAGAAGTGCAACCAGACGTGCTCGCATTGCCACGTTAATGCCGGACCGGCCCGCACTGAAATCATGACGCGCGACACCATGGATCGCATTATTGAGTGGCTGTCGTCTACGGATATTCCGAAGGTCGATATCACAGGTGGAGCGCCTGAGATTAATCCCAATTTCCGCTACCTGGTTGAGCGCAGAAAAACGCTGGCGCCGGCGCGCCACGTCATGGATCGCTGCAACCTGACGATCCTCTTCGAATCGGGGCAGGAAAATTTGGCGGAGTTTCTGGCGCACCATCGGGTGGAGATCATCGCGTCGCTGCCATGCTATTCGCAAACCAACGTGGATTCACAACGCGGCGACGGCGTTTTTGAAAAAAGTATCCGCGCTCTGCAACGGTTGAATGCCCTCGGCTACGGGCGTGATGAAAACCTGCTGCTGCACCTGGTGTATAATCCGCTTGGAGCGCATTTGCCGGGGTCGCAAGCCGGGTTGGAAACTGCTTACAAAAAAGAATTGGAACAGCATTTCGGCATTGTTTTCAACCGCCTTTACACGCTGGCCAACGTTCCCATGGCGCGCTTCGCCGCCTGGCTGCAGCGCACGGGCCAGCTTGAAAAATATCAGGAATTATTGAGCAACGACTTCAATCCGGATACCGTGGCGAACCTGATGTGCCGCACCATGCTGAACGTCGATTGGCGCGGCGAGGTTTACGATTGCGACTTCAACCAAATGCTCGGTCTGCAATGGAGTGATGATCACCCACTATATCTGTGGAACGTTGATCCGGAGCAAATGGTGGACTGGCCCGTCATTACCGGCGATCATTGTTTTGCGTGCACGGCTGGCGCCGGATCGAGCTGTGGCGGCGCACTGGCGTAATTCCTAAAGTCATGAATCTGCACATCGAGTTTCTCTATTTTCGCGGCTGCCCCAACCACGAAGCGGCGCGGAAATTACTGTTTGAAGTGTTGCGTGAAAACCGGATCAAAACTACATTGCACAACATACGCATCGATTCGCGCGACGAAGCCGTCGCTAAGCGCTTTCTCGGCTCGCCGACCATTCGCATCAACGGCAGGGACATCGATCCCAGTGCGGAGCATCGCGCGGATTTTGGCATGCAGTGCCGCGTGTATCTTGCCGGCGGCAAGTATACCGGCATGCCGAGCAAGGAAATGATCCGTTCGGCATTACAAAAAGCGTTGGCCGATTCGGCCGCTCCAACCGCCAACGCGCCTAATATGGAACGATTCACGTCACCCATCTGCTGCTGAGGTTTCCGATGAAAAAACATTTGTTCTATTTCCTGCTCGTATCGCTCTCGTTGTGCGCCGCCTGCAACAACGACAACAGCGCCAATCCGCTAGACGACAAGAACTCCAATGGAAGTTCCGGCAAAGCCGGCTTCGGCGTATCGGGGCTCTTATTCGAAAACAATCTCGTGATGTGGGATCGCGAGCACCAAGGCTCGCGCAGCGAGTTGTTTCCGCAAATGTATTTCACCCGCGCCGACGCCGCGAATTTTCCCACGTGGAATACGTTTCCTTCGAGTCAAATGGTTTCCGGTGGCGTGCCGCGCGATGGCATTCCCGCGCTGACCAATCCCAAATTCGTCGAGCCGGCCTCTTCGGAAGCGAGTTACCTACGCGACACTGATATCGTTTTGGGCACGGTGATCAATGGCGAAGCCAAAGCCTATCCGGAAAATATTCTGTGGTGGCACGAAATCGTGAACGACGCGATTGGCGGCCAAAAAGTGATGATGACGTTTTGCCCGCTCACTGGCACCGGCTTGTTCTTCCGCGCGCCCGATCGTGCTGCGAATGTCGATCGCCTTGAGCTGCTGCCCGTGGTCGAAACCACGTGGGGAAAATGGAAAGAGTTGTATCCTACGACCTCGGTCATTTCGCAGAATACCGGTTTCAACCGCGATTACACGGCATATCCCTACGGCAGTTACCGCTCCGAGCAAACCTCGCCGTTATTTCCGCTGCGCACGCGCAGTTACGACACGCGCTTTCAACCGAAACACATCGTGCTCGGTCTCATCGAAGGCGGTGTGCAGAAAGCCTATCCGTTCTCGAAATTGTCGGGCAAGCCCGTCGTTAACGATCAAATCAATGGCCGGCCAGTTTTGATTGTTTCGGATTTGTCCGCGAAGCTGGCGATACCGTATGAGCGCAACGTGAACGGCCAGCTTTTGAATTTCACTTTGAGCAGCACGAGTCCTTTTCAAATGACGGACAACGAAACGGGTAGCGCGTGGAATATCAAAGGCGAAGCGGTGTCGGGTTCGCTGGCGGGCACGAAGTTGAAGCAGATTCCGGCTTACAACGCTTTCTGGTTTGCGTGGTCGGTGTTTTGGCCGTCGACGCAGATCTTCGAATAGTTTCTTTAAAGTCGACTTCTTGCAGAAAAAGCAACGATTTTCCCAACGGATAGAAACAACGCAACTGATAAAAGCTTTTCATCCGTTGCGTTGTTTCTATCCGTTGGAATTTTTTAGGCCGGTTTGATTACGGCTCGTTGTGATGATGACATGAAAAAGTTACTGCTCGCGGTATTGGCCATTTTGTTGTTGTCGGTCGAGTCGTTTGCCGGCGCGTGGACTTTGCCCAAGAAAAGGCTGTGGCTCAAATCCGCGATTTTTTATCAATCCACCGACCGCCGTTTCTGCACGCAACAGGATGCGCTCTCGCCGGCTTTTCGCGAAGCCGGTTGCACTTCTGCAGGCCATCGCGCGCCGTTCGATCCGTTTATCGGTGGAGCAAGCGAAGCGGTGGCAATTTTTGCAGAAGCGGCTTATGGCGCCACCGGTTGGCTCGAAGTGGGCGTGCAAATTCCTTTTTATAGTTTGCAATTCACCAACCTCGCCAATCCGCGTCGGCCGCGCAGCAACAGTATTGGTGACGTTCGCTTTTTCACCAAGCTTCGTTTGCTGCAACAACCATTCGTGGCAAGCCTGACCGTTGGCGCCAAAAGTCCGGCGGGAAAATTCACCGTGGATGCCGAAGCCGTCAACGTCAGCGAAGGCCAGTGGGATTTTGACGTTCTCGGCGAAGTGAGCAGGTCGCTTTGGCCGTTGCGAGGTTACGTCAGTCTTGGTGTCGGGTATCGGATGCGAACGGACAACGACGCTTTCGAGCACACGATGGGTGATGAGCTGATGGCGCTTGCCGAGGCCAGCTACGAACTCAGCTCCCATGTGATGATCAAGAGCACATTGGATTGGCTGCGTGGCCAAGCGCCGCGGCTCAAAGTGAATAACGCGCCATTGTTAGAGCGCCGCGAGCTGCTGACGATCACGCCCAGCATGATCTACGCGCTGCGAGAAGGATTGAATCTGGAAGCGGCGGTTCGTTTCGCCCTCAGCGGCCAGGATTTTCCCGACGGCCATCAACTTATGGCTGCTGTTTCCTATGGTTTTTCTGTTCCATAACAACGTTTGATGTTTAACACGAGAGGTGAAGTTATGCTAACCCATTTTTTTCGGCGTCCGGCAAATTTCAAAAGAATGATCACAGCGTTGCTTGCCGCCGGAGCGATCGCATTCACAGTGCCGGCCCCGAGTCGCACCGCGATGCCGCCGGCGCGTCCCAACGGCATCGAGCATACGCTGTTCACGCAAGTGTTGGCCGATCACGTCAAAGATGGCGCGGTCGATTACAAAGCGATCAAAACCGATCCGCGCTTTCCGCAATATATCGCCGTGCTGCAAAAATCCAATCCCGAAGCTTTGACCGGCGAGGAGAAACTCGCGTTTTGGATCAACGCTTATAACGCCTTCACGATCCAATACGTGCTCGACAAATATCCGGTCAAAAGCTTGATGAACAAGCTGTCGTACGTCACCGGTGGCGGCACGTTCAAAACCAAATTCATCAAGATCAACAGCCGAAAATATTCATTGAATGATATTGAAAACGACATCATTCGTCCGATGGGCGACCCGCGCATTCACTTCGCGCTGGTGTGCGGCGCCAAAAGCTGCCCGCCGTTGCGTGCGGAGGCTTATGTGGCCGGCCGCTTGAGCGAGCAAATGAACGAACAGGGCCGCCTCTTCATAAGCCAATCCGACAAGAATCGTTTTGATTTTGAGAAGAACGAAATCGCCATTTCAAAAATCTTTGATTGGTTCAAGGACGATTTCCGCAAGAACGGCAAGTCCGAGTTGGAATTCATCAGCCACTATTTGCCGCCGGAGCAGGCGCAAAAACTGCTGGCGCGGTCGGCCACCATCAAAGTCAAGTATACCGAATATGATTGGGATTTGAACGAATAGCAGGAGGAAATTTCATGCAGGTGATTGCCGCCGACACTGCAACACGTGAAGATAGAATTCTTATCGACAATAACGATCCCGTCTTCGTTTCCATCGTCGTTCCCACCCTCAACGAGGCAGCGAATATTTGCAGTCTGGTGCAGCCGCTGCGCAAATTTCCCGAAGCTGAAATCATCTTTGCCGATGGCGGCAGTTGTGACGGCACGCAACGCGCCATCGCCAGCCAAAACACCGGCGGCAAAATACGTTTGGTGCACGCGCCTTGCAGCCGTGCGCGCCAAATGAACGCCGGAGCCAAAGTGGCGGGGGGGGAATGGCTCATTTTTCTGCACGCCGACACGATTTTGCCCGCGCGTTCGCTGCAAAATTTTCTCCGCTTTGTGCGCGCAAATCCCCAACTGGCGGCGGGCGCCTTCACGTTTCGCGTCGATCATCCGCGCCGGGTTTATCGTTACCTGGAATTCTATGTCGGCCTGCGTTGCCGCTGGTTGAAGCTGCCTTACGGCGATCAAGCTATTTTTGTAAAACGGAAAGTGTTCGAAGAAATCGGCGGTTATTGCGATGATTTTTCGCTGATGGAAGACGTGGACCTGGTACGGCGCTTGAACCAGCGCAACGGTTTTGCGATTCTCAAATTTCCGGTTTATACCTCAGCGCGCCGGTTCGAAGCAGACGGCTACTTGCGGCGCGCGCTCGGGAATTTCTATTTGCAGCTTCTCTATGCGCTCGGCGTGTCCCCATCAAAGCTGGCGGAAAAGTATTGGAAGAAAACGGTGGCACGATCTTGATACATTGGCTTTTTCAGGAGAACACATGTCGATTTCATCATCTCGAATTCTGCCGGAGCCGCACAAGCGTGATCATTGGGAAAAACGCAAAGCCGAGCTGCGCCAAATCCGGAGGCCCGAAGCGCCTGCTACAAAAAACCGCGTGCGACTTTATTAGAAAATTTTTGTCACCCCACCGAAAATAAGTCCGATGGCAAATCCTGATAGGCCAAACTGGAGCAGGTAATATACGGTCTCCACGAGGAGCCAAATTGATAATGAAGTAACATTTTGTTTTGCGGCCTCAGCGATCACCGCGCTGCTGGCAATAAAGACGCCCGCCAGAAGCCCGAACTTGATTCCATTGAGAACAGAACTGTGTCTCTGTGGAAAGAAGCGGTATGCGTATGACAATACGGCGCCCTGGATGAGCATGGCAGAAAAGCCCAAAGGAATAATCGGATTGTCGATTCGGCTAAAAATAGCCAGTTCGTGATACAGGTCTTTGAAAAGGACCAAGTGCCAAACGAATCCAAGGCAGAATGTTATCGCGACGTAAGCCGCCCATGCACCAATGAACTTTCTTGTTTGCACTGTTCACTTCCTTTCTGTGATTTTAATTTTCACGGCACCTCGAAAAGCGGCATGTAGCCTGCTTCTTTTACGAGACGCTGCCCGTTGCGGCTCAACACCCAATCGATAAACTGCTTGGTCAAGCCCTCCGGCTTTTTGATGGTATAGAAATACAAATAGCGCGCGATGGGGTAGATGTCCTTGCGCACAGCTTCTGTCGTGGGACTGATGCCGTTGATTTTGCAATGCACAAGGTGTTGGCCGTACGCGATGCCGCCATAGCCGAGCGCACGGGGATTTTTTTCAATCTCTGCCACAATCGCGGCGGTGGTCGGCATGCTGATGGCATGACTGCCATATGCCTGTCCCTCCAAAACATGCTCTTGAAAATAG
>QEVD01000308.1 GCA_003576975.1 Candidatus Zhuqueibacterota bacterium
CGCCCTCTTCGCGCGCTTCCGGCGTTTGATAGCGGCGAATCTCGAACATGCCAAGATTCGCTGCCGGCCCGGGCCAGCGGGTTTGGATGTTCGGTTCGCGCCGCAATTGAATACTGTATCGTACCGTGTCGCCAATCGTGATCGTCGCTTTACTCACACGCGACTCGAGGGCAACTGGCGACTCTGTTTGCGATTGCGCTTTGCCGGCGAAGAGCAGCAGCGCGCAAAGCATGAGAGGTCGCAGCGGCCGCAAGCTCCGATTGCCCGCCGGAAACGAGCTGCGGCGAAACCTCACGAGATGAGGTATTTTAAAACCGCTATTGTACTTTGTCATCATAAATCACGACGTTTTCGGCTTTCATCATGCGCTCGACGAGGCGATCATACGCGGCTTGTTGCTTTTCACGCACATAATCCTGCATCACTTGATTTCTGACCTCCTCAAATGGCCGCGGCTCCTGCTGCCCGGTGGAATCCCCGGGCGTGTAACGCGCGAGATTTGCGCGATAATACAAATCCAGATCGCTTTCTTGAACATCCACTTTCTGCGCGACTTCCTCTTGCAATAGTTTTTGCACGAGAATGTTTTTCTTGGCTTGAAATGCGGCGTCGATCACTTCTTGATCGCGTTCCAGGCCTTTGCGCTTGGCAGTGTCGTACAGCAGCTCGGTGGCGACATATTGCCGCAAGAACTCGAGTTTGTCGCCGCGGTTTTTGATTTGCGCCAGCATGAAAGGCGGCAGGCTCTTCATTTCGAATTCCAAATCGCCGGAGGTGATTTCACGGTCGCCGATTTTCGCGATAACCTGGCCGGGACGTTTCTTCGTCACCTGCGCGGTGTCGAGAAAGGTGCTTTGCTCCAGCGCGTGCTGCGCGTCAGCCGAACGTTGCAGCCGCTCGAGGCATTCCACGACGCGGCGTTCGGAATCATCCACCAGGCCGCTACGCGGATAAAGCTCTTTCACGCGCAGATAATACGCCAGCGCCGCCTCATAATCGCGCAAACGATCGAAATAGATGTTGGCAATCGTGAAACTGATGTTGGCCTGCTCTTCTTCATCGAGCGGATAGTTCTGCAAATATTGTTGATACTCCACGACGGCTTGCTTGTAAAGCTCGCGGTTGTACAGAATGTTGGCAAAATCGCGCGCTTTATCCGCCGGGAGATTCGGTTTTGGCTTTTGCTCGCAACCGGCTGCCAGCAATGCCAGCAAGACAACTGCAAGCGGGCGTTGACTCCAGGTTAAAAGATTTTTCATGACTGCCGATCTTTCAAAGAGTTGGCAAGGGATCGAATTACATTTTAAAACCAATATCGAGTACTTAGGATTGCCATTTAAATAACTTACTCATTTTCTTTAAACCGCTAATCAACGCGAATGGTCGCTAATGCTTCTTACTGATGTTCGGTATTTACCTTGACAAGAATAGCCTTGATTTTACTGGCTAAGATGTGTCAAGTCAATTCGCGATTGTCAGTAATTCGCGATGATTCGCGTCTATTCGCGGTTGGAGATTGGGAAAGTTATTTAATCGTCGATCCTTCGTAGTCCTGCCCCCTCGTGGGGCACTGCAGGAAGATTGAGATTATTCGCGTTGGCATCGACCCGCAAGGGGCCGGGACTACGTACGAAATGTTAAGTGAACGGTATTGATTTTAAAACAGTTTCAAACACGGGACTAAATGCGATCAACACCGGCCGCGTTTTCTTTTCAATGAACGCCCCAAAAGATCGCAGACGTCTCGGCTTTGCTCAACATCGTTCTCACCGAAAACGCTTGGCCCGCATCTTGAAAAACCGCACCAGCGGCTCGATGTAGGGCTGATTCGTGCGAATTTCCACGGGGTCGACGTTGGTGGCGCGCAACGCTTTTTCCCGCAACAAGCCGCGGCGCGCCGCTTCTTTCGCAAACGCCTGGCGATTAGCGGCATTGGAGGTGTCAAGCAAATGAATCTCGCCGGTTTCAGCATCTTCCAGCTCGACGAAGCCGACATTCGGAATATCCATCTCGCGCGGGTCGGTGACCGGAATCGCGACGAGATCATGGCGCTTGCTCGCCACCCGCAGCGCCTTTTCATAACCTTCCGAAAGAAAATCTGAAACCAGAAACACCACGGCTTTGCGCCGAATCACACGATTGAGATATTCCAGCGCCGCCGCAATGTTGGTGCCCGTGCCTTCCGGTTTGTGATAGAGAATCTCACGCAACACGCGCAACACGTGACTGCGGCCCTTTTTCGGCGGCACAAACTTCTCAATGCGATCGGTAAAAATGATCAAGCCGACTTTGTCGTTGTTCTTGATTGCGGAGAATGCCAGCAACGCGCAAATCTCCGCGGCAATGTCGCCCTTCATCTGTTCATGCGTGCCGAAATTTCCGGAGGAGCTGACATCGACGAGCAGCATCACTGTAAGCTCGCGCTCTTCGTCAAAGACTTTGACATACGGATGTCCGGCGCGCGCCGTCACGTTCCAATCAATGTTGCGAATATCGTCGCCATAGGTGTATTCCCGCACCTCGGCGAATTCCATGCCCCGGCCTTTGAAAACCGAATGATACTCGCCGCTGAAAACATCGTTGACGAGCGCGCGCGTGCGAATCTCAAGCCGCCGAACTTTTTTGAGGATTTCTTTGGGGATCATCTACAAACAGCCTCAAGTATGGTGCGCCGGATTTTCAACTTGCAAGCCTTCAGCTTGAGCGGCGGCATTCAGTTTGTCGTCAGCGGAAACAAAAATCAAAGAAGGTAATGCGAGCACAATACGTTCTTGCTGAAGCATTAAAGCGGTCGCCAACTGAACAGAATCATAGCCTCGTAATCCATACTGTTCAGCCAAAATCATGGCTTTATCAACAACTTGATGAGAAATCTCGCCAACCAACAATTGCGATCTAAAATCAACTTTAAAGGCCGTTAAAACCAGGTGCATTTCATCCGAAGTGATTGATCCCGCACGCTCTCGTTTGCAAATGGCAGCGACTACCTCAGCGCCTGTGATGATTGATGTCAATATTTGGTTGCCGCTTGCGGGCTCGGTGACCTGGCCGACCCAGAGTGAGCCTGTCTCGGCAATGTATCTTTTTACGATTCCACTACTGTCAAAATAGTAGGCAGACATTACCGAGGCTCACGATCGTCAATTATGGTTCGAGAAACCGGCTCGCCTTTAACGGGCACAGGCTTGAAGGCTGGCGGAATATTTTCGGTAGTTGGTGGAAACGAAACAAGCATCCCTTTTTTCCGCAAGCGCTCGACAAAAGCTTGCTCACCTGCTTCGGCGAAAGCTTTAATGAGATGATCAAGAAACTGTTCGAGGCTCCAACCCCGTATTTGTGCCTGCCTCGTGAGGCGTGAATACGTTTCTTGCGAAACATTGATCGCTTGTAAACTACCCATAATTTTTACCATCCTTAATCTTAAAAATTTGGATGTAATGCGTTACGGCACTTCAATCCGGCTCAACACTTGGGCAATCACATACTCCGAGGTTTTTTCTTCAGCCTCTGCCTCATAAGTTAGAATGATGCGGTGCCGCATGACATCCAGGCCAATCGAACGCACATCTTCAGGCGTCACATAGCCACGACCGCGCAGAAACGCGTGCGCCTTGGCCGCCTGCGCCAGGAAAATGCTGGCGCGCGGACTGGCCCCGAATTGAATCAAATCGTCCAATTCTTTCAATCCGTATTTTTCCGGTTCGCGCGTGGCAAATACCAAATCAATAATATAACGCTCGACTTTTTCATCGACGTAAACTTCGCTGACAACGTTGCGGGCACGCACGATGTCATTCGGCGTCACCACCGGCTGCACCTCCGCGAGATGGCCGCGCGTCATGCGCCGCATGATTTCCAATTCTTCATCTTTATTGGGATAGCCAATCGAGAGCTTCAGCATGAAACGATCCACCTGGGCCTCGGGCAGCGGATATGTGCCTTCCTGCTCGATGGGATTTTGCGTGGCCAGCACCAAAAACGGATCATCCAATTTGAAAGTGTTCTCACCGATCGTGACCTGTCGCTCCATCATCGCTTCGAGCAGCGCGGATTGCACTTTCGCAGGCGAGCGGTTGATTTCATCGGCAAGAATGAGGTTGGCGAAAATCGGCCCTTTCTTGGTGGTGAACTGGCCGTTGCGTTGATCGTAGATCAGCGTTCCAATCAAATCCGCCGGCAGCAAGTCCGGGGTGAATTGAATGCGTTGAAACTTGGTTTGAACCGCGGCAGACAGGGTTTTCACCGCCAGGGTTTTCGCCAGACCCGGCACGCCTTCCAGCAGAATGTGCCCGTTGCTGAGCAGGCCCACGAGCAGGCGTTCGACCATGTATTTCTGCCCGACAATGACTTTGGAAATTTCCTTGGTAAGTTTTTCGATGAATGCGCTTTCGCGTCGAATCTTTTCATTAATCGCTTGAATGTCGACGTTCATTACACCTCCGATTGAGTCCCTGCAAGAATTTTATAGAGTGCGGATTAAACGGCTAAAGCGGCACGCGAGTGTATTGCGTGGTTCGTTTCTGATCAACAGCCCTCTCCGGATGCGGCATTTTTGGCGTTATTTCACCGCCGGCGCGACAATCTCCGCCGGCTTCAGGTTTGCGCGCAAAAAATTCTCCGTTAAGGCGTAAGCCCGCGCGAGACGGCTGGGATCGCCGCCGGCGCCGGAAAATTTAACCACATCGCTAGTTTGCAAAACTTCCTCCAATTGCATGACTTGATTGAGATCCGCCGTGAGCGGACGAAAAGCGGCAACCACTTCCGCGGAAGTAATGCCCTGCGCTGGAATATCAAAGCGTTTCTGCAGATAGTTGCGCAACAACTTTGACAGCGCCGTGAAAGCTTCTTTTGCATCAAGCGCATTGAGATCGACGGACGCTTGCAATTCCTCCAGGAATTCTTCCTCGATCGGTTTGGCAATTTGCGCGGCTTGTCTTGCCCGCTCGGCTTTTTGTTTGCGCGTTTGCCAATAGAAATAAGCCAAGCCGCCCACCATTGCAAGGCCGGCAACAATTCCAACAATCAAACCCAGCGGCGTTTCGCCCGGCTCCGCAACCGCGTCGATGATTTGCACGCTCAAACGTGTTGTGTGTAAATCATACTTTTCATTTGTACGTTTGTCGAGATAACTCACGCGCAACGGCTCGACATAACCCATGCCCAAGCCTTCGGGTTTGAGCGTGTATTCAAACGTTTTGATTGCCGTATTAACCCCGTTTTCAAGTCCAACCCAGTTGGAGGAGGCAGAACCCGTGAGCTTGAAATTAGACAGGCGCGGCGCTTCCGGCGGGTCAAATTCAACTTGCGACAAATCGCCGCGCCACGTGAGTTGAACCACGCAAGTCGCGGCGCGATTCAGCGGCGTTTCCTGCGGCGAAATCGAAGCGTTGAGCTTGATCTCGAGGCTTTCTTGCGCCCGCGCAATCTGCCCCGCGAAAGAGAATGCGATCAAACAAATGAGGGCGGAAGTGTATCGCATGGGTTGAGCGACTTCGTTCTTGCGAGCAAGCTGTTTCAGCGGAATAGCTTATGGCGTTCTTGCACGCGTGGTTATACTTGCGCTGCAAAATTTTTCGTGCAACAATAAAAAAAGCCGCGACGAAACTTTGGCGTGTTCCAGCCTGCCAAAAGAATGACATCGGGCTTGTTAGACGGAAACTCAGCAAAAAAAGTTTTACGGCTTGACATTCGGGCCGGTCTGTGATTTCTTCTGCGCCGCGCCATTCACGGAAGCCGGCTCGGCAGGCTTGTCTGCCGAATCGGTAAAGAGATTAAGCTCGCTGATGTCCTGGCCGAGATGCTCCAATTCCCAATCGACGGAGGGCGTCAATTCGTGCGCGGGGTACTTGTCTTTGAACGCCGTGTAAGCGAGACGCGCCTTGTCGAGATCTTTGATGTGATTGGCGTAGATATATCCGACCATGAACTGCGCTTGCGGCACGTGCGGGCTTTGGGGAAAATCGGCGAGCAGCCGCTGAAAGGCATCCACCGCGCGTTGGTATTGCTGCTGGTTGTTCAGGCAAATCATGCCGATCTTTTGCAGCATTTCGTCGATGCCCGCGCTTTTGGGAAAACGCTGCACCAGCGCCTGCGACAGCACCAAAGCCGCGTTGAAATCCTGCTGCTTTTCATAATTTTGAATCTCGGCGCGCAGTTCCGCCTCGCCCAGGCTGTTGGCTTTCTTCAGTTGCGCCAGCTTGGCCTGTACTTCCTCGAGTTTGGCGCTTTGGGGATACTGCTCATTGAGTTTTTTGTAGTGCTTCTCTGCCTGGGTAAACTCGCCGGCAAGCTCTGCTGCTTTGGCTTTGGTGTAGAGCTGCTCGCTAACAACCCGCTCAGAAGCCTTTTAATCGACATCGCATCCTCCAGAGATATAATCGGTTTTATAAAAAAGCAGGGAAATCTAAGGAGAGAGGCTCATAAAATCAAGCGAATTTTGCCCAAAACAAAAAAGGCGAGATCACTCTCGCCTTTTGTTTTGTCAACGCATTGGCAATACTTAATTCTTTCCGGCGCCTTCGTCGACCACTTCGAAATCGGCCTCTTCGACCTTGCCTTTGCCGCCGGGGGAGCCGTTGGGGCCGGCTTGTTTGCCGGCAGCGCTGGCAGCTTCATACATCTTGGTCGAGACTTGATTCCAAATGGTGTTCAATTCTTCGCTGGCGGCTTTCAGCTCTTCGGCGCGCTCGGTTTTCATGGTGTCGCGAATCTTCTTCACGGCATTTTCCAGGCGTTCTTTCGAGGCGGCGTC
>QEVD01000309.1 GCA_003576975.1 Candidatus Zhuqueibacterota bacterium
GCCTCCCGTTAAGATACCAATTCTCATACAACTTGGTCCTCCATAACAAGTAACGTCCTAAAGTTTTATCTACAGTCCTGCGAAAATTCCCGGTAAAAATTGCGTTTCAAATTAAAAAAGACCGCGTAAGATAACAAAAATCGCCTGGATTGTCAAGCTTTTATCCCGCGAAAAAAGCCCTTTAATCAGCGTGGCATCTTACTGATTTTGAAAGGGATAAAATAGAGGGGAAAATCCCGGTTGGGATATGAAAAATGCGAGGCAGGATCGTGAGGAAAGCCAAAAACGTGGTATAATTTTTTGCGCACGAGGCGCACCATCCTCAACGAACACGCATCAATGACCACACCAAAATCGCGGCGGCGGCTTACGAATTCATTTTTTGCAGAAACTCCTCGTTGGATTTTGAACCGCGCATGCGCTCCAGAAGGAATTCCATCGCCTCTACCGAGGACAATTCACTCAAGAATTTTCGCAAAATGTAAACGCGATTCAATTCGAACTCGCTCAACAGCAATTCCTCTTTACGGGTGCTGGAACGATTGATGTCAATCGCCGGGAAAATGCGGCGGTCTGCGAGCCGGCGGTCGAGTTGCAGTTCCATGTTGCCCGTGCCTTTGAACTCTTCAAAGATAACCTCGTCCATGCGGCTGCCGGTGTCGGTGAGGGCCGTGGCGATAATGCTCAAACTGCCGCCTTCTTCGATGTTACGCGCCGCGCCAAAGAAGCGTTTGGGGCGTTCCAGCGCGGTGGCATCCAAACCGCCGGAGAGAATTTTGCCGGAATGCGGCACCACGGCGTTGTGCGCGCGCGCCAGGCGGGTGATGGAGTCGAGCAGAATCACGACATCCTGGCTGTATTCCACCAAACGTTTTGCTTTTTCCAGCACCATGTCCGCCACTTGCACGTGACGCTCCGGCGGTTCGTCAAAGGTCGAACTGATAACTTCGGCGTCCACCGAACGTTCCATGTCGGTGACTTCTTCCGGGCGTTCGTCGATGAGCAGCACGATCAGTTTGATTTCGGGGTGATTGGCGGTGATGGCGTTGGCGATTTTTTGCAGGATGGTGGTTTTACCGGTTTTGGGCTGGGCGACAATCAAACCGCGCTGGCCTTTGCCCAACGGCGCCAGCAAATTGATGATGCGCGAGGAATAATCCCGCGCCTCGTGCTCGAGCTTGATGCGTTTGAGCGGATAAAGCGGCGTGAGGTTGTCGAAGAGAATCTTGCTTTTGGCGACGTCGGGGTTTTCAAAATTCACGGCCTCGACTTTGAGCAGCGCGAAAAAGCGTTCATTCTCTTTGGGCGGGCGAATCTGGCCGGAAACGGTGTCGCCGGTGCGCAGCCCGAAGCGTTTGATTTGGCTGGGCGACACATAGATGTCGTCCGGGCCGGGCAGATAATTGTAATCCGGCGAGCGCAAAAAACCGTAGCCATCAGGCAAAACTTCCAGTACGCCGTCAGCGAAGATCAAGCCTTCTTTTTTGGTTTGCTCTTCGAGAATGCGAAAAATGAGATCGGATTTTTTCAGGCCGGCAGAGCCTTGCACATTCAACTCTTGTGCAACTTTGTTAAGCTCCGCGATCTTCATGGCCTTCAATTCAGCGATATCCATGGTAAACCCTTTGCATTAAAATTTTTACACGCGTTTCATTGCATCAAAATTTTTTGGGCAGAGAAAGTACAGCATGCGCGCAGAAACCCGTAAACCAGGCTTTCGGCCTGCGGCATTCCGCGCATGCGCGGGACGTACGTCTGTTGTTGTACAACCTAAAGCAGTAAATCAATCAGAAGCGTATCAAGCAGGTCTCAGGCTCTCTTCGGATTGAGCGCTGAAGAAGTGGGATTTGCTCATATCAAACGTGAGGGGCAACTGGCTGCCGATCGGGGGCTCCGTGCGCGAGGTGATGCGAGCAACCAAATTCGTCGCGCCTAGGTTCGCATACAGAAAAATTTCACTGCCCATCGGTTCGACCACTTCCACCTCGCCCGCGACTTCGACTTTTTGGGTGAGCGACGCCGTGTCGCCTGCGAGATGAATATCCTCCGGTCGAATACCGAACACGACTTCCTGATCAATATATTTTCCTAAGGAGGACTCGAACGCCTGCGGAACCGCAGTTTCGAAGCGTTCATGCTTAAATTTCAAACCGCCGTTGCGCATGATCTTGCCCGGCATGAAATTCATTGCCGGCGAGCCGATGAAGCCGGCGACAAATTTGTTTTGGGGGACATGGTACAGATTCAACGGGGTGTCAATTTGCTGCACCAGGCCATCTTTCATGACCACAATGCGGTCGCCCATGGTCATGGCCTCGATTTGATCGTGCGTCACATAGATCATCGTCGTTTCCAAACGGCGGTGCAGCTTGGAAATTTCGATGCGCGTCTGCACGCGCAACTTGGCGTCGAGATTCGACAACGGTTCGTCAAAGAGAAACACCTGGGGTTTGCGCACAATCGCGCGCCCGACCGCCACCCGCTGGCGCTGCCCGCCGGAGAGCGCTTTGGGTTTGCGCGTCAAAAGCTGTTCAATATCCAAGATTTTTGCCGCTTCCCGCACGCGCGCCTCGATTTCGGCTTTCGGATATTTGCGCAGCTTCAAGCCGAACGCCATGTTTTCGAAAACCGTCATGTGCGGATAAAGCGCGTAATTTTGGAACACCATCGCAATATCGCGATCTTTGGGCGGCACCTCATTCACCATGCGTTCGCCAATAAAAATTTCGCCGCTGGAAACCTCTTCAAGTCCGGCGACCATGCGCAAGGTGGTCGATTTGCCGCAGCCGGATGGCCCCACTAAGACAACAAATTCTTTGTCACGAATGGAGATATTCGCGCGATTGACGGCAATCACGCCTTTGTCATAGACCTTGCTGACATCGCGCAATTCAACACGGGCCATATTAAAGGATGGGTATTCAGTGGTTCAGAACGTCGATAGGTATGTTAGATTGGATTATGCGTCGCAGGCTTTAAAATTGTGGCGCAATGTACAGATTCAGATTTTGATTGTCAAGCACTTTGTCGGAGATCAAAATGAATTAATTTTAAAACAAAAACCGCTAACGCTGCTAGGCGGGGTTAGCGGTTTTCAAAAATTGCCATTCGTTACCTTTTTTCTTCAATACGGGCAGCGCGGCCTTTCAATTCGCGCAAATAATACAAGCGCGCGCGCCGCACTTTGCCGCGACGCAAGTGATCGATCTTCTCGATGTTGGGCGAATGCAGCGGAAAAATACGCTCCACGCCGATGCCTTCGGAAACCTTGCGCACCGTGAAGGTTTCGTTGATGCCGTTGCCGCGGCGCTGAATCACGACGCCTTCAAACGTCTGCGTGCGCTCTTTGTCGCCTTCCACGACCTTGTGATGCACCGCCACGGTATCGCCGGGCCAGAAATCCGGGTGATCGTTGCGTAGTTGCTGCGCGGTTAGGGCATTGATGATGTTCATGTGAGATATCCTCCTTGACCTTGGTCATTTATTTCGGTTCGAGTAAATCCGCTCTGCGCTCGCGGGTGCGGGCTTCCGCCATGTTTTTTCTCCACTCCGCTATTTTGGCGTGATGGCCGGACATCAATACTTCCGGCACGCGCTGGCCGCGAAACTCTTCCGGCCGGGTGTAATGCGGATAATCAAGCGCATTCTGCTGAAACGAATCTCCGATTGCCGAGTCGAGATCGCCCAACACGCCGGGAATCAACCGCACCACCGCATCTATCACAATCATTGCCGGCAGCTCGCCGCCAGTCACAACATAATCGCCAATCGAAAGCTCTTCGGTCGCCAAAAATTCACGCACCCGCTCATCAACGCCTTTATAGTGGCCGCAGATGATGATGATACCCGCTTCATGCACCAGCTCGTTGGCGCGGCGCTGCGTAAAGGTCGGGCCCTGCGGCGACATCAATATGACTTTGGCGGAAGCAAGCGGATAGGTTTCCCGAATATGCTCGACGCACGCGAAGATCGGGTCCGGCTTCAAGATCATCCCCGGGCCGCCGCCGTAAGGATAATCATCTATCGAGCGGTGCTTATCCGTGGTGAAATCGCGCAAATCATGAATAAAAATTTCGACGAGTTGGCGATCGAGCGCGCGCCTGATGATACTCTCGCTCAGCGGGCCGGCAAAAAGCCTGGGAAAGCCGGTGACGATGTGAAACTGCATATTCTCTTCGAAAACTAGCGTTCAGATTCGTCGAGCAATCCCGGCATCGGCTCGATTTCAATGCGTTGTTGCGCGAGATCGATTTTTTTGATCACCGAGCTAATCGCCGGAATCAGCCACTCGTGCCGGGCTTCGTCATGCACCACCCACACGTCATTTGCCGGGTAAGGCACGATGTCGCTCAACGTGCCGAGGCGGCGTCCCGCACTCGTGAACACGGGCAACCCGATCAAATCAAACGCATAGTATTCGTGTGAGGGCGTCGGCAAACACAACGCGCGGGGAATTGTAATTTCGGCGCCGCGCAGCGGTTCAACGGCTTCGATGGAATCGAGTGTGCGGAATTTCAACCGCAAGCCTCGCGCTTCGATGATTGCCCGTTCGATTTCGAAATCGCCCAAATCCTGGCCGCGCAGGCGCAACGCCACTTGCTTGAGCCGGCGAAAACGCCCGGGATCGTCCGTTTCCGGCATGACTTTGACCATGCCGTGCAAGCCGTGCGGCCGCAGAATAACGCCGATCGTGACAACTTTGACTTCTGCCATGACGTTGTGAGATAAACCATGCCGTCCACGGCTTCGTTAAGCAGCCGCGTCGATGCTCTCGGATTTTTTCTCTCAAATATGGCTTAATTTGCCGGCCGGCGCGCGGGGCGAAACCCGCCGCTGAACATGATTCCCTTCAGTTCTGGCCACTGGGGAGATAGCGCCTTTATGCTTCCCGCCCTATTCGAGAATCTCGAGCACGGCTCGCTTGCCGGTTTTGGCGGAAGCCGCGGCGATCAGGATGCGCAGCGCTTTTGCCGTTTGACCGTGCTTGCCGATCACTTTACCCATGTCGCCCTGGCCCACGCGCAATTCAAATACCACCGTGCGCTCGCCATCGACTTCCGCGACCACGACGTCATTGGGTTTGTCCACCAAATGCTTGACAATGAACTCGACGAATTCCTTCATGATCAACCCTCCAAGGGTAAGTCCCTAGTGATTCCGCAGTCGGCGCCATTTCCAAAAGCGGGTCAAAATCCTAGGAATTTTCGCTCCTTCATGCCGAAATCGCTTCCAACTTCAGCGCTAGTTTGCTGAAACCAACTTGTGTCCCTCCGCATCATCCACTTCAACTTACACAAGAACGCGAATCGTTAGGAATAGGCGAAATTTCTCTACCCTACCCGGAGGTTGAGGCAAAATCAACAAATCTCTCGCACTCGCAACGAGACTATTGTCATCGGCGTTGTCGCAATCAGGAACCGCTTTCTGCGCTGGCAGGAGCGCTTTCTGCCTTGGCAGCTTCGGCTTCCTTCTGCTTCGCCTTTTTGCTTTTCTTTTGCAGGCGCAACACTTCGGCGCGCTTGATCCTTTCCGCTTGCAGCGCTTCCCACTTCTTGACTTCGTCGCCGATTTTAGCGTCCTCCGCACCGCGCTTCTTGAGATGCCATTTCAGCATCACGCCGCGGCGGCTAAAAATGTTGCGCACGGTGTCCGTCGGCTGCGCGCCGGTGCTGAGCCAGTAGAGCGCGCGTTCCTCATTCAGCGTCACCGTTTCCGGCTCCGTACGCGGATTGTAGGTGCCGATTTTTTCCAAATATTTACCGTCGCGAGCGGCACGAGAGTCGATCGCAACGATGCCGTAAAACGGCTGTTTCTTCTTGCCCATTCGGTTCAGGCGAAGATGAACGGCCAAAATGAACCTCCTTACATCTGTTGAGTTTTATATGTTGTTCTGCGGGGTTAATTGAATTCTCCCCGTGATTATCATCAGACAAATAATATTCTTTCGCAATCCGGCAATTTAAAACCTACGCCCTTTGCGGCCGCTGCCCATTTGTTTCATCATCTTTTTCATCATTTCATACTGTTTGATCAGACGATTCACGTCCTGCACGGCGGTGCCGCTGCCATTGGCGATGCGCAAGCGCCGGCTGCCGTTCAAAATTTGCGGGCGCTGGCGCTCGCCGGGCGTCATCGACTGAATAATCGCCTCGACGCGCACCAGGGCTTTTTCGTCGACCTCGGCATCTTTCGGCAATTTTCCTCCCAGCCCGGGAATCATGCCCACGAGCTGGTTGAGCGGCCCCATTTTTTTGACGGATTGCAGTTGCTCGTAGAAATCTTCCAGGGTGAATTC
>QEVD01000310.1 GCA_003576975.1 Candidatus Zhuqueibacterota bacterium
GGCGGCGGCTTCAAATCCACCATCACCGATGTAACCCGATTCGTCAAAGGCCTGGCAAACCGGCAAATGTTGCACGACTCGACTTATGAGTTGATGTGGACAAAACAGGCGGATTCCAATTACAGCTACGGATTCGGCATCGAAGAAAACGGCAGCAATCGCCGCGTCGCGCATTCCGGTAGCCAGACGAAAACCGCAACGTACTATGTCGTAGTTCCGGAAAGCAAATTGGGTGTTGCCGTCATGTGTAACTCGGAGTGGGCGCGCCCGGTAATTCTGGGCAAGAAAATTCTTCAGGCGCTGGGCGTTGCGCTTTCACCAGGCGAGTATGCGTGGAACTGCAATGCTGAGGATAAATCTGACTATCAGTACGCCGGCGTCTGGCGCAAAGGCAATCGTGATCAAGTCATTCGCAAGGGATATGATCATGACGATTTCAATGAAGAATGGCAAAAGTTGTCGAATGCCGGTTACCGGCTCGTGGATCTTGAAACGTACACCGCGAAGAACGGCGTGCGGCGCTGGGACGGCATTTTCAACAAGCAAGGCGGGCGCTATGCGCTGTGGCGCAATTTCGATTCCGACGGGTTTCACCAAAAATGGCAGGAGATGTCGAACGACAGCTTGCGTCTAATCGATCTTGAAACTTATGAGGACGCAGGCAAACGCCAGTGGGCGGGTGTGTTCATCGAAGGCGGCGGCAAGTATGCCCTGTGGCGTGATTTTGATTTCGACGGCTTTCATCAAAAATGGCAGGAGATGTCGAATGACGGCCTGCATCTCCTCGATTTGGAAACCTATACCGTGGGCGGCCAGCAGCGTTGGGCCGGGGTGTTCCGTGAAGGCAGCGGCAAATACGCGCTCGGGCAAAATTTCGACTCCGAGGGGTTTCATAAAAAATGGGAGGAAATGGCGGCGCAAGGCATGCGACTCGCGGAGGTCGAAGTTTATCAAGATGGCGACGAGCCGTTATGGTCAGGCGTGTGGCTAGCCGGCGAGGAGGGTTATTATCTCAATCGCAATCATGATTATTGCTCGCTCTATAAAAAAATAATGGAGCGCAGCAAAGCCGGATACGAATTGTTGGATTTGGAAAGATATTGAAGGCTTGAGTTATTCGGCGACACCCTAGCGCAGGATCAACTCCGTGGTTGTCGCTCGCGACTTGGCGCGGCAAAGATCCCGCGCATACTTGATGGAACCGGGTGTCTTGTATTTCTCGAGATAGGCGCGATTGACAGCATCTTTCAGGCGATCGCTTCTCGTTTGCACGGTTCGGATGGCAAATTCCTGGTTGCCGACTTGCATCGTACCGCGCGGCTCTTCGAGGAACACTCGATGCCAACTGTTCGGCTTGTGGCTCCACGAGCGCACAAAAACGCGCTTTTCGACCACCACCGCCCAAACCGCGATAAAACGGTGCGGCTTGCTGCCGGCGCGAATGCCAATCACCAAAGCTTTGTGTATGGCCGCGAGAACGTCATCTGGAAAACAGCGTTTCGTTTTCATGCGTGTCACGCCTTCATCTTGATCAGCCACTTTATGTTTATGAAAACGGATTATCGCACTGAGGTGTAATTATTCACTGAAGCTTCACCTCGATTTTAGAGTCGCCGGCACTCAACTCACTTTGTTCCCACGCCGCAACTCCGCCAGCGCTTGTTCTGCCACTCGAATCTCCGCCGTGGAGAAATGCGCATTGAGCGCCAGCGCTTGTTCGAGATAGTTGATCGCTTTTTGATTTTGTCCCAAAGCCTGCGCCATCAGACCGGCGCGCGCATAGATTTCGGATCGAGGCGTGCGCAAGCGCATGGCCTGCTCCATCAGCGGCAGCGCCTCAGCCGTTTTGCCATTTTTGTGCAAAAGCCAGCCATGCACGCTGAGCGCATCAATGTTGTTCGGGCGTCGAGCATGATCGCGCTTGCTGCGGCGCAAGGCTTCATCGAGATTGAGATCGTGGTCGCCGCAAAAGCGCGCATACTCGAGATCGATGTTCCAGCCCTGCTCTTCATGCTGCGCGAAGTTTTCCAGCACCAGTTTGATCATCTCATTGGCTTTTTCGGTTTGGCCGTTGCTGCGATAAAGTCCGACCAGAGATTCGAGAAAACCATGATCCGGCAGCACGCGATACGCTTGTTTGAACAGGTCGATGGCCTCTTCGGCGTTCCCGTGCGCGCTGCTGATTTGCGCCAACCCTGCCAGCGCATAGGCATAATTGGGGCGTTCCTCCAGAATGCCGCGATAAATATAAGCCGCGGTGTCCGGGCGGCCTAGATTGAAATACAGCTTGCCTAATTGATACAATGCCCACGCGCGATTCTCCTGGCCGAAGACGCCGGCGTCGCATGCCATGCGCATGACGTGCACAGCGCCTTCGCGATCGCCGTGCAACTCACGCAGATACGCCGCGCGCGCATACGCGCGCAAATCCGGTTTGAGGCTGAGCATTTCATCGCACGCCTTGACCGCGCCTTCGTAGTCGCCCAACTCCAGCAACGCATCACACAACACGCCGTACACAAATGCCGTTTGAGGCGCGCGCGTTTGCGCCTGTTCGGCGAGTTGTTTTGCTTCTTCGAAATGGTGCAGCGTCAACAACATCGCGGCTTTGGTGGCCAGGGCTTCAAAATGATTCGGACGCAAGCGCAAGGCATCCTCGAGCATCTCTTGCGCTTGAGGAAAATACTCATGATGCCGGCCGGTGACGCGCGCTTCCTGCAAAAAGATGTGCGCGAGCTGGACGTAATTCTCCGCCACCTCGGGGTTGCGCCGAATCTCATATTGATAATATTCCGCCGCTTTTTTGGCGTTCAAAAATTCCGCCGAAGCGCCGCCTCCGCCGAGACGCGCCCTCAAACCCGGCAACGTTTTTTCGGCGTGAGGTTTTTGATACAGAAAATAAGCGCCCAACCAGACCGCCATAAAACCGGCTATCACGATAAGAACTTTTTGAGAAGTACTGCGCTGACGCATGCTAGCCTCGATCCAACTAATTTTTCACTTTAAACCTTACACTTTACACTTTGGCAAGACGTGAAAGGTGTAAAGTGTAAGGTAACAAATAGGCTTTCTACTCCGGGCCACTACTTCACCAATACGGCCCGCTTCGCTGACACCACTTCATTGCCGACTTCCAGGCGATAGTAATACGTTCCACTCGCAAAGCCCTTGGCATCCCAACTCACCGTGTACGTGCCGGGTTGATGCGCTTTATCCACCAGAGTCGCAACCTCCTGCCCGAGCGAGTTGAAAATTTTCACTCTCACATTATTCGTCTTCGCGACATGATACTGAATTTGCGTGGCGGGATTGAAGGGGTTGGGATAATTCTGTTCGAGAATAAAACCGTTCGGCACGCCGATGCCTATGCCCCGGCCCTGCACCAAATTGGGCGTATCGCTGACGAGCTTTTTCACATAATCATAGCCGCGATGCGGATTGGGCAGATACGGAAAGGCCGTGGAAATTGCCAGGTCATTCTTGGTCGGACCCGCATTGTACAGCAATTCTCCCAACAGCTTGGCCGAAGCGAGATCAGAATAATTGCCTTGCAGAGCATCATCGAAGGGGAAACCAACTGCCGCCAGGACTAAGCCGCCAACCGCCTGCAATTCAATCGAGGTGACGTCATCTTCCAAACGCCGGCCGTTCGGAAATCCGTCCATGTGCGGAATCGGTTCGAGATTGGCATTGGTGTTATACGGCGCTGCCGTCAGTCCCAGCGCGGCCGCGCGCAACAAGCCGAAACGCGCATTCACGTTATATTCCGTGGAATTGCGATCGGTTATGGGCACGGCCATGTTCAAGCGCAGCATATCGCCGCCATAGTATACGCCGTTGTCGTTGGTGATCGGCAGAAAGTTGTTGATGAACGGCTTGCCGGCGCTGAGCGGGCCGCCGGTTTTGCCGGTGGCGAGGTGATAAGGGATCAGATTCGGCACGCCAAAATAGAACACCGGAAAAATATCCGCGCGTCGCGGTTCACCGGGCGCAACCAGAGCTGTTTGCAACGGCACGGCGGCATTCTTCGGACCGGTGGGCACGGCGAGCGCGGTTCCGGTGAAATCAATGCCCGGAATGCTGGCCGCGGCAAACGCGCCGTCTTTGCCATTGCGGAAATCAAAACCGGGTGTGCTGTAACCGGGAATAACGCCGAGGGCGGGATAGGATTGCGCTTGCACACGCAAAGCCGACAATGCCGGCACCGCGCCGCCGAACTGGCTGTCATCCATGTACAATGCCAGCTCCGGGTTGTAGAAATATTGCGCAAAATTTTGTTCATCGACGCTGTAGGGCGTCACTGCATTCCAGTAATCTTTCTGGCCCAGCGGAATCACCGCCTCGTTGGTCAGCGGCATGCCCAGTCGTGAAACCTGCACCCACTCGCCGCTGCCCATCGGCTTGGAACCCGGGCCGGTGGGTTGCAGCGTCGTCACTTTTTGGCGGCTGGCAGAGGCCCACACGCCGATCACGAAATCGCCGTCGAGAATATTGGCGGCTTCGCTCACGGATTTGCCGTCTTTTTGCAGCTTGTTGATTGGAATATTCATGATGATGCAATGCACGTTGTAGCCGGCGACGGCGTCGCGCGCATTGAGCGGATCAGAGACGCTGGTGCCATACGAACTGCGTGTTTGCCCCAGGTCGAAGACGCCGCCGAGATCGACAAAGAACACATCATCGCGCGGCCCGCATAACACTTTTTCGCCGTCGGGCGATGTGGTATTGATCGCCGCCGCCACCAATGCATCATATGTTTGTCCCAGGCCGACCGTGGCGTCGTTGATCGAACGCGGGCCGATATTGTTGGGCGGAACGATGCCGTTGGTGATCACAGTGGTGAACGAGCCGCCGTTCACGCTTTTTTCCATCGTGTAGGTCGTCTTCAAATTTTGCTTGCCGAGACGAATGTTAAAAAATGTCGTGGGATCTTCATTCGTCTGCGTAAAAGTGAAGCGATACGTGATGTCATCTTGCGCTGTGCCCAATGCGCCAACCGAGGTTTTATTCTTGATGTGAATCTCATAACGCACGCCTTCGGCAAACGTCGTCCAGTTCGGGCCGCCCTCCGGCAGTTCCAGGCCGATGTAGCCGGCCACGATGGTTACCGTATTGGGATCATCCGGCGAGCGAAAAACCCATAAATCCGTATTATCGGCAAGCGGATCTTGAGCGATCAGCGGCGCTTCACGGTGGCTGGAGGCTTCGATGCTAGGCGCGTAATAGTGCAACAACACCGCCAGCGCTCCGGCCAACGTGAAAATCGCAATGAATAACTTCCGCATACACACATCTCCTTAAAGTTGATGGGTAAAAATAATGAATGAATTGATGATGCGCATCAAGCAGATTGTTCACCTCTCAAAAACAGGCTGATTCAGCGTGGCAGATCGCGCTAATCTTTAAACACGCGGTAGCAATACGAATCATTTCTCGAAACGGATTTAGCGCCGTTGTGATTTGGCGATTCTTCTGTTTGATCGAGTAAAGCCAAAAGGCATAACAAAATCGGGACATGCTGAAAAGATTTAGAGAAACCCAACGCGGATAAACCGCGACACAAAGGAAATCGCCAACGGATTGAAACAACCCAACAGACAAAAAAATATCCGCTGGGTTGCTTCAATCCGTTGGAAAAATTTCTTGCTTTTAAGGCAACGATTTCACTTTAAAGGAACAAAAAGACGCGCACAACACGGTTTTGTTTTTAATGTCGATTCGAATTGCTGCGTAGCTTGACTTTACTCATGAGACGATGTATCTTCGCACGAGTTCAAGAGTCACGATCCTGTCTTGACCTAGTCGCTTTGAACGGCTGAAACAGCCCCTTTTTTTTGCGCTTGAAAAGCTAACCGCAAAAAGTTCAAATTGCAAAGGTTTTCTCCATGCCGGCTTCTTCTCTGCTAAAACTCGAGAATCCCGCGACCAACGAAATTTTTGCAACACTAGCAATGCCCGAGGCCAATCACCTGCACGAAATGATTGCAGCCAGCCGCCGGGCATTTGCAACCTGGCGCTGGACGCCGTTGGCCGAGCGTGTCGCGATCACGCAGCGCTTCGTGGAAGAGATGCTCGCACGCCGGGAAGAAATCGCGCGCGTAATTACGCAGCAAATGGGCAAACCGCTCAAGCAGGCGCGCGCAGAAGTCGACACCATGGCCGAGCGCGCCCGCCATCTTGCCGCCATTGCAGTGGAAGCGCTCGCCGATGAAATCTTGCCGGAAAAACCGGGATTTTTCCGCAAGATCGCGCATGAACCGTTGGGCGTCGTGGTTGACATTGCGGCGTGGAA
>QEVD01000311.1 GCA_003576975.1 Candidatus Zhuqueibacterota bacterium
GCGCATTTACTCGAGGGCGGAACGATCACACTTGAAGCCTTGCGCAATGGCTCTTATCTCAAGTTGGCTGTGCAAAATCCCTGCGATCCCGAACGCCCGTCGCCACGCCATGCGGGCATTGGTCTCGCGAATGTAAAAAAGCGCCTGTTTACGCTTTTTGGCGCCGATGCCCGGGTTGATATCATCGACAATACGCACGATTTTCGCGTGGAATTATCGCTGCCGGCCCGGCCATAAATTCACCACAAGCCGGGGAAGTCAGGCTTGAACTCAATGAATCAACGTACCTTTTCAGTTCCTTGAGTCCAAGCCTGACTTCATTAGTGAATTTTGCGTGATAAAGAAAATGCCAATCGCCCCCTTCAAACTCGAACGCTACTTTGCCGAGCACGAATTCAAAGTCAAATACCTGTTGAGCGCCTCGGATTGCGAAAGCCTTACGCTCGAGGAGTTGTTGCAACTGGCCGATGACGAATGCCTGAAGCTGTGGCAGAATCTCAAACTCGGCTATACCGAATCTGCCGGACATCCGATATTGCGCGAAGAAGTGGCGCGGCTGTACAAAAATGTGGCGGCAGAGAATGTGATGATCGCCGCGCCCGAGGAGACCATTTTCATTGCAATGCATACCCTGCTCGATCCGGGCGATCATGTCATCACCATTTTTCCAGCATATCAATCGCTATATGAAGTCGCGCACAGCCGCGGGTGTGACGTAACGCCTTGGGAGTTGGAGCTTAGCGCCTCGCGTTGGCAGCTTGATCTTGGCCGGTTCGAAAACAGTTTGCAGCCAAACACCCGTTTGCTGGTTTTGAATTTTCCGCACAATCCCACGGGTTATTTGCCTTCGATCACGGAGCTTGAGGCAATCATCGCAATTGCGCGCCGCCATGGACTCTACATTTTTAGTGATGAAATGTATCGCGGGCTTGAATACGAGGCCGCACAACGCCTGCCGTCGATTTGTGAAATCTATGAAAACGGCATTGCCTTGTCCGGTTTGTCGAAAACGTTTGCACTGCCGGGTTTGCGCCTCGGCTGGCTGGTGAGTCAGAACAAAAGCTGGCTGGAGCGTTGGCTAACATTCAAAGACTACACGACGATTTGCAACAGCGCGCCCAGCGAGATTTTGGGCATCATGGCCTTGCGTGCCCAAGCAGCGATAATTGCGCGCAATCTGGAAATCATTCAGAAAAATCTCATTTGTGCTGAAGCATTTTTTGCCGAACATCCAGAGAAATTTTTGTGGATCAAACCGCAGGCTGGTTCGGTTGCGTTTCCGAAATGGAAACCTGATACGCCGGTCGATGATTTTTGCCGGGAGGTTCTCGCGCAACAAAGCGTGATGATCGTGCCGGGCAGCATTTTCGACGCGGCCGGGAATCATTTTCGTCTGGGCCTGGGGCGAAGAAATTTCGTGGAAGCCTTGCAGCGGGTGCAAGTATTTTTGCAAACAGACAGGTAATCATGTGGCGATGAAAAACGTATCATCAAGAACCGGTGTTAAACCATTGCGCAGCACCTGAATTTTGCGCCGAGGCTTACCAAAGCCGTTAGGAGTGCGGATTTAATCGTGATGCTAATCTACCCATGGGGTGGTGCATAAAAAATTTTGCACGAGAAGCGCCTGCAACTCCGAAGGAGTGAAATGTTTATAGTAACGTTTAGCAGGCCGTATTTGAAAGCTCCGACAGGAGTGACATGTTTAATTTTCACCATATGACCCGCACCAATTCGATGAAATCTACATGCCACTCCTCGGAGTTGAAGATAATCTAGACACAACACTTGCTATAAACATTCCACTCCTGTTCTGGTTCGGTGTTGAGGTTAATGTTCAAAATACGGTGATGTTTAGAAATGACTTCTGTGCGTGAGAGAGAAAAAATCGGCGTCGTGATTGTCGATGACGAAGAATTAGCGCGCCATCTCGTGCGCGAATACCTCGCCGCTGATTCCGATCTGGAGATTTTGGCGGAATGCGCCAATGGCTTCGAGGCCGTGAAAGCGGTGGCTGAATTGAAGCCGGATTTGCTCGTGCTCGACATTCAAATGCCCAAGCTCAACGGGTTCGAGGTGTTGGAGTTGATCGAGAGTGATCTGGCGGTCATTTTTGTTACCGCTTATGATGAATATGCCCTGCGCGCGTTCGAGGTTCATGCGGTCGATTATCTTTTGAAACCGATCAGCCCGGAACGCTTGCAGGAAGCCGTCAGCCGCGCCAAGCAGCGACTGGCACACCGTGAAACGCTTCCACTGGAAAAGCTGGCAGCCACGACGCGCGCGCTTGGCAGTCCTTTGGAGCGAGTGCTGATACGCACGGGCGTGCAGGTTTTGGTGATCCCGGCAGCCAAGATAGATTACCTCGAGGCGCAAGATGATTATATCAAAATCAGCTCCGAAGGCAAAAACTATCTTAAACAAATGAAGCTTAGTGATTTGGAAGCGATGCTCGATGCCCAGCGCTTTGTTCGCGTTCATCGTTCTTATATATTGAATGTAGAACGGCTTGAGCGCCTGGAGTTGTATGCCAAAGACAGCCGCATGGCGATCTTGCGCGACGGCGCCCGAATTCCGGTGAGCCGCTCGGGGTATGCCAAATTGAAAATCTTGCTGTAAACGCGCCGGAAGAAGGCGTCCGCGCCTCTTAAGATAAAAGCCGGAACTTTTCCGGGAGGTTTGAGTTGGATAGCTTACCTAAACGGAATCTTGCAACGACAGGCTGTGTGGCCCTATGAAAACCGTTTTTGAAAGTGCTTGAGAAATGGCTTGACTTTTAGTCTTCACATTTGTAGTATCCGGCCATTATTCGAACCATCGCTCTTTGTCTACAAAAGTCGAAATTTTTTGATTTCGACTTTTTTTGTCTCAGAATGTATCAAAATGTTTTGTGTGCTTGTCATTAACCTTCAGTGAGCCGGCAAACTGACAGAGCAAAGGTGAGCTGGCGTAAACTACCTCAATACTGCAACCCTTGTTGAATTCGCTCGATCGTTCTCCTACCAACAGCCGTTGTCACGATTTCGTCGAAGGTAATTGAAGTAAAGCGCGCGCACGCCGGATTGAGGCCTGCGCTTCGCATGCAACAGTTTTCACCATGCAGGCAACGTTGCTGACATGTTCAACCGCACAAGCGTCATGACGCATACCTGCATAAAAATTCGTGGAAATGGAGGTTCATACTATGACAGAAATCAACCATCGTTCGGATGCAGAGAGTTTGTTGGGCGTCATCAGCGGCATGCACGATACCAAGACCTACCGCGAGCTGAACTGGGAAGGATCGTTTGAAAATTATCTCGGCATCGTCCAGGAAAACCCGGCTGTGACGCGCACCGCATTCCAACGCATTTACGATATGATCTTGTCGTACGGCCGGGAAGAAGTCATCGAATTCAAAGAGAAGCTCGTCAAATACAAATTCTTCGATGATCCGATTGACCATGGCCGCGACGCCGTCTTTGGTCTGGAGCGCACGCTCATTCGCATCGTGAATTTTTTCAAAGCCGCGGCCAGCGGCTACGGCACGGAAAAGCGCGTGCTGCTGTTGCACGGTCCGGTCGGCAGCGCCAAAAGCACGATTGTCCGCCTGCTTAAGAAGGGACTCGAACATTACTCGCGCACGCCCGGCGGCGCGCTCTACACGTATTCCTGGCGGCAGCATGTGAATGGCAAGGACGTATGGGAACGCTGCCCGATGCATGAAGAACCGCTGCATCTGGTGCCGGAGGAAATGCGCGGCAAACTGCTGGAACGCCTGAATACCGGCCGCCCGGCGGATCAACATGTGATGATTTCCGGCGAGCTTTGCCCCTTCTGCCGGCAAACCTATCGCGACTTGTTAAAGCAACATCAAGGCTCCTGGCTCGATCTCATCAAAGACGTGCGCGTCGAACGCCTGACGCTGTCTGAAAAAGATCGCGTCGGCATCGGCACGTTTCAGCCCAAAGATGAGAAGAACCAGGATTCGACGGAACTAACCGGCGACATCAATTATCGCAAGATTGCCGAGTACGGCACCGAATCCGATGCGCGCGCCTTCAATTTCGACGGCGAGTTTAACATCGCCAACCGCGGCATCATCGAATTCATCGAAGTGCTCAAGCTCGACGTCGCCTTTTTGTATGATCTGCTCGGCGCTTCGCAGGAACACAAGATCAAGCCGAAAAAATTTGCGCAAACCGACATCGACGAAGTCATTATCGGTCACACCAACGAGCCGGAATACCGCAAGCTGCTCTCCAACGAGTTTATGGAAGCCTTGCGCGACCGCACCGTTAAAATCGATGTGCCGTACATTACGCGTCTCAATGACGAGATTAAGATTTACGAGAAGGATTACAATCCCCATCGCATCAAAGGCAAACACATTGCCCCGCACACCATTGAAACAGCGGCCATGTGGGCGGTGCTGACCCGGCTTGAAGATCCCAAAAAGGCACAGCTCACCCTGCTGCAAAAGTTGAAACTCTACAACGGCAAAACGTTGCCGGGCTTCACCGAGGATAACATCAAAGAATTGCGGCTGGAGGCGGCGCGCGAAGGCATGGAAGGCATTTCCCCGCGTTACATTCAAGACAAAATCTCCAACGCGCTGGTGAGTGAGAAAAGCACCTCGAGCATCAATCCCTTCATGGTGATGAATGAATTGGAGACCGGATTGCGGCATCATTCGCTACTCACCAGCGACGAACAGCGCAAACGCTACAAGGAGCTGCTGGCCGTGGTGAAAGAAGAATATGAAGACATCGTGAAGAACGAAGTGCAACGCGCCATTGCCGCCGACGAAGACGCGCTCAAACGCCTGTGTGGCAACTATATCGACAACGTCAAGGCTTACACCCAACGCGAGCGTGTGAAGAACAAATACACCGGCGCGGACGAGGAGCCGGACGAAAGGCTGATGCGCGCGATCGAAGAAAAGATCGACATTCCCGAGAGCCGCAAGGACGATTTCCGCCGCGAGATCATGAACTACATCGGCGCGCTGGCGCTGGAAGGCAAAACGTTCAATTATAAAAGCAACGAACGCTTGCAAAAAGCGCTGGAGCTGAAGCTCTTCGAAGATCAAAAAGACACCATCAAGTTGACGACGTTGATTTCCAGCGTGGTTGACAAAGAAACCCAGGAAAAGATCGACGTGGTCAAAGCGCGCATGATCAAGTATTACGGCTACACCGACGAAAGCGCAACGGATGTACTGAACTACGTGGCGAGTATTTTTGCCCGCGGCGATGTGAAGCAGCGCTAAAAAAAAGTTGAGAGGTAGTGGCATGAGGATCGAATCTCTGCTTCGACACAGGAGCGCACCAATATTCAGGCTTGCTGCTCCAGTGATCGCGTTATGCCTTTTTGCTTTTTCAGGCTGCAAAGATGGAGTGGGAGATCCCAAGCCAGAGCAGGAAATCATTCAGGATGTAACCGGCACAGTAAGGTGGCGAGTTGATATCGACTCCACACTTTATGTCGTGGTTCCCGATTTTAACCCGGATACTGCCTTCGCGCTTACCGGCGCTTTGCTGCCGCCGGATAATTTGCCCGACGAGTATAAGGGCGAGGGAGTGAGAGTCTACTTCTGCGGCGAAGTGGTCGAGATTCCTCCTAACATTGAGCTTCCCATGCCGCCCTTACGGTTGACTTGCATCATAAAAACTTCTACAGTCATCCGGAGGGCCAGAGGAACGATACGGGAGATCAATCGCGGTCCCTCAGTTACGATTTGTGCGGTCGTTGCCGATTTCGAGCCGATCATCACGACCGCTTTTGCGCTGACAGGTTTGCCGGAGTATATGCCTGAGAATAATTTGCCGGATGAATTTAAGCATGAGGGTCTGAGAGTTCTTTTTAGCGGAGAAATACTTCCATTGCCTCCCAATGTTGATCTTGTTGCGCGGCCCTTAATATTGACGCATATTCAGAAACTCTAGAAGGCAATTAGCCCGTCATAGTCCAGCAAAGCAGCTTCACACTTATAAACACGTCCATGATCAAACGCATCGAAAAAGATCGCAGCCGGTTCCGGCAAATCCTGCGCGGACAAATCAAAAAAGAGCTACGCAAGTACATCAGCCGCGGCGAGCTGATCGGCAAGCAGGGTAAAGATATCGTCAGCATTCCGGTGCATCAAATCAATTTGCCGCACTTTCGTTATTCCGGCAAAAACACCGGCGGCGTGGGCCAGGGCGAAGGTGACGTCGGCACGCCCATCGGCCGCGGCGACGATCAAGACGGTTCCGGTCAGGCCGGCGAAGCGCCGGGCGATCATCTGCTCGAAGTCGACATCTCGCTGGTCAGTGAGAAAGACAAGTACACCGGCATCAGCACCTCCGGCCCGGAATCGCTGCGGCATTTCAAGCGCACCTACAAACAGGCGCTCAAACGGCAGTTGATCACCGGCGAATACCGGCCTGAAGCGCCGCGCATTGTGCCATATCGTGAAGATCGCCGCTATCGCACGTGGAGAACCGTGCCGCAGCCCGAGGCCAGCGCCGTGATCATTTACATGATGGATGTTTCCGGTTCGATGGGCGACGAGCAGAAGGAAATCGTGCGTATCGAATCGTTTTGGATCGACACCTGGTTGCGCTATCAATACAAAAACCTCGAGACGCGCTACATCATTCACGACGCCGTGGCGCGGGAAGTCGATCAGGAAACCTTCTATCACACACGCGAGAGCGGCGGCACCATCATCTCCTCGGCGTACAAACTCGCGCACAAAATCGTCAGCGCGCATTACAATCCGGACGATTGGAATATTTACATGATTCACTTTTCCGATGGCGATAACTGGGGTGAGATCGACACGGACGAGTGCATTCAGATTCTCGAAAAGAAAGTTTTGCCGGTGGTGAATTTATTTTGCTACGGCCAGGTGGAAAGCCCGTACGGCAGCGGCCAGTTTATTCGCGATCTTGACGATTACTTTGATTCCGAAGAAAGATTGGTGCTGTCGGAAATTCCCGATAAAGAGGCGATTTACAAATCGATTCAAGAATTTCTTGGAAAAGGCAAATAACCGGATTGGTGGAATGATGAAGTAATGGAGATGGGTCTCTGTGTTACTCCATCGTTCCCCGATCCCTGCAACCATAAACCCCTTTGATATTGCGCTATGAGTCTGCCTTCTGATCTTTCTGCGATTAAAGATGAAATCCGCGGTTATGCCTGGGAGTATGGCCTGGATTTTTACGAGACGATTTTCGAAGTCATCGAGTACGATGAGCTGAACGAGATTGCCAGTTACGGCGGTTTTCCCACGCGCTACCCGCACTGGCGTTACGGCATGGAATACGAAGAACTGTCGAAGAGCTACTCATACGGCCTCTCGAAGATCTATGAAATGGTGATCAATAACAACCCGTGTTATGCCTATCTCATGCACTGCAACAATCTCGTCGATCAAAAGCTCGTCATGGCGCATGTGTATGCCCATTGCGATTTTTTCAAGAACAATCTTTGGTTTTCGAAAACCAATCGCAAGATGATGGACGAGATGGCGAATCACGCCACGCGCGTGCGGCGCTACCTCGAGCAGTTCGGCGAAGAGCAAGTCGAGAATTTTATCGACGTCTGCCTGAGTCTGGAAAATCTCATCGATCCGCATTTGCCCTTCATGGGCGGCGAGAACGGCCAGGCGCCGGTGATGGAAGAAGAGAAACCCGACGAGCCCAAACAACACAAATTCAAAAGCCCGAAAGATTATCTGGAGGAATTCATCAATCCGCCGTCCTTCATCGAAGAACAGCGCAAGAGGGAAGAGGAAGAGAGCAAGAAGCGCTTTCGCAAGGTTCCAGAGCGGCCGCAGCGCGATGTGTTGCAATTTCTGATCGAATATGCGCCCCTGCAAAAATGGCAGCGCGATGTGCTGAGCATCATCCGCGAAGAAGCCTATTATTTTGCGCCGCAGGGCCAAACCAAAATCATGAACGAAGGCTGGGCGAGTTACTGGCATTCAAAAATGATGACCGAGCGCATTCTGAACGATTCCGAAGTAATCGATTACGCCGATCATCATTCCGGCACGTTGTTCACCAGTCCCGGCCGCTTGAATCCCTACAAACTCGGCATCGAATTGTTTCGCGACATCGAAGAGCGCTGGAATAAGGGCAAATTCGGCAAAGAGTACGAGGAATGCGACGATTACAGCACAAAGAAAAACTGGGACAAGCAAGCCGGACTCGGCCGCCAGAAAATTTTCGAGGTGCGCAAGCTGTACAACGACGTCACGTTCATCGATGCGTTTCTGACGCCGGAGTTCTGCCGCGAACACAAGATGTTCGTTTATGATTACAATGAGCGCAATGGCTATTATGAGATTTCCGATCGCGAGTTTCACATGGTGAAACAGCGGCTGTTGTTCATGCTCACCAATCACGGCCAGCCGTTTATCACGGTCGAAGACGGCAATTACCGGAATCGCGGCGAGTTGTATCTGGTGCACCGCCACGAAGGCATCGATCTCAAACTCGATGAAGCGCGCGATACGATGAGAAATCTCTACACCGTCTGGACGCGGCCGATTCATCTCGAAACCATGCTGGATGAATCCAGAACCCTGTTGACCTTCGACGGCGAGCAGCACAAGGAAACGGAACTGGATTAAGACAACAAACCAATCCCTTCAACAAACCCACGGAGGTACCTATGAATCTTGGCATGAAAGTCGTGGCCGAGCTTGACAAGCTGCGCCACACGGAGTATGACAAATCCCGGCGACCATCGAGCGAGGGATGGCTTCATGAAGAAATTGTGGAAGGCGTCCATCTCAAAATCGCCATTGCGGATTTCGACAAGTTCGGATTTCTGGTGCGCCAGATCACGGCGGTGCGCGCCGGTTCGCTGCCGGCGGGTATCGCAATCAAAAGCCTGCTGGCCGAACAGGCTGCGGCAATCGGCAAACGTGTGACCTACTTGCTGGAAAGTTTTCATTTGGTGGAATTGGACGAACTGGCGCAACGCGCGCAAGTGCGCAGCGTGACGCCTTATCGCGAAGATAAAACGATTCATTACTACGAAGCAATGCTGGAGCAAGGCAGCGCATTGACCTTCTCGCGCTATGCCGCAAATGGCGGTCAAGCCGGCCGTGTGCTGGAGGCGTTTCACGTGACGGATGACATTTGCCGGCGCTTGCTTAATGATTTGGCGGCGGCTTTGCTCATT
>QEVD01000312.1 GCA_003576975.1 Candidatus Zhuqueibacterota bacterium
GCACAAAAAATTTTGCACGAGAACTTGCCGGCAACTCCGAAGGAGTGAAATGGTTATAGTCATGCGCGCACGCCGTTTCTACAAACTCCGAAAGGAGTGGCATATTCTTTTCATCGAAAGATCAAGGTTAAAAATTGAGCCCATGCAACATTTCACTCCTTCGGAGTTTTGAAGGGTGGTGGGACGAATTTCACTATAAACATTCCACCGCTTAGCGGTTTGTTTAAGACGATTATCGATTCTTTCTTGTCATATCTCAGCATGCAAAATTCAGGTAGTAAGGAGGTTGGTACTTAACCTGAGGAGGTCAGATTCACTGCTGAGGTGCCGAGTTTGTTGAAAATTCTAATCAATCTTACTCTGCGATCTCTGCACGCTGCGGTGATTTTTGGAATGTGACCTAGTCTGCGTGCCGCATGAAATGGCGATTTCCCTCGGCATGAGCAGTATCCTACGGGGTGAACCACCCTGTGCGGACCCGCACGCAGGGTGTTGTGGGAGGCGGGGGAGAAGCCCGCCCCTCCCACGTTTAGCCAACCGCATATGCCTTTTTAACTACCTTCAAAGCCCAAGCCATCGGCGCACAAAACCTTCTACCACGGCAATTTGCTGGTCAGAAAGTGAGCCGAGCTTTCTCACTAATTTCGCTTTTGGAATTGAAATCAAACTCTGCGCATCAAAAACACCGCTACGCAAAAAGGAGGTTTTCACGTTAGCTTCAAATCTTGAACTGCGGGGGCTGGTTGTGTGAGGAACAACGGTGATTAAAGCGCGATCTTCGTCCTGAAAGGGTATACTTAGTACCAGGCAAGGTCGTACTTTAGCCGCTAAACCAAGATCAACTAACCACACCTCGCCTCGATTGGGAGCCATCAGGATCAGATTCCCTTTGATCAAATTCTAAAAAGAGTTCTTCCGCACTCAAGACAAGCTCATCATCAGAAACTGGCGGGAAATTGAATTTTGAACTGCGCCGTAAAATCTCGTATGCCAGTTCTCGTTTCTCAAGTTCTGGCAACGATTCGTAAGAGCGCAGAATATTTTGAACTGCCGTTGACATGTTCCCAGGCTCCTGTGCAAAAATGACAAGTGTCTCTCAATTCACTCGAAAATTTAGTACAAAAACAGACGAAAGCAATCTTATTCTTTGCTTCATTGATCAGACGGGCTAACGGTGGCGATAACCTGCAAAAATAAGCGGCCAAAGAACTTGATAAAAAATCGAAAATCATCGTCCGCGTTTTTGTCACGTTGTTTGCATTCTGTACGCCCAGCATGGGTATGAACTCATAGGGTGCAAGTCCCTTGTAGGAAGATCACCGTAATGCTGTGAAGCATAACGCGAACGACTAGCGAAAGGCAAGGGCAAAGCCGCGAGGCGATGTCTGATGTCTGCTGAGTTTGCCGAAGCAAGGAAGCCGGCCGCCTGCGATAGAATCCTTTACCCGCGTGAGCGCTTGCCTTCTCGGGCGTATGATGCCCGGCCCCGCAAAATCATTGTTTAATTCTTGAACCATACCTCGATAGACTCTTCAACCATAAAGCGTGTTGAGTCGAGCTTGAAAGTTGTGCTGCTCTCCCACGGTCGCGATTGTACACCACCAATAGAATCGTTGATTGAAAATGGCGTAGATTGTTGCACGTTTATGTGATAAACGGAGGGATAAGCGAGAGGGGGAGAAGTTGGCATAAAAACTCCTCAAAAACCTGCTGAAACTTCGGGTAAAGGTGGCACTCAGCAGCCGCCCAGAAACAACGGCGAGATAATGCGAAAAGATCAAATCAATTTCAAGTTCTTTTTATAGGCGCCGTGCAACGGGGTGAGGAAAATCCCGTTGTGATTCCGCCCAATCTTTACTTATCTTTTCCCGCCGAATTCCCTTTTACCGAAGGAAGCGAACATGCCAAACGATCAAACCGCTGTCCCACCAACCTGCCCGCAATGCGGGTTCGTGAATCCCGCTGGCTTCAACTTTTGCGGCAAATGCGGCGCAGCGTTGGCTGCGGCGGAAAACCTTGGTCGCGTCTCAGTCAAGGCCGAACGCCGGCAAATCACTGTGATGTTTTGTGATTTGGTGGGATCGACGGATTTGTCCGCGCGCCTCGATCCCGAAGATTTGCGCGAGTTGGTGCGTGATTATCAAGAAGCATGTGAGAAAGCCATCATCGCGTTTGACGGGCATGTTGCGCAGTATCTCGGCGACGGCTTGCTGGTTTACTTCGGCTTTCCGCGTGCGCATGAAAACGATGCGCAACGCGCGGTGCGCGCCGGCCTGGGCATTTTGGAGGAAATGTCGCGCTTGAATGAAAACCTGGCCAGCCGCTACGTGCAGCTTGCCGTGCGCATCGGCATTCACACCGGACTCGTGGTGGTGGGAGAGATGGGAGGGCGAACGCGGCTGGAACATCTGGCGCTGGGACAAACGCCCAATCTCGCTGCGCGTTTGCAAGGTTTGGCGCAGCCCAATGCCATCGTTTTGAGCGGCACAACACACAAATTGATTCAAAACGATTTCGAGTTCGCGACTCTCGGCGCGCAGACGCTTAAGGGCGTGGCGCAGCCGATTGAGGTTTATCAAGTCTTGCGCGCCCGGGCGCTGCAAGCAGGTTTTGAAAAGCTGGCGGTTCCGGATTTGACCCCGCTGTTTGGTCGCGAACGCGAATTGGCGCAACTAACCGAGTGTTGGCAACGAGCGGCTGCCGCTTTTGGGCAGATACTTTTGCTGGGCGGTGAAGCGGGCGTAGGCAAGTCGCGCTTGCAGCAGGCGTTCAACGCCTCGCTTTCCGGCGAACGGCATCTGGCGCTTGCCTGCCGTTGTTCGCCGTATGAATCCAACCGCGCGCTGCATCCCATCTTCGACATGCTGGAGCAGTTCTTTGCCGTCAAACGCGATACGGCTCACGATCAAAAAACGCGGGCCTTGCAAAGCGCGCTCGCCAAACATGGCCTGGGGCCTGATGAGATTCGCCTGTTGTTGCAGGGCGTGCTGCCCGACTCGCCGGAAGCTTTCGATAATCTTTCCTATGGCAGTACGCAAGTGCAGAAACAAAAAATCTATCGCGCCCTCTTGCGGTTGTTGCAGTCGCTGGCAAGCCGCCAGCCATTGATTCTTACTGTGGAAGATTTGCATTGGACCGATGCCGCAACACTGGAATTGTGCCATCTTCTTAGCGATGAAATCAAAACACTGCCACTCCTGGCCGTCTTCACTTTTCGTCCGACGTTCATTCCGCCGTGGCCGGAACGTGAACATATTCTGAAAATTATGTTGCTGCCGCTGCCGGCGCACGAAACAGAAGCCATGATTCATGCACTGGCCGGCGGGAAGACGTTGCCCAGAGAAATGTTGCGCCAACTGGCGCTGAAAACCGATGGCGTGCCGCTGTTCATCGAAGAGTTGACCAAGATGGTTTTGGAAACCGGCCTGCTCATCGAGCATGAAAATCATTTTGCCCTGGCCGGGCCGTTGCCGGCTCTCGCCATTCCGACCACGCTGCATGATTCACTCATGGCGCGCCTCGATCGTCTGGCAACCGTGAAAGACGTGGTGCAACTGGGCGCGGTGATCGGGCGCGAGTTTTCGTATGAGTTGATGCATCTGGTGGCGCAAATCGATCACGCGACTCTGCAAAACGAGTTGGCGCGGTTGGTTGAAGCCGGCTTGCTTTATGAAGAAGGCGCGCTGCCTGGCAAAAAATTTGTTTTCAAACATGCGCTCATTCGCGATACCGCCTATGAAGCGCTGCTCAAAAGCACGCGCCAGCTTTATCACATGCGCATCGCACAAGTGCTGGTGGAACACTTTCCCCGCGTGATCGAAGCCAAGCCCGAGTTGATTGCTTATCATTACACCGAAGCCAAAGTGTTCGAGCAGGCCGCGCCGTTTTGGCATCAAGCCGCGCAACGCGCCAGCCGGCGATCGGCGCCGGATGAAGCAATTGCCTATCTCAACAAAGGGCTGGCGCTGCTGCAAACGCTTCCGGCAACGCCTGCAACCACCCGTCTGGAGCTTGATTTCTTGATCGCGTTGGGATCGGCATTGGTTGTCACCAAAGGTTATGCTGCTGCGCAAGTTGAGTTGACCTACGCGCGCGCGCTTGCATGCGCGACGCAATTGGGAGAACATCCTCATCTCTACCCGGCGCTGTTGGGACTCTCAACTTATTTTCTCATTCGAGGCGATTTTGCGCAAGCGCACAAACTCGCGGAACAGGCATTGAAGCTGGCAGAACAGGAACAGGATCCGGCGGTGCTGGTGGAAGCGCATTACGTGCTGGGCACGGCGATTTTTCATCAGGGTTATTTGGAAGAAGCGCGCGCCCATTTGCAGCAAGGCATTGCGCTTTATGAAACCCGGCAGCACCGTTCCATGATCGCCCGCTTCGGACATGATTCCGGCGTGCTCTGTTTATGCTATTTGGCGCGCATTCTTTGGTTTCAAGGCTATCCCGATCAAGCGCAGCGCCGAAGCGCAGAGGCCGTGGTTTTGGCGAGAGAACTGGCGCATCCCTTCAGTCTGGCCTCAGCGTTGACGTTTGCCGCGCTGGTGAGCCAATTGCGCCTGGAGATTGATGCAACGCGCGAACTGGCAGAAGAGGCGATTAGCCTCTGCACGGAGCATGGCTTTCTCTTTTGTTTGGCGATGGCAACCGTGTTGAACGGCTGGGCCTTGACTGAACTCAATGAGCAAGACGTTGGCATCGCACAAATCGAACGCGGCTTGGAAACCTGGCGCGCTACCGGCGCGGAGTTGTTTCGCCCGCATCTGCTCGCGCTGTTGGTGGAATCGTATGGCAAGGCGGGCCGGACCGAAAAAGGTTTACACGTGCTTGCGGAAGCGCTGGCGGCTGCGCAAAAAAGCGGCAAGCGGTTTTACACGGCGGAGCTGTATCGCTTGCAAGCCTTGTTGCTGATGCGGCAGGGAAGAGCCGCGGTGGAAGTTGAGGAATGCTTTCAGCAAGCGCTCGCCATCGCGCGCGAGCGCCGGGCAAAATCGTTGGAGTTGCGCGCTGCCGTGGGTTGGGTTTCTCAACAAGGCGAGAACGCAGAAGCGCGGCAACTCTTGCAGCAAAACTATCGCTGGTTCAGTGAAGGATTCGACACGCTGGATTTGCAATTAGCGGAAACGTTGTTGGCGAGGCAGATTTGAAAAAGCGTGATTGATGTTTTTGCACAAAGAATGACACGTCTTGATGAGTCTTGCAGTCAGCGGTTAAAATTTAAAACTAGTTGTTCACAAAATGAAATCCCACATAAAATTTTTTCTGTGGGATTTCTGATTCTGTGGGCAATGCGGCTTGGATATACTCTAAAAGGCTGAGAGTGTAGCTTGTCCGATATTCATTAAAGAATTTTCACCTCGACAAAACCATTTTGCGCGTTTGCCGGAATAATTGGCCTGCGCTGCCCTCGGCAATCAATTCATAAAAATAAATTCCTGAGCTAACCGCAGCGCCCAAATCATTGCGGCCATCCCATGTCTGAATATATTTTCCTGGCACAAGCTTGCTCTGCACCAGCGTTTTGACTTTTCTGCCGAGAATATCGAATATTACCAGTCGAACCTCGCGGCTGCCGAGATTGTCGGCCGGCACTTCGAACACAATGCGCGTGGCGGGATTGAAGGGATTGGGATGATTTTGCGCCAGAGAATAGTTTCGCGCCGGCGCATTCTTGTCATCGCGATCGTTCACCGCTGTTGCACCATTCACCGTAATTTTGATGATATGCGGATGCAATTCACGATTGCCGAATTCATCTACCGCTTCGGCTTTTAGGCTGATTTCGCCCGCCAGATTATTGAGTCTCACCTGCCACTGAGAATAGTTGTCCGCCAGAGGCCTGGCTTTGATGCCATTCACCGTGACCTGAGTAATTCTGTTGGCATCGATACACGTGCCGTAAACAATCAGATCGCCGTTGGCTTTGGTGGAGATGCTTTGATCTGCCGGGGGATAAGTGATAACCGTGGCCGGCCCCATTTTATCGATCGGCTTGATGGGATTATCCGGAAACGGCACATTGACTTCCGCGACTTTGACATATTCCTCAAACACTGGCGTCATGATTTGATAGTTCAAACCGTCGTTGCGCGTTTGATTGGCGGGAATAACCTTGGCATCGCGATTCGGGCCGAAGAAATCATGCAGATAAAGCGTCAATTCCGGCGTGGCGTTGGCATGATCCGTCTCGCTGCCCGCGCCGATTTTATTGTCTTCGACATTCGTCAGAGTATAATTGCGCACATGAATTTCAGCCGGCAATTCACGGTTGTCGCGTCC
>QEVD01000313.1 GCA_003576975.1 Candidatus Zhuqueibacterota bacterium
TTCATGGCAAAATAGGCAACCGGCCAGGCAACAAGATTTGCCGCCAGCACGAGTTTGACAAAATCTTTGGAGAGTAATCCGGCGATGCTGACCACGGAAGCGCCGAGAACTTTGCGTACACCGATTTCTTTGGTGCGTTGTACAACGTTGTAGGCCGACAAACCGAGCAAGCCGAAACAAGCGATCAAAACAGCGAGAAAAGCAAACGCGCCAAAGACTTTTCCGAAGATCATGTAGGCTCGGTACTGCCGGTCAAAAAGCTCGTCGAGAAAATAGAAGCTGAAGGGATCCGCCGGGAAATGTTTCTCCCAAATTTTTTGCAGCGCGGCAACGGTTGCTTGCACCTCGGTAGCTTGAATCTTTGCCGAATAGTAGCCGCGTATGTTCGGCCGCAGCAGCATGATCATGGGATCGATGGTCTTTTGCAGCCCCTGTTGATGAAAGTTAGCCACGACACCGATCACCGTGAGCGTGTCGCCGCCGCGCCGGATTTTTTGATTGATCGCGCTCTCGATACTTTCAAAACCAAGCTGCTTCGCGGCCTGCTCGTTGAGTAGGGCCGTCTTATTATCCGTGGTGAAATTTTCAGAAAAATTCCTGCCGGCTTTCAATTCAAGATTATATGCCGGAACAAAATCATAGTCCACGCCAAGATGAAACAACGTAATTGTTCCCGCGTCTGCAACGAGACGGCGCCCGCTGGTCGTCCAATAAATCTCTTTGCCCATGACGCTCGACGAGGCCGTGAGATTCTTAACACCGCTGATACCTAACGCCTCGTTCTTGAACGGTTGAAATGCATTCTGATACAAGGAATCGCTGAGCGAAGCCGCGGCGTCCAGCACCAAGGTCTGGTTGATATTGGCGCCCAAGCTTTGCTGGCGCATGAACTCGACCTGCCGATAGACGATCATGGTTCCCGCGATCAATGCCACGGAAGCGGCGAACTGCGCGACGATGAGTCCTTTGCGCAGGGTTTGCGAATTGCGCCGGTTTTTGAAAACGCCTTTCAACACCAGCCCCGGCTGATAGCCGGATAACACGAACGCCGGATACAATCCCGCGAGCAGCGCGCCGGCAGCGAAAATGGCAAGCGTGCCAAGCCAATAGTTGGCGGGCAGGTTAAAGCCCGAGGCCTCCGCTCTGCCGATAAATTGGTGAAACACCGGCGCCAGCTCCAAGACGGCCAGCAAAGCGACCACCAATGCGATAACGTTCAACAAAACACTTTCGGAGAGAAACTGGCGGATGAGATCGACGCGGAGCGCGCCCAGAACTTTACGCACGCCGATTTCCCGCGCTCTTTCCATCGAACGGGCAGTGGCAAGATTGATATAATTGATCCAGGCGATGCCGATAATAAAAAATGCAATCAGAAATAAAAATGAAACGGCGCGGCCATTGCCGTTGACTTCAGCTTCCTGATTGTAGTTGGAGTATAAATGAATGTCAGAAAGCGGCAGCAGCGCCAGCTCGTTGCGGATGTTGTTGTTGCGTGCAAACTCGCGGCTGTTGAGGTGGCGGTCGCAAAATGCCGGTAGCTTCGCTTCCAGGGTCTTCCAATCGGCGCCGGGTTGCAACAAGATATAGCTATAGAAATCATACCACCCCCAACTCGTTTCCGTCGCATTTGTAGTGTCGCCCCATACAATGCGCGCGAGTTTTCCGAGTGTGGCATAGGAGACCAGATACTCGATAATAAGATGCGAATTGCGCGGATAATCGCGAAACACGCCGGTCACTTCATACGACCAGGTGCCTTGCGGATCGCGCACTGTCAACCGCTTTCCCAGCGGTTCTTCATTACCAAAATATTTTTTTGCCATTGCTTCCGAGATGATGATCTGATCGGGCCCGCTTAACGCGCTAGCCGGATCACCTTTCTGCAAATTGATCTCGAGCATGCGCAAAGACGAAGGATCGGCAAAGTAGCCTTTGGTCTCGGAGAATTTCATGTTGCGCGCATCATTCGCGAGCAACAGTTCGGCGTCGTGCAGGCGGCAAAAATCCTCCACTTCCGGAAAGTCTTTTTTCATCGCCGGCGCAATCGCCGGATAGATGGTGGCGGACTTCCACATCAACTCGCCGCCACGAAACGAATCCAGCCGCACGCGTACGATGCGATCGCCAAGGTCTTGAAAGCGGTCGTAGCTTCTTTCGTGCGCGACATATTCAAAGATCAGCAGAAAGCAACCCAGGCCGATGGCCAATCCCAGAATATTGAGCGCGGCATACGTCTTCCGTTTTTTAAGATCGCGCAGGGCGATTTTGAAGTAGTTTCTGAGCATTATAAACTCTCCAGTCTAACATGCCTGCAAGAAGCGGTTTTTACCCCTTCGGTTTCACTCAAGAATCGTGCCCTCTTTCTTTTTCAAGGAATTAAAGCGTGTTGGCAGGGTGATCAAAAAATGAAAACTGTCCGCTGGCATAGCAGTAAGTGTTCGCTGGCGGACAGCTTTTATCAATTTGCAAAACTTGAAATTGACTGTCGAGTCATGAGAAAAAAGGGCGGCAATTTCGATCGGCTGCATTCTCGGTTTCGATGCGCCGTTTAACGGAGTGGTCAAACGGATAGCGCTAATGAAGAGAATAAAACTGCACGGCTGCGCAAAGTGAAATGAGGTTTGATCCTTTACTTTCACTCCGCACGTTGCTATTCATATCGCAATGCTTCAACCGGATTCGCCAACGCCGCTTTAACTGCTTGCATGCTGATGGTGAGCAACGCAATGAGCAATGCCAATCCGCCGGCGAGCGCAAAAATCCACCAGCCGATGTTGATGCGGTAAGCGAAGTTTTGCAGCCACTCGTTCATCGCGTACCAGCCAATCGGCCATGCCATCAAGTTGGCGAGAAGCACGAGCTTGACAAAATCTTTGGATAGCAAGCCGATCACGCTTGCCACCGAGGCGCCCAACACTTTGCGGATACCGATTTCTTTCGTGCGCTGCTCGGCGGCGTAAGCAGCCAGGCCAAATAAACCGAGGCCGGCGATGGCGAGCGACAGCACAACGAACACCGTGAAAATTTTGCCAAACAGCTTTTCGGCTTGATATTGCCTCTCCAGGCGTTCATCAAAAAACGAATATTGCAGCAGCGCATTGGGAAAATGCTTGTGCCAGGCCTGCTCGACAAACTTTATCGTCGCGGCCAGTTCCGTCGTGTTGAGTCGCACGGCAATGCGCGAAAACTGATTGGGCCGCGTGAGACTGAGGGCAACAGGCTCGATGCGCTCTTGCAGCGTCGTGAAATGAAAATCCTGCACCACGCCGACAATCGTCCCGTTTCTACTACCGGAACGGAACGGTTTTCCCAAAGCCTGGTGTGGATCGCCCCAACCCAGGACGCGTACCGCCGCTTCATTCACAATGTAAACGCTGCCTACGGTATCGCCTGGCGCTTGCGGGGAAAAGTTGCGGCCGGCAACCAGCTTCATGCCATAGACATCCAGATAATCATAGCCGACCTGATGTTGATAAATGCTGGTCGAGACGGATTTGCCGCTGCCATCAACGGTTTCGACATGAGAATTGCCCAAGCCGCCGACGATCAAGCCGCGCGAGACGGTTACGCCTTTGATCGACGGCTGCGACATCAACTCGTCGCGGAAGGGTTGCACGCCGTTGCGTACTTCCGCGAAACCGTTGACATCAAGGACGAGCAGTTCTTCTTTGTTGAAGCCTAGATCTTTGCCGCGCATGAAATCCATTTGCGACTTCACCACGCCGATGCCGACGAGCAGAATGATGGCGATAGCGAACTGCACAACCACCAAACCTTTGCGCAACGCAATGCCGGAGCCGGATGACTTGAACGAGCCTTTCAACACCTGCGCCGGCCGGAACATGGAGATGAAGAAAGCCGGATAAAGTCCGGAGAGCAAGCCGACCAACACGGTTGTGCCGAGGAGAAAAGCAAGCAACTCATTCGAAAAGAGGGGTTCGATTTGTTTGCCGGTGAGATCGAAAAAGAACGGCTGCAGCAGTTCCATAAAAATGAAGGAAAGCGCCAGCGCGATCGCCGCCACGAGCGTCGATTCCACCAGAAATTGCCGGATCAATTGCGGCTTGACCGCGCCGAGCACTTTTTTGACGCCGACTTCTTTGGCGCGACCCAATGAGCGCGCCGTCGTCAGATTCATGTAGTTGATGCAGGCAATCAACAGAATGAACACACCCACCGTCGCGAAAATATACACTGTGCTCATGCTGCTCGTGGCTTGAATTTCATAACGCAACCGCGAATGCAAATGAATATCGGCGAGCGGCTGTAGCGAGAAGGTATAAAACATTTTCATCGCACGCATTTTCTCGCCGAGATAGCGCTCGGCATAGTCCGGCAGCTTCTGCTCGAAGGCTTTGGGATCGGCGCCTGCTTTCAACAAAACATACGTGTAAAAGCCGTTCCAAAAATATCGCCATTCGGAAGTGCGCGCCTCTGGATTGTACGTTTCAAACGTGTTGAACGAGCCGAGCATGTTGAAGGTGAAATGTGCGTTCCGGGGCGGGTCGGGCATCACGCCGGTTATTTTGTACGGCGCGCCGTTGCCGCTGGGATCATAAAGATAAAGCGACATGATTTTGTCGACCGGATTTTCCTTGCCAAAATATTTTTGCGCGAGGGATGCAGTGAGCACGAGGCTGTAGGGCTCACGCAACGCCGTGTTCATATCGCCGCTGCTCAGACGATAATCAAACATCTCAAAAAAGCTTTGATCGGTGAAGAGCACGCCCTCTTCCAGGAACTGATTCTCACCGTATCGTACGATGCAATCATTCATATCGAGCCGGACGGCGTTTTCCACTTCCGGATAATCTTGCTTCAACGCCTCGGCCATCGGCGGCGCGGTGACAGCCTGGTCGAACGTCTCGGCGTCGGTTTTCACGTTGCCGGCAATGCGATAAATGCGTTCGTGCTTTGTGTGAAAACGATCGTAGCTCAGTTCGTGCATCACCCACGCCGCAATCAGGCCAAAGCACGTCAAGCCGATGGCCAGACCCAACACGTTCAGCGCCGTGTAGGTTTTTCCGCGCAACAACGTGCGCAGGGCGATTTTGAGATAGTTTTTGAACACGGCTTCTCCATTTCGGGTTTGGGATTGCGGACTTCGGATGCCTGACTCGTTATTGTACGGCAATCCGAAATCCCCAATCCGCAATCATTCGTACCTTAGTGCCTCCACCGGATTCGCCAGCGCCGCCTTGATCGCCTGCCAGCTCACCGTCAAACACGCCAGCCCCAACGCTGCCAATCCCGCCAGCAAAAAAACGCCGAAGCTGATTTCCGTGCGATACGCAAAATTTTGCAGCCAGCGGCTCATCGCGACATAAGCTACCGGCGTAGCGACAACAAATGCGATTCCGACCAATTTGGCAAAATCGCGAGAGAGCAGCAGTACGATTTGAGAAACGGTGGCGCCGAGCACTTTGCGGACGCCGATCTCTTTGGTGCGTTGTTCCGCCGCAAAAGCCGCCAGGCCGAGCAGGCCTAGACAGGCGATGAGAATTGCGAGCGTGGACGAATAACGAAAAATTTGGGCCAGCCGTTCTTCATTAAGATAGAGCCGTCCGAAATCTTCATCCAAAAAAGAATACTGAAAGGGATACTGAGGCTCGAAAGCTTGCCACTTGTCTTTGATGAAAGCCAGCGTTGCAGCAATATCATGCGGCGCAATCCGCAAGACAAAGCAGCCAACGTATAGCGGCTCGGGAAAGATTTGAAGCACCATCGGCTTGATCGGTTCGTGCAGGGATTGGTTGTGAAAATCTTTGATGACGCCGATCACCGCACCTTTTTTCGTGCCCGAATCCCAGTCGACGGTTTTGCCGAGCGCATCATCCCAGCCGAATTGTTTGGCCGCGGTTTCATTGATCATAAACGCGCCGGTGGCATCCGCAGGGAAACTCGCGGAGAAACTTCTTCCGGCCGCCAGCTCGATGCCGAGGGTTGGAATAAAATCATGATCGATGAAATAAGTCGGCAGCGTCAAGCCGTCTGCAATGCCTTCGACGTTATAATAATAATTGCCTTCGCCGGCGCCGGGCACTTGCGAGGCGGCGGCGACGCTGAGAATATTGGGATTCTGCCGCAGCTCGTGCTTGATGGCTTCATAACGCGAATTCACCGAGCGATCTTGAATCGGCAGCACGAGGATTTGTTCTTTGTCGAACCCGAGTTTCTTGTTGCGAAAAAATTCAAGCTGGCTGCCCACGATCATCGTGCTGACGATGAAGACGATGGAGATGGCGAACTGCGCCACCACCAAAACTTGCCGAAGGCGGGATAGCTTCCCGCAAAGATTCCGACGAGCAGGCCGAGAGCAAACAAAGCCCCAATCGTCGATAAATTCGCTGCAAACTCGACCTCCAAATTTTTGCCGACGAGTTGATTGAACGCCGGCAAAAGAAATTCAACAAGAGGCAAGGCCAGCGCGAGCGCGCCGAGAGCAAGCAAAATCGCTTCACTCAAAAATTGCCGGATAAGCTGCAAGCGATGCGCGCCGATCACTTTGCGCATGCCGACTTCCCGGCCGCGTTGCAGCGAACGCGCCGTTGCCAGATTCATGAAATTGATGCACGCGATGATCAGAATGAAAGCCGCGACGATGATAAGAATAGAAAGCGTGGCCATGCTGCCGCGTTCGCCCAGCTCGCCGTTGATTTCGGAACGCAGATGGAGGTCGGTGATGGAATTGAGAAACAGACGTTGCGTCGCGCCCTCGCTTTGATCGTGATATTTTGCCGCCAATGCCGGGAGCTTCGTTTCAAGCTGAACGGCATTATGTTCGTCGCGTAAGAGAATGTAAGTCGAGGTGACGATGGAGCCCCACGACGTCAAGTTGGGATCGTTTTGCGCGCGCAGGGTTTCGTAGGACGCAAGAAAATCAAAAGCGAGATGCGAATTTTCAGGAATGTTTTTGAGTACGCCGGTGATTTGAAAATCGCCGAGCTTGGCAACGGACAATGTTTGCCCAAGCGGATCAACCTCACCAAAATATTTCTCGGCCATCTCCTGAGAGAGCACCAGCGAATAAGGCTGGATGAGCGCGGTTTGGGGATCGCCCTTGATCAGCGGAAATGTGAAGATATTGAAGACGGAAGAGTCGGCATAAAAGAAGCGCGGCTCCACAAACTTTTTCTCGCCAACCCGCACAAGCGGCTTGTACAAACGATAAAACCGCACCGCGCTCTGCACTTCAGGGAATTCCTGCACCAGCGCCAGCGCCAGCGGATGCGAGGTTCGTGCGCTGGTCCAAATCTCGCTGCCGAATCGGCCTTCATTGCCAACGCGATAAATGCGGCCGGCGTTTTTGTGAAAGCGATCGTAGCTCAACTCCTCGCGCACATAAAGAATGATGAGCACGCAGCACGCAATGCCAATCGCCAATCCCGCGAGATTGATGAAGGAATAGACTTTATGTTTGAGTAGGTTTCTGATCGCGATTTTCAGATAGTTTTTGAGCATGGCTTTTCCATTTCGGATTTGAGATTGCGAAATTCGGATTCCTGACTGATTATTGTTCCGCAATCCGAAATCCCCAATCCGCAATCATTCGTACCTTAGGCCTCCACCGGATTCGCCAGCGCCGCCTTGATCGCCTGCCAACTCACCGTCAACCACGCGATGAGCAGGGCGATGGCGCCGGCGAGCAGAAAAATCCAAAGGCTGAGATCGATACGATAAGCAAAGTCTTGCAGCCATTTGTTCATGGCAAAATAGGCAAGCGGCCACGCCACAACGGTGGCGACGAGCACCAGCTTGGTAAATTCTTTGGAAAGCAGCAACACAATGCCGGACACGGAAGCGCCGAGCACTTTGCGAATGCCGATTTCTTTGGTCTTTTGCTCGGCGACGAACGAGGCCAATCCGAACAAGCCGAGGCAACCCACCAAAATCGCCATCGCCGAAAAGTAGTTGAAGATTTGTGCCAGTTTGTGCTCTTTGCGATAAAGCTGGTCGAATTGCTCGTCGAGAAAAAAATATTCAAACGGCCGCTGCGGCGCGATTTCACGCCAATTTTTTTCTAAAGACGCCAAAGCCTGCGAAACGTTGCCGGCGTCAAGGCGGATGACAATATTATCGAGATAATAAGGCTCGGGCGAAACGAGCAGCACGAGTGGCTCGATTTCGTAGTGCAGCGACCGCAAATGAAAATCTTTCACCACACCGATGACCCTGCCCTCGCGCGGTTTGCCGGCGGCAACGCTTTCCATTTTAATCTTCTTGCCGACGGCGGATTCCCAGCCCAGCTTTTTGACCGCGGCTTCGTTGAGAATAAAAGCTTCCTGCGCGTCAGTCGAGTGTTCCTTCGCAAAATCCCGGCCCACGATGATCTGCATATCCAACGCGCGGATAAAATCCTGCTCGACAAGCAGAGTCGGCATGTTCAGCTTCGTTTCGGGACTCAGCCCTTCGGCATGGATGAAGAAATCATAATAACCCTGCGCCCAGGGGAAATTCGAGATCGCCGACACTTGCGCCACGCCGGTTTGCGCGAGCAGACTGTTTTTGACCGCGGCAAAATTATTCTGCACCGCCTCGTCGCGAATCGGAATGACGACGAGGCGCTCTTTGTCAAAACCGAGGCGCTTGTCTTGAATGAAACGCAACTGCGCGTGCACGATTATCGTCACGGCGATCAAACCGATGGAAATGATGAATTGCGTCACCACGAGAATCGCGCGAATCCGCAACGGCGAGCGCTTGCCGCCGGTGAGAATTTTCCCTTGCAAAACTTGCAGCGGGCGAAAGCTGGCGAGAAAAAATGCCGGATAGCTTCCTGCCATCATTCCCACGAGCAACGTAAGAGCGAGCAAGCCAGCCGCCACAATCCAATTGTCAGCGTAGCGCATCTCGACCTGCTTACCAACCAGCGTGTTGAAAACCGGCAGAAACAGCTCGACGAGGGTGAGCGCCAGCAACAAAGCGAGCACGGCGTAAAAAAAAGATTCGCCCAAAAACTGTTTCATCAATTGCGGCTTTTGCGCGCCCACGACCTTGCGCAAGCCCACTTCCCTGGCACGATTGGCCGAGCGGGCCGTGGCCAGGTTCATGAAATTGATGCAGGCGATGAGCAAAATGAACACCGCTATCGCCGAGAAAATGTACACGTAAGCGATGTTGCTCGTCGGCGCGATTTCGCCTTCCAAATCGGAATGGAGATGAATATCCAGCAACGGCTGCAGGTGCAAAGTTTGACGTAAGGCCAAATTTGCATGCAAATGCTGGCGCGAGAACTCCGGCAACCGGCTCTCGATTGCCGGCGCCGCAGCCGACGAAGAAACCATGACATACGTATACATCGGCGGCCAAAACCAGCCGCGCTGCAAAACCCAAGGCCCCATGATATTGTTGATACCGTTGATATTGGCGAGAAAATCAAAATCAAAGTGTGAGCTGTGCGGCACATTTTTTAGCACACCGGTGATCTTGAAGTCACGCTGCTCAACAGTCAGAATTTTTCCCCGCGGGTTTTCGTCGCCGAAGTATTTCTGCGCCGTGGCCGCGGTGACGACCATGGTGTTCGGCTCGGCTAACGCGGTACCAGGATCGCCGTGCAAAAAGGTGAACGAAAAAACTTCGAAGACCGTGGAGTCCGCGAATAGAAACCGGTTTTCCTGAAATCGTTTTTCCACTCCCAACGCCACAGTGGCATTATAAGCGAAGAGCCGTACCACCCGTTCGATCTCGGGGAACTCGGTGAGCAGCCGCGACGCCATCGGTGCGAAGGTGCTGGCCAAACGCCGGACTTGCCCCTCATTTTTTTCATCGCAGACGACGCGAAAGATGCGCTCGGCATTTTGGTGAAACTTGTCGTAACTCAGCTCGTCCTGCACGTACAGCAGCATGAAAATGCAGCACGCCATGCCGAGCGCCAGCCCGAAAACATTGATAAACGAATAAGCTTTGTGCTTGCGAAAATGGCGGTAAGCGAGTTTACTACTCCGAGCACGATATAGGTTACACCTCTGCTCTGCAAAAAGGACGAAAATCCTTGAAAATTCGGCTATTTTTGAAGATTAAAGTGTAACTTATATTACGGCTTTCGGACGCCTGACTGTTTTTTTTATTCCGCAATCCAAAATCCCCAAACCGCAATCGATTCACTCGTACCGCAATGCTTCGACCGGATTTGCCAGCGCGGCTTTGATCGCCTGAAAACTCACCGTCAGCAGCGCAATACCCAAAGCGCCGGCGCTGGCGAGGATGAACGTCCAACCGTCAAGATTGGCGCAATAGGCGAAACCTTGCAGCCATTTGTGCATGGCGTACCAGCCGACTGGCCAGGCGATGAGATTCGCGAGCAGTACGAGTTTTATGAAATCCGATGACAACATCGAAACAATACTGGCCACTGAAGCGCCGAGGACTTTGCGAATGCCGATTTCTTTGGTGCGCCGTTCGGCGGCAAACGATGACAGTCCGAACAAGCCTAGACACGCGAGAATGACGGCGATGATGGTAAAATAATTGATCACGTGCGCCAATTTTTTCTCGCCGCCATAAAGCTGCTCCAGCTTGCGGTCGAGAAAAGTATATTCCAGCGGCCAGTCCGGCGAAAATGTTTTCCATGTGCTTTCAAGCGTGGCCAGGCGCTCGACGAAATTGCCCGGCCCGATTTTGACGGCGTAATAATCTGGCCAGCCCGCATACGTCAAAACCAGCGGTTTGATCTCGTGGTGCAACGACTCGAAATGATAATCCTGAATCACCCCGACGATATAGCCCGATTTGCCGATTTCATTCCTGCCCGGCGCGAAGAGCTGCATCTTCTTGCCGATGGCGTCGTCTTTCCAGCCCAGCGAAGCCGCAGCTTTTTCATTCAGCAGAAAAGCTTCGGCTTGATCCGACGGCGAAGTTCGCGTGATGCCTCTCCCCTGTTTGACTTTGATGCCGGCGGTTTCAAGAAAATCATAATCGATGAGCAGCAACGGCAGCATCGCCGGCTTGTCGATGGAGCCGCCTTCGGGGACGAAGCGATAGCCGAACGCGCCCTCTCCGGGAATATTCGAGGTGCCGGCGACATTGAGAATGCCGGGATCTTTGAGCAATTCGTTACGGAACGCGTCGAATTTTGCATTCACTGCCGGCCGCGCCTTGATGAACAAAACTTGTTCTTTATCGAATCCCAATTCTTTTGCTTGCAGGAAACGCAATTGGCGATGCACCGCGCCGAGGCCGATGATCAGCATGATCGAGATGGCGAATTGCGCCACCACCAGCACTTTGCGAAACCTCTCATTGCCGCCACCCACGGCCGTTGTCTTTTTGAAAATACCGACAGGATTGAAGCGCGACATGAAGAACGCCGGATACAAACCGGACAACACGCCGACAAACAACGCCGAGCCGAAGATGAGAAGAAGTCCGGTCCAATTTCCCAGAAAGCTGATTTCCAATTGCCTTTCAGTGAGTTGATTGAACGCAGGCAAGAGCAATTCGACAAGACCGGCGGCGAGCAGCATGGCGATCATTCCGGCAATGATGCTTTCGCCCAGCATCTGGCCGACGAGTTGCGATTTTTCCGCGCCCACCACTTTGCGCACGCCGACTTCTTTAGCGCGCGTGCCGGATTGCGCGGTGGCAAGATTGACGAAGTTGATGCAAGCGATCACGAGAATCAGCACCGCGATGGCCGAAAAAATGTAGACATACAAAACGTGGCCATTGGGCTGGATTTCGTTGTCGAGGCGCGAATACAAATGAATGCTCGTCAACGGCTGCAGCGAAAGTGTGAGGCCGCCTTTGAGGCGGTCGGGAAAATATTTGGTGACGAACGCTGGAAATTTTTCTGTCAAACTTTGGGCGGCGCGCGCTTCGGGCAATAAAAGATAAGTCCATGCGCCGGTCCAAAACCAATGGTTGTGGCGGCCATTCGGCCCGCTCTGGCTTTCCCACAGATTCAATTGAAATTGCAGCGGCGCAAGAACGTCGAACTTGAAATGCGTGTTGTTGGGGACATCTTTCATCACGCCGGTGACTTTGAGGTCGAATTGTTTTTGATAGCGCAGTGTTTGGCCGAGCGGATTGGCTTCGCCAAAATATTTGCGCGCCATGTCTTCCGAGAGCACCACGCTGTTCGGCTCGCTGAATGCGGCATTCTCATCGCCTTTGATTAAGGGAAAATCAAAGATATCGAAGACAGCGGCATCGGCGAAGAAAAATCTTTCTTCGATGAATTGGCGGTCGCCAAGCTCGATCATGGGGAAATCATCGTTGCGATAGAAACGCATCGCCTTTTCAACTTCCGGGAAATCGCGCGCAAACGCTTCCGCCGCCGGAAACGGAATGGAAGGCTCGCGATACAAGACCCCGTTCAAATCCAGATCGAGCCGGACGCGAAAGATCCGGTTGGCGCTCTGATGAAACTTGTCATAGCTCAGCTCGTGCAAAACGTAAAGCGTGATCAAAATGCAACACGCCATGCCCGCTGCCAGGCCGGCGATGTTGATTGACGAATAAACCACGTTTTTCTTCAAATTGCGCAGCGCGATTTTGAGGTAGTTTTTGAGCATGGCCTCTCCATTTCGGATTTCGGATGCCTGACTGGCTTTTATTCCGCAATCTGCAATCCCCAATCTGCAATCGATTCATTCATAACGCAGTGCCTCAACCGGATTCGCCAGCGCGGTTTTGAGGGCTTGAAAACTCACCGTCAAGATCGCGATGACGAGCGCAATTCCACCCGCCATTGCAAATACCCACCAACCGACGTTGATACGATACGCAAAGTTTTGCAGCCATTTGTCCATGGCGAAATAAGCCAGCGGCGTGGCAATGACGAAAGCGACAAGTACGAGCTTGACGAGGCCTTTCGAGAGCAAGCCGATAATGCCGGCAACCGAAGCGCCAAGCACTTTGCGAATCCCAATCTCTTTTGTGCGATTCACAGCCGCGAGTGCCGCCAGACCGAACAATCCCAGGCAACCCAGAAGGATCGCAATACCGCCGGCCCAGCCGACAATCGCGCCCCAGCGCGCCTCGGCTTTGTAAAAAGCGTCGAGATCTTCGTCGAGGAAACTATGGGTGAAAGGCAAATCGGGAACGACATTGTGCCAGGCGGATTGCAGCGCCTGCAGCGCCGCTGCCGGGTCGCCGGGCCGGATGCGGACAAAGAACTTCAGCGGCGCGTAGTCGGCAAAGGCATGAAACATCTGCGGCCGCACTTCTTCGTGAAAGGATCGAAAATGAAAATCCTTCACCACGCCGATGATTGTTGGCAGCCGCTCGGCATTTTCAGAATAGCCGGTCAATCGCTTACCGATTGCCTCCTCTTTTGTCCAGCCAAAAGCTTTAAGAAATGTTTCATTGACGATGATCGAGGTGTGGCTGTCCGCCGCAATGGCCGGATTGAGATTGCGCCCCGCAAGCAATTGCAGATCCATCACGGCAAGATAGTTCTCATCGATAAAATACTCATAGGCTTCATAGTGCTTGCCGTTGTCATCCCAGCCCGAACGACTCCAGCCTTTGCCCGCGCCAAGCCCCAGCTCCGATGCGGCTACACCGGCGATTTCCGGCCGCGAGATGATTTCCTGGCGGAATAATGGATAAATGCGTTTGGCATCGACACCATCGGCATCAACGACCACGACATTCTCCTTGTTAAAGCCCGGCGACTTTGATCTCATGAAACGCAGTTGCTGCAAAATAGTGAGCGTGGATACAATCAATCCGACCGAAAGCACAAACTGCAGCGTGACCAGGGATTTGGTCAGGAGATTCGAGCCGCCAAGCCGGACTTTGCTTTTTAATACCTCCGCGGGCAGGAAACCGGACAATGCCAGCGCAGGATAGCTTCCTGCCAGAAGTCCGGTCAATAAAGTCATCCCGCAAAAAAGCCACCCGATTTCCGGGTAAAGCGTCAGGGACAATTGCAGCGATTTGCCGGAGAGATTGTTGAAGAAAGGCAGAAGCATTTGCGCCAACGCCAGTCCGATCACCGCGGAAATGATACTTAAGAGCAATGACTCAACCAAAAATTGATGCACCAACTGCCTGCGCTGGCTGCCGACAACTTTGCGAATGCCGACTTCACGCGCGCGCCCCGCCGAGCGCCCGATGGCCAGCGTCGTGAAGTTGATGCAGGCGATGAGCAGCACCCCGGCGGCAATCGCCAGCAGAATCCAAACGGTTTTGGGATCGATGGCCGCAGTGGGGCCGCCCCAGATGCGCGTGTCGGTGTGCATGGCACATAGCGGTTGCAGACCATAGGTTATCGGCGCGCCCTCGCCGGTCCAGAATCCCTGTTTGCGCAAATCTGCCTCTTCGTTGGGATAATATTTTTGGCGGAAAGCAAGCAGGCGTTGTGCCTCGTTCGCCAGTGTGCTGCCCGGGCGAAGCAAAACGAACGTGCTGAGCGACGAGCGAAACCAATTGTCCTGCGAGCGCTTTCCCCAGGCGGTATTGTTCAAGAATTCAAAATTTGCCAGTGCTTCGAATTGAATGGAAGAATTTGCCGGAAGGTCTTCGGCAATTGCAGTGATGGTGAATGCCTCAAATTCTTTTTCCAGTTTGATTTCAACAGTTTTGCCGATGGGATCATCTTCTCCAAAAAGTCTCTGCGCGTTTTTTTCCGTCAGCACGATGCTGCGCAGCTCACGCAGGGCCGTCGTCGGGTCGCCGCGCTGCAAGCGAAAGGAAAACACTTCGAAGACCTGCGGATCGGCAAAGGTGACACCGATGCGGCTGACGCTGTTGTTTGCGCGAATAAAATCTTTGCCCCACGCCTCGCGAAAACGCACAAAATTTTCGACGTCGGCAAAATCGTGCTTCATCGCCGGACCAAGAGGCATGGGCATATACGGATCGCCCTCGGCATCGTCGCCTCTCATGGCCTCAGTCCAGCGATAAACCCGGAAAATGCGATCGGACTTTTCATGCAAACGATCAAAGCTGAATTCATTCACCGCGTAGAGCATGAACAGCGTGAAGCACGCCAAACCGGCCGACAAGCCGAAGACGTTGATAAACGTCAGCACTTTTTGCCGCGCCAGATTGCGCAGGGCGATCTTGAGATAGTTCTTGAGCACAGGTCTCTCCAAAGAATCGGTTAATCATCCGCAATCCGCGATCCCAAATCCGCAATCGTTCTATTCCGGCTTTGGCCGGCTGTTCCACATATCCAAATGCATTTTCCACGCGCCGTCGCTGCCGCGTTTCCACACGATCAGATATTTGCCGTAATTCGGGCCCCAGGCTTGACCGTTGTTGTCTCCGCTGATTTCGAAATAACCGTAGTCATAAGCGAAGTCACCG
>QEVD01000314.1 GCA_003576975.1 Candidatus Zhuqueibacterota bacterium
AAGACCTCATCGAGGCATCGTCACGGATCAAACAAACAAGCCGATGCCTTGATTGCAATTTTTGCAGATATCTATACTGTCGCGTTGCGTCAGCATGCTCTGCCGGAATTGTTGGTAAGCGCCGGATTCCCACACCTGCACAAAGCTGGCAGCGCGTAAATCACCGGTGGTGTGATGGCCGTTTTTGTCGAAGCAGCAGGGCACGACGGTGCCGTCCCAATTCACCATGGTTGTTACCCAGGGACGAATGCACACGCCTTTGCCGTTTTTAGCCGTGAAATCGTTTTCCGTGAGATGATAGCGGCGATGGCGCTCCTCGCTCGGCAGCCATTCGCGCGCTTCTGCGAGCGTTTCGACTTGAATATTCTTTTTCAACAGGCGATCGACGCCAAGCTCTTTCGCAAGCCGCTCCATGGCCGGCAATTCGTGCTCATTGTGCTTCATCAACAAAAACTGCATGAAGAGATAAGGCGTTTTGCGATGCAAACGCCGTTTGGCGGCCACCAAATTGCGAATGCCCTGTAACACTTTCTCCAATGAACCGCCCACGCGATAACGGCTGTAGGTTTCCTGGGTTGCGCCGTCAACCGAGATCACCATCGTGTCCAGGCCGCTGCGCACGGTGGCTTCAGCGGTAGCCGCATCAAAATAATGCGCATTCGTGCTGGTGGTGGTGTAAATGCCACGCCGATGCGCATACGCAATGAAATCCGTGAAGCTGCGATGGATGAACGGTTCGCCTTGATTGAAAAATACCACATACATCACGCGATCGCCCAACTCGTCGATCAAGCGCGTGAACGCGTCAAAACTCATGCGGCCGTTGGCGCGTTCCATCGTGCCGTTGCCGGTCACACACAGCGGGCAATGCAAATTGCAGATATTGGTCGGCTCGATGGTGAGTACCGGTGGCACGCCCCAGACGAAATTTCTTTTGAGAATGGCCGCAAGCGTGAACGAGCTGAGTATTTTCGCGGCATTCCACAACCGTTTCGGGGTGAAGGTTTTGATAAGCTGAAACAGGGCGACTTCTTTGCCGAAAGGAAGCTCCCACTTCCAGAGGTTCGGCTCGCGCGTGGCCACACGCGGAGCGGCGGAAGCATCTACGGCTTGGCCGGCGGAATGAAGAATTGGGAGGGTTGTCATTTTTCTATGAGCGATTAGCTTTTCAAAGTTAGAATAGAATTCTGAAGGTGTTTCGCCCACTGAAATCCCACTGAAAAGGCTTTTTCTTTCTGTGGCCGTTCTACTTCTGCGGGCGAAGTTTTTAAAGCTGCTCGAAGAGCTTCAATTTTCAGCTTGTCTGAAAATCGGTGTGGGCTTTTGAGAATCATCCTGTGCAAGGCTGTCAGCTAATCTTTCCAGCGAATCTTTCCAACAAAGGCGAATGCGCCGACGAACGTGTGAATGATAACATACATGAACTCCCATCCTATTAGAAAAATCCAGCGCGGCTGCCAGGAGAGCCGCGTGGCTGTGTGGTGTAGGATCCAAAAATCAGCCGCCATTTTGGCGGCCAAAAGCAGGAGCCCTTTCATTCCCAACCAAAACGGCGCAAGCCAGATTACGGCATTAGTGAGATGGAAAATGAGATACCCGAGTTGAACGCCAGCCGCATATTTTTTTGAGGCGGATATGTGGCGGCGTTTCTGCCGCAGCCAGGCGCGAATGCTTTCCGGACCGCCCAAACTCACGACATGCGCAGAGGCATTTAGCGCAAATTCGACCTTGCCAAGAGGCGCAATCCGCTGCAGCAACAAATCATCATCGCCCGAAATCTCATTCTCAAAGCCGGCAAAGCCTCCGGCGTTTTCGAAAGCAGATTTGCGATAGACAAAATTTCTTCCCGTGGTTAAGAACGGCTTGCGCCAGCCTGCGCCTGCCAGACTCAACGCCGCTACCGCTAGGCTGTCGATTGACAAAATATTTGAAAGATGCTCGCGTCGGCATATAACTGGTGAAAATCCGATCACGGCAACACAATCTGAATGAAATGATGAAACGATTTGGCGAACCCATTTTGAACCAGGCCTGCAATCGGCATCTGTTACCAAAATGAGTTCATGCTGTGCCGCCTGAATTCCTGCTGCCAACGCAAATTTTTTCGGACTGTATCGCGGTGAAACATTTTCGATGCGCAAATGCTCAAACGTATGCTGCCGGCGTAGCTCGTTTAGAACGATGGCCGTGTCGTCCGAGCTGCGATCATCAACAACGATGATTTGTAACAAGTCTTTTGGGTAACAAATGTCAGTCAGGCAGGGAATTAATTCTGCCAAATGTGCTGCTTCATTATGTGCGGCTACAATGATTGAAACTGCTGGCAGCGCTTTCTGATCTGAATCATTATGCTTCCGCCGATAGCGCCGCAGGCCGGCAAACACAAATACGATAAAAATAAAATAGATGAGGCATGCTGGGTAAAATGCGTTCAAAGTGGCGGCAAAGTATCGAACACCGTGCAGAAAGGCAAGCGAATTTTGCCGGTTCCTGGCTCTTCAAATGGCATTTCGTGCCGGTAGACTTTGAAGCTTTATAAAATAAAAAGGGACTTGGCGCGCGAAACCAAGTCCCTTCTCTTTGGGGTAGGTGTCCTTAAAAACAAGTTTTTAAGGATGGAAGTATAATGGATGATGGGGTAGCCTTTGTTGGATTGATCATCTGATCAATCGCCCCATCGCCGTTTCCAAAGTAGTAATCGTCCTAGAAGTGTGCGGCGAGGCGCTCTACAACGTGAAGATTACTGATTAATTCTGTACATCAATCTTCGCTAATCTCTTTAGCTAACATTGTGCCAAAGGCCGCGCAAAAACTGCCTCACGCTAACTCAAGAATTTTGAATGAAGTTAAACAAAAGAGCCGGGAAGCAAATATATTGCAGAAAATTCAAAAAAATGTCTCAACTCAAAACAGTTGGTCTGGCAGTGTATTACAAGAGAACATTTTCTGCCGCCCAAACAAGTTGACATTGTAAGCAAAATCTAATAACTTCGACGGCTCATGAATTGCGCAATGCTGCAAATCACTCTGATTTTATATGAAGCTCAATTTAAAATACGGCCGCGGCATGGTGCAGGCGGATTTTCGCGCGCCGCGCCGGTTTGCCGAATTAAAGCCGAAATTTATTGCAACCCTGCAAAAGCCGGAAAACCTGGTCTCGCAAGCGCTCGCGCATCCCATCGGGTGCCATGATTTTGATTATGTCTTCCGTGGCGCGAGCAGTGTCTTAATCATCGTTCCGGATGAGGCGCAGCGTGTGGGCGGCGGGGTCTTCTTGCCGATCGTGCTCGAGCGTTTGTACCGCCTTGGGCTTTCGTCACGCGATATAACGATTCTGGTGGCCGGGGTGTGGGGTGCGCGGCGCAACGGCATTCCGCAGTTGCTCGGTGCCCGCAGCTCCGGGCATGGCCATCCGCGCATCGTTTATCATGACGCGCGTGACGCCAAAAGCATGGAGTACATCGGCCGCACGCGGCGCAACACCCCGATTTTCGTGAATCGTCTGCTGCTCGATTTTGACCGTGTCTTGGTGTGCGGCGGCGTGAATCATCATCCCTTTGCCGGTTATGACGGCGGCCCAAGCCTGGTTGTGCCGGATTGCGCCGGCGCCGAGACGATCACGCGGCTCTCGGCGCTCACACTCGATCCTTTCTCTCCGCGCTTGCACCCGCATTGCCGCGGCGGTGTGATCGAGGGCAACCCCTTGCAGGAAGATATGCGGGAGGCCTTTCGCTTTTTAACCATCGATTTTTTGTTGCACACGATTTTAAACGACTGCAATCAAGTCATTGGCGCGGTCGGCGGCGAGCCGTTGCAGGCTTATGCGGCGTGCTGCCACCGCATTGATGATATTTATCGCGTGCCAGTCGCGCAGCTTGCCGATTTGGTGCTGGTAAGCGGTGGCGGTTATCCCCACGATCGCGATTATGATACCGCGCATCGCGCGTTGCATCATGCCATACAAGCCGTGCGACCGGGCGGCGTGGTGATCTTGGCCGCGCAATGCCTGGAAGGCGCCGGCGCGGCGCAATTGGCAACCTGGCTGAACGAGAAAGACTTGTCACGTCTGCACGAACAGTTGCAGCGGCAATATCACCCGACGGGCGCGTTGGCAATGTCGACGCGGCAAAAAGCCGGGCATGCGCGCATCATTTTCATCAGCAATCTCGATTCCGCATTGGTAACTGCTTTAGGGTTTCATTCTGCGCCTACTTTATCCGAAGCACTACAGCTTGCGTATGCCTGGCTGCCGAATATCGATAACTGCTACCTTCTGCCGAACGGATCGAATACGATCCCATTTTTAGTCTAAGCACATGAATAGTCTTCGGAATATGGCCGCGTTTGCCGGTATATTCTCTTTTGGTTCCTTTGGCCGGCGGAGATGCGGGCATGCTCTGTTTCGCCTGTAATTGCCGTATCACGTAAGGAGAATGAGGCTTGAAACAACATTCCGGCTTTTTGCTCGATATTGACGCCGTACAAGAGGCGTTGCGGCGCGAGGGATTGGCAGGCTGGTTGATTTATGACTTTCACGGCATCAATGCGGTGGCGCGCGCGCTGTTTTCGTTGAGCGATTATCATATCACGCGGCGCTGGTTTTATTTTATCCCGGCAAGCGGCGAGCCGACTTTGCTGGCGCATGCCATCGAAAAAACAAGTTACCCGGCCTTGCCCGGACGCATGCTGTTGTATGCCGGTTTGCAGCAAATGCAAGAACGTTTGCGCGAAGTGCTGCCCACCGCCGGGCAGATCGCAATGGAATATTCGCCAATGAACGACGTGCCGACCGTGTCCTATGTCGATGCCGGGATGATTGAGTTGTTGCGCTCGCTCGGCGTTGACCTCGTAACCTCCGCCAATCTCGTTCAAGAGTTTCAGGCGAAGTGGAGCGCCGAGCAGTTGCGCAGCCATATTGCCGCCGCGCAAGTCGTGCATGAAGCGCAACGTGAGGCATTTCAAATGATCGAAACGGCCCTGCAAGCGCGCACGCCGATTAACGAGTACGACGTCCAGCAATTCATTTTACAGCGCTTTGCCGCGGCAAATTGCATCACAGATTCGGCGCCGATTGTGGCGGTGAATGCCAATGCCAGCAATCCGCATTACGCGCCGACGGCGAGCGTGTACAGCCCGATTCGCCCGGGTGACGTCATTCTCATCGATCTTTGGGCCAAACAGAAAACGCCGCGCGCCGTGTTTGCGGATATTACCTGGATGGGCTTTGCCGGGGCCGAACCGCCGGAGCGTGTGCAGCATGTGTTTGACACGGTTCGGGAGGCGCGAGATCGCGGCGTCGACTTCTTACGCCAAAATTGGCAGGCCGGAAAGCCGGTAAAGGGATATGAAGTTGATCAAATCGTGCGCCAATACATCACCGAAGCGAGCTTCGGCGATTACTTTGTTCACCGCACCGGCCACAGCCTGGGCGCCGAAGTGCACGCCAATGGTGTGAACATCGACAGCTACGAAACGCGCGATTCACGCGCAATCATACCCGGAGTGGCTTTCTCGATTGAACCGGGCGTCTATTTGCCGGAATTCGGTGTGCGCAGTGAGATCAATGTTTACCTCGGCGATAACGGCCCCGAGATTCACACCGAGCCGCAGCGGGCATTGGTGACCTTGCAAGTTTGAGATTGGTTTTTGATTATAGCATACCTTCGAAACCAGATGAACGACATTCTTAAAAAAGGCAGCGAGATCGAGCTGGAAGTCGAAGGCCTCGCCTTTGGCGCAAAAGGCCTGGCGCGATTGAACGGCTATATTGTGTTTGTGCCGCAAAGCCTGCCGGGCCAGCGCGTGCGCGCACAAATTACCAAAAAGAAAAAAGCCTTTGCTGAAGCCAAACCGCTGGCGGTACTGCGCCAGTCCGAAAGCTACGTTGAGCCGCGCTGCCAGCATTTCGGCGAGTGCGGCGGATGCTTGCTGCAGAATTTGCGCTATGACGTGCAGCTCGCCTACAAGCAGCGCCAGGTGGTGGAAACCATCGAACACCTCGCCGGCATCGCGCGGCCGAATGTGGCGGCGGTGATCGGCTCGCCGCAGGAATATTTTTACCGCAACAAAATGGAGTTTTCGTTTTCGCGCCAGCGCTGGCTCACGCGCGCTGAAATCGAAAGCAATCAGATTTCCGGCGAACGCGACTTTGCGCTGGGCTTGCATTCGACCAATCATTACGACAAGACGCTGGCGCTGGAGCAGTGCTGGCTGCTCTCCGAGCGCAGCAATCGCGTGTTGCAAGTCGTGCGCGAGGCCGTACAACCGATCCGCCCGGCGGCCGCGAAGCCGTGGCCGATTTGAGCCGCAAGCTCACGGCTGAGTTTCCAGAGATTACCTCCATCGTGCACAATCTCAATCGTTCCAAAGCGCAAGTCGCAATTGGCGAAGAAGAGCTGGTGTTGCACGGGCCGGGCTATTTGCGCGACCGCATCGGTGCATTCGATTTTCAGATTTCGGCGAATTCATTTTTTCAAACCAACACGGAAGGCGCTGAAATTCTGTACGGCCTGGCGCGCGACTTTGCCGGCCTCACAGGAAACGAGACGGTTTACGATTTGTACAGCGGCGCCGGCACCATTTCGATTTTTGTGTCGCCGCTGGCCAAGCAGGTGGTCGGGTTCGAAATCGTGCCGCAAGCGATTTACGACGCCGGCGTCAATTGCCGCATCAACGACATCACCAACTGCCATTTTATTTTGGGTGATTTGAAGGACGAGCTGGCGCAGGTACCGGTGTTGATCCGGCGCTGGGGCAATCCCGATGTGGTGATCGTCGATCCGCCGCGCGCCGGCATGCACCCGAAAGTGATCCAGAAACTGTTGGAGCTTGCGCCGCAGCGCATCGTCTATGTTTCGTGCAATCCCGCAACGTTTGCGCGCGACCTCAAGGACATTTGCAGCCGGCAGTATCATTTGGAAAAAGTGCAGCCGGTGGATATGTTTCCACACACGGCGCATTGTGAGGTGGTGGGATTGTTAACTCGTGGTTAGCTGACAAACTGGAAGGACGACAAAGCCTCGCGCAGCACTGCTGTACGAGGCTTTGTTGTTTATGACGACTACACCAACACGCCCTTGCTTGAGGGAATGCCCGTCTGGCGCGGATCGATCGCAGCCGCCTCGCGCAGCGCGCGCGCCAATGATTTGAAAATGACTTCGATTTGATGATGCGTATTCCGCCCCGCGAGCAGCGTGACGTGAATTGTGGCTTTGGCATTGCCGGCAAAAGCGTAAAGAAAATCTTCCACCAACTCTGCTGGAAAATCGCCTACCTGGGCGCTACTGAAGCTGGCCTCAAGATGCAGATAGCCGCGGCCGCTCAAATCCACCACCGTGCGGGCCAGGGCCTCATCAAGCGGAACATGGCTGGCGGCAATGCGCGTGAGGCCCTGTCGATCTCCGAGCGCGTGCAGAAATGCGGCTCCGAGCACGATGCCGGTATCTTCCACGGTGTGATGCGCATCAACATGCAAGTCGCCAATTGCTTTCACTTTCAAATCGAACAAACCGTGAACGGCCAGTAGCGTCAACATGTGATCGAAGAATCCGATGCCGGTGCTGATGTCATGCTGGCCGCTGCCATCGAGGTTTAATTCGACACGCTGCCATCGAGGTTTAATTCGACAGTGATTTCAGTTTCACCGGTTTTGCGGGAGAGGGTGGCGTGTCTGGGCATGGGGTGATGCTATCCTGGGCGGCTGATTCGAATCAATTTGCTGGCAAGTTGAGCCTGCGACATGATGGCTTCATGAATACGATTCGCAAGCGCGACAAAATCTAGATCGAACGTGCAGACAATGATGCCAAAATGAGCGGGGTTTTGCTGATGGAGGCGAATAAAATGCTTTCGATTCAATGTTAAAAGTACGCGCTGATTAGCAATAGCAAACGTCAATACTTGTTCATCGGGCATCGCTTGGCCAGCTTGCCCCGCTGCTTGAGTTGTCAAACATCATGCCCTAAATTCCTGAGTTCTTCGACGGCGGGCAGAGGGAAATTCTCGTTAGAGTATAGGCGCGCCATATTTTAGGCCCCCTCATTTTCACGAACTTGCGACTCGATCTCCTCACGGTGTGCGCGATAATATGCCCAGGCGTTTGCCAGATCTTCGGCGCGTAAAGCTGGATAGCTGCGCAGCAAATCGGATTCGCTGGCGCCAAGACGCTTTGCCTGTACCAGAATCCAAACCGGGATACGCGTGCGCACGATGCACGGTTCACCTCCGGCTACATCGAGATTGCTTTCAATCCCGGGAAAAGCATCTCCGAGATCACGCGCAATCCATTGCAAGACTTGTGCTTTTTCACCGCGCGTCATCGCGGAAATGAGTTTTTCTGCTTCTTGTAAAGTATTCATGCCCGCACCTCCAATTAAGGTTCAAAATCAGTTCTAGTCTTTTCTTGCCCGCACTGCCTCTGCGTGGTTCGGCAGCCCCTCAATCTCCGCCAGCGTTTCAACATGTTTGTGCTCGCGCTCGAACGCCGCGCGGCTGTACTCCACCACGCTCACGTGTTTGCAAAAATCTCTTACGCCCAGCGGGGAGCTGAAGCGGCCGCTGCGGCCGGTGGGCAGCGTATGATTCGTGCCCGCAATGTAGTCGCCCATCGGCACGGGCGAATAAGGCCCGAGAAAAACTGCGGCAGCATTGGTGATTCTTTCCGCCACCAACCGCGGCGAGGCGGTGATGATCTCGAGATGTTCGGACGCGATTTCATTGATTGCGGCAATGCCTTCTTCAAGCGAGCGCACGACAAAAGCCGCGGCATAGCGCTGCACGGATTCTTGCACGATGGCCGCGCGCGCAACTTGCGAGGCCAGTCCATTGACTCGCGCGGCAACACGCTGCGCGAGAGTCGCATCCGTCGTCACTAATACGGCTTTGGCTTCGACATCATGTTCGAGTTGGGAGATGAGATCGCGCGCCACCCATTCGGCGTCAGCAGTTTCGTCTGCCAAAATCGCGATCTCACTCGGCCCGGCAATGCTGTCGATGTCAACCATGCCGAACACTTGCCGTTTTGCGGCGGCGACATAGCTGTTGCCCGGTCCGACGATTTTATCGACGCGCGGGATCGCGGCCGTGCCGAACGCGAGCGCCGCAATGGCTTGCGCGCCGCCGATTTGATAAATCTCATGCACGCCCGCCAACTCGGCGGCAACCAGCAAATGCGGATCGATGCCGCCGGGCCGCGGCGGTGTAACCATGACGATGCGTTGCACGCCCGCGAGCCTCGCTGGAATGGCGAGCATCAGCACGCTCGAGGGATAAAGCGCGCGACCGCCGGGAACATAAATGCCAACCGCAGCCAGCGGCAAGACCCGTTGCCCAAGACGCACGCCCTCGCGTTCGAATTCCCAGCTTGCCTCAACCTGGCGTTGATGAAAGCTTGTGATATTCTGACTCGCGACGGCCAGCGCCTCAAGAAATGCTGCACTCACTTGTTGATGCGCCAATGGCGAGGCGCCGGGTGGCACGCGCAACTCATGCGCTTGCAGATCGACGCGATCGAATTGCCGGGTATAAGCCAGCAGCGCCTCATCGCCACGTTCGCGCACCGCGGCAATGATCTCACGCACTGCCGCTTCGATTTTATCATCAGCGGAAAAATCATAGGTAAAAAGCTGCAACAGCTCCTGCCAATGTTGTCCTGCCAATGTTGCGGCTGTTCAGCTTGCAGAATTCTCATGCACCGCCTTTCGCAAACGCGCAATCAGTTCGTTGATTTGCGCGAGCTTGAGTTTGTGGCTCGCCTTGTTCACGATCAAACGTCCGGTGCTTTCGCCGATAATCTCGTGTACTGCCAAACCATTTTGCCGCAGCGTTTCGCCGGTTTCAACCAGATCGACGATGCGGTCGGCCAGGCCCACCAGCGCCGCCAATTCCACCGAGCCATCGAGCTTGATGATCTCAACCTGTGCGCCGCGGCCGGCAAAATAATCGCGCGTCAGGCGCGGATACTTCGTGGCCACGCGCAATTGCGATTGCAAAATGTAGCCTTTGCCGGCGTCTTCCGGACGACCCGCGACGGCAATGCGGCAATGCCCGATTTTCAAATTCAGCGGGGCATCGACTTCCGCGCCACTTTCGAGCAATACGTCGAGTCCCGCAATGCCGGCGTCGGCAATGCCGTATTCGACATACGTCGGCACGTCGCTATTTTTGACGAGCAGGAAGCGAAAAGATTCCTGTGTATCAGATTCGAAACGCAAGCGCCGCGAGTTGAACAACCCGGCATCGCGCACGAGGCCGGCGCGTTGCAAGAGCTTGATTGCCGGCTCAAAAAGCTTGCCTTTCGAAAGCGCCAGCGTGATTTCAGATTGGGGATTTCGCATTGCGGATTGCGGTGCTCAGGCCGCTGTTTGTGACACGGCTTCGACCAGCCGGTCAACGTCGAATGAAAACCCGACGGCCGGACAATCGAAACCGAACTGTGAAACGAGATGATCGTAGCGTCCGCCCGAGCCGGCCTCATAGCCGAGGCCGTGAACATAAGCTTTGATCATGACGCCGCTGTAATAACCCATGCCCTGCACCTCGCCGAGATCGATGACAAGGTTCTCCGCCAGTCCGGCGTTTTCGAGACGATCATAAATTTGATTTAAATGTTGGATCGCGGTTGCGGCTTGCGCATTGGGAGCAGTTGCTGCCGCCTGCGCGAGCGTTTCGCGGCCACCGTGCAGGTCGATGAGATGCGTCAATGCAGTAATCGTGGCTGCGGGCAATTTCGTCTTTTGCAGAAAATCGTGAAGCGTGTCGACATCTTTGTGGCCGAGCAGGCGCTTGATCTCTTCGAGTTGTTTATCATCGAGGCCGGCTTGATCGATCAGGCTGTCAAAATAGGCCATCGTTCCCAGGTTGATTTGAAACCCGCGCAATTCCAGAGCGCGCAAAATGCGGACGATCAACGTAAGCGCTTCGACTTCGGCCTCGATTCCCGGCTCGCCCAGCAGCTCGAAACCCACTTGCCAGGATTCGCGGCTGCGGCCGGCGTGCAATTCCTCGAAACGAAAAATTTTGCCAGAATAAGCCAGCCGCAACGGAAACGCGAGCGCGGCATGCTTGGTCGCAACGATGCGCGCCACCTGCGCAGTGAAATCCGAACGCAAGGCCACGAGATTGCCTTCACGATCTAGGAAGCGGTAGATCTTGTCCTGCAAGCCGTTCTTGCCGGCCGCGGCAAACACGTCCCAATGCTCGAACGTGGGCGTGATGATCTCACGATAGCCGTGCTGCCGCAGCGTTGCGGTAATCTCTCGCTCGACGCTGCGCCGGGCCTGCGCCTCGTCGAAGAGATAGTCTTTGATGCCCGCCGGGAGCTGGCGGAGGTGATTCAGTCTCATCTCTTGTTGATCGAATTTATGCCGAAAAGTGATGTCATAAACAAAGTCGTTAGTGGTCCGATCCGCCACGGCTTGGCCGTAGCATTGCTTATCGTCGGATAGTCGCTGTCAAACAAAAAAATGGTTGAGTCTTGTCAGTTCACAGTGAAAATAACGCAGCATTAACCCAATATCAAGAGAAACTCCTTGCGCGGTGTGTCTAAAATTTTACTTTAGGGGGAACGCAGCCGCTCATAAGCAGGTAATCGGAGAGCAAAAATGGCATTCGAGCAACCGAAAGAAACGAGATTGCCCATCACAACGGAAGATGAACTGTCCGCTGCTGTTATGACTCAAATCGCCCTTTATGGCGGGGCTTTTGATTGGTTAAAAGGTGAGCCGGAACTCTACTCCGATCAGGACGGCGAGCCATTATCTGCAATGCCAATCCCATCTGTCTCACGCACGAAGAAGATTCAATGAAACCGGCAACTTAATAAAATTTCTATGCCGTTTTTAGATAAAGAAGAATTTCCTTCCGCCTTCATCCACTGGCTCGCCAATCAACCCAATGCGCTTTTCCTCGAAACCACCCGCCGCGATGACGACAATTTTCACAGTTATCTTTTCCTCGATCCGGCAGCCGTCATCCAATGCCATGATCTCGACCAAGTCGAAGCCAGCCTCGCTGAGATCGATCGTGCGCTAAAGCAGGGTTATTATGCCGCGGGATTTCTGGCGTACGAAGCCGGTTATGCGTTCGAGCAGAGATTGCATTTTCCCGTCGCGACAACGTTCCCGCTGTTGTGGTTTGGCGTTTACGATTCCCCCATCATTTATAATCATCGCTTGCGGGCTTTTGAAAACGGCGAGCAGGAGATTGCGCGTATTTCACAGCAAATCCCCGTGCAGAAAAACATGGTCTCGTCCGGGGAGATTCCTGATATCTTTTTCAATCTCTCCGAAAAAGAATATCAAGACGCGATCACGCGCATCAAAGAGTACATTGCGGCAGGCGATACGTATCAAGTCAACTTCACCTTCAAATTAAAATTTGACTGGCCGCATTCACCGGCGGATTTGTATTGCCGTTTGCGCGACAATCAGCGCGTGAGTTATGCTGCTCTTCTCTCGCTGGCGGATCATGCGATTCTCTCGTTTTCGCCCGAGCTTTTTTTTCGATGCGAGGAAAATCGCATTACCCTCAAACCCATGAAGGGCACGGCCAGGCGCGGCCGCACGCTGGACGAGGATGAGCATCAGCAAAAGTGGTTGAAAAATTCCGCAAAAAATCGCGCAGAGAATTTGATGATCGTCGATCTGCTGCGCAATGACGTTGGCCGCGTCACGCAAACCGGAACCGTACACGTGCCGCGTTTTTTCGAGATCGAGCGCTACGAAACCGTGCAGCAGGCCACCTCGACGATCACGGCGGAGTTGAAGCATGAAATCACTGTGTTGGAGCTGATGCGCTGCTTGTTCCCAAGTGGCTCGATCACGGGCGCGCCCAAGATTCGCGGGCGCGCCCAAGATTCGCACGATGCAAATCATTCATGAACTGGAAAAAGAGCCGCGCGGCATTTACACCGGCAGCCTCGGGTTTTTCTCGCCGCAACGCCGCGCCGTGTTCAACGTGGCGATTCGAACCGTGCAATTGGACAAGCAAACCGGCGCGGGCGAGATGGGCATCGGCAGCGGCGTGGTGTGGGATTCGGACAGCAACGCCGAATATCACGAATGCCTGTTGAAAGCGCGCTTTTTGACGGAGAATGCTGGAGAATTCCAACTCATCGAAACGATGCGCTGGGAGCGCGGCGAAGGCTGGTTTCTGCTGCATGAGCATCTGCAACGCTTGGAAAATTCAGCGAAATATTTTGATTTTCATTTTGATCGCAAGGAGATTCTGCGCCATCTCGGCGAGTATGCGGCGAGGCTAAACGAAGAACCGGCAAGTTATCGTGTGCGACTCACGTTGGATCGCGAAGGCGGGATCAGCATCGCGCATGCGCCAATGGCAACACTAAGCGAGCCTGTTCGCGTGAGGCTTGCCAACCTGCGTACGCATTCGCAAGATCGTTTTCTTTTTCACAAAACCACGCGGCGGGAGTTGTACGATCGCGAGTTAAAGGCGGCGGAAGCGGAGGGATTCTTCGATGTGATTTTCTGCAATGAACGCGGCGAGATAACCGAGGGCTGCCGCAGCAACCTCATCATCAAAAGTGAAGGCCGCTATTTCACACCGCCGTTGGATTGTGGCGTGCTGCCGGGCGTGTATCGCGCGCATCTGGTTGCCTCGGGAAAATTCACGCTTGAGGAGAAAATTCTTTTGCCGCAAGAACTGGAGAGGGCAGAGGAAATTTTATTGTGCAACGCGGTGCGGGGACTTGTTAAAGCTGTCTTGGAAAAAAAATAACCAGGCGCGGTTTGCTGCGATTCTCTACTGGGCATGTTTTTTACAGCCACGGATAAACACGGATCTTCACGGATTCTTTTACGGGTTTCAAAATAGTCTCTTCAAGGTGTCCGGCATCAAATGCTGCGATTAATAAGGTGTTCATCAACAGAATCAAGCAGCAGAATGAAGAGCCCGGGCGGTTTCCAAACCATTTCACGGCGCCTGCCCGGAGCAGCGTTTGATTCCGGCTGTAATTTCCTCATATAGCGTAAACCGTTCGAAATCCGGCTCGGTGCTCAAGGCGCGATAGAGAGCAAGCGCTTGCGGCAAATCGCCGGCGGCTTCCGTCAAGCGCGCCATCCAAAAGCGTTGGAGCATGCCCACGTCTTCAAAATCCTGCGTCAGCCATTTGTAGGTCGCGAGATGATCTGCGGGCGGCAGAATCGCAGGCAGGGCATTCAGCGTTTCGCGCCGGTACATGTAATAAACGTAACTTTCAATCCTGCGGCGTTGCTCCGGGGGCAGATCCTCATTATTCTTTCTCATCTCATTCGCCACGCGGATCAACTCCAGGGTATAGTCGTCGTTGCGAATATTTTGCAATGCTTGAAGCTGAAGTCTGCGGACAAATTCCTTGTCTCTCCCGTTATTCAGCGCTGCCGCGAAGTGGGGCTGGGCCTCCTCCAATTTCCGGTTTTGCCAGAGCATCCAAAATCCCCACATGGCATGCGCATAAGCGTTGTCCGGATCCACATTCAATGCTTCCTGAAAGCTCTCTTCGATTTTGAGGCCACGCGCGCCTTCACGCCACTTGAGAAAATTTGCCCAGCCAATATGCGCCAGCACATCCGCGCTGGCGGCGCTTTTGTTCATGGCGACATTGCGATAAAGGCATGCAATGGTTTTGTTGACAATCTCGGTGAACGTTTGACCTTCAGGTACGCGGATATTGCGCAGCCAATCCATGGCCAACTGCATTTGCGCCTGTTGCAGTTCGGATGATTCCGGCTGCAATGCGATTGCCTGTTCGAGCGATTCCCATGCGGCGGCGTATTCGCCGTTGGCACGCTGCAACTCTGCCACCGCGTGCAAGTTCGATGATTCACGGGCCTCCCGCCCAAAATGCCAGCCCAGGAACCACAAAGTCATAATCAAACCAAGCGCAGCGAGCGCGGCCAGGCCCATGGTTAAACGCGAAGGCTTTTTCGAAGTATTTGATGCGCCCGGAGAAGTAATGGCAGCTTCATGTTCGGAAATGAGAAACAGCCTCTCGGGATCAACTCGCTTCGCCAAGAGTTTGGGAGTGTCTTGCTCGTTCAGCCCTTCCAAATCGATTTGCGCACAGCCCAAGTCAAACGCCGTTTTCACGTCGCGGCCATAGCCCAGCGCTTGATAAAAAGCTGTGGCAAATTTGAGGGCCGCAGCGTCGCCGATTTCCTGGGACATGCCGATGACGCAATCAATATGTTCGGCAATGGCCTGCGCCTGTTTCTCCGAATAGCAGGCATTGAGCACAACACAGCGGATATCGTCTTTCAGCTCGTCAAACAACCGGCCCAACGCGCGACTTGAAACCGGATGGCTTTCCCCGGCCTCGTCTTCCAAAACGATTTCACCGGCAGCGCTGCCATGTCCGCTGAAATGCACGATGACGGATTTATGTTGCAACAAATAGCCTTGCAGATCGCTGACGCGCACAGCCTCTTGTTGTTCGATGTCGAACTTGTCCCGGAAATCTGATTGGCGCAACGCCTGCTTGATCGCGCGGATTTCCTCATCCAGCTTCAAGCGGCTGGCATCTTCGGGATTTGCCGTGAGAAAAAGTATTTTGATGGCCGTGCTCATTTCACGTACTCGATCAGCTTTTGTCCGACGATGGTGTTATCATGAATGCCGCCGAACACCTCACTGCCTGGACCAAAAGCAAAAATCGGCACCATCACGCCGCTGTGGCCGGTGGTGGTAAACGCCGTCTTGGTGACGGTTTTCTCGGCAACGGAGCCGCCTAAAAGAGAATAACCGCCGGTTTCGTGATCAGCCGTGACCACGATCAAGGTTTCGTTGTTCTTCTTGGCAAAGTCGAGTCCCACGCCGATGGCATCGTCGAAATCCACCATTTCCATAATCGCGTAGTCGCTATTGTTGTCGTGGCTGCCCCAATCGATTTGCGAGCCTTCCACCATCAGAAAAAAACCGTTTTTGTTTTGCGCGAGAATTTCGATGGCTTTGGCTGTCATGGCCGGCAGTGTGACCGTGCGGCTGTCAGCTTTGCCCAAATGCCCGGCCTCGAACAGTCCGACCAGTTTTTTCGGCTTGGCGAGTTTCTGAAATTCCTCCAACGTGCGGATGGCTGTGCGATCTTTCGCCAGGATTGCCCACAAATCCTGTTCGTCTTCGCGTTTGCTGTCCGTTTGTGATTTTGGCACGAAATAACCCCAGCCGCCGCCCAGCATGACATCCACCGGACTCCTGGCGAGTTGCTCGGCAATTTCGTTGTACTTGTTGCGGTCATCCACGTGGGCAGCAAAGCAAGCGGGCGTGGCATGTGTGATGGTACAGGTTGCCACCAGGCCGGTGGCCTTGCCCTTTTCTGCAGCATATTCGAGCACGGTTTTCACCGGCTTTTTGTCGGGATCGACGCCGATCGCTTTGTTGTAGGTTTTGATGCCTGCCGCCAGAGCTGTTGCGCCTGCCGCAGAGTCTGTGACATAAGCATCAGATGCGTGCGTGGTTATCAAACCGGCAGTTTTGCATTGTTCGAGCTGCAAGGTTCCCTTGACGGTTTTACCGGCGCTCACCTGCGCCACGCCCATGCCGTCGCCAATGAAAAGAATGATATTTTTCGGCCGGCGCTCGGCGGGCAAGCCGGCCCACGAAGATGACGCGAAAAGCAAAATCGTCCCTGCAAGAGCAATCATATATTTTCGCATGTTCGCAATCTCCTCACATGATTGATGTGATAGCCGTGAAATTTTTCCAATCCTTGTTTACTCCGTTCACTCCTGCTTAAAGGATTGGATCCTTTAACTATCGTTCTGCAATGCCCAACCGATTTTCAGGCAAGTTGAAATCTGAAGCTCTTCAGGCAACTTCAACAAGCCTTTGCCCACAGTAGAAGTAGAACTCCCACAGAGCCAACAACGCCTTTTTCAGTGGGATTTCAGTGGGCGAAAACTTTCGAAAGTTCATTTTATATTTGAAAAACGAATCGCCTAGCCCGTTTCGCGCGGCCGGGTTTTATTCCGGCTGCTTCAATTTCGGCGTTGCAAGCGAATCTGCGGCGGGCGGATTGGCTTCGCGCTCAAGCTGCTGCACCGTGAGATTCAGCACGTCTTGCCACTGCTCGGCATGCTCGCGATAATAGCGCGCGGCCTCTTGTATTTGATGGTGCTGATAACCGCGGGATTGCAGCAGCGAATCGAGCCCAGCCGCCGGCAGCGAATCAAGCTGCGTCGCCTTGAGCAGCGCAACATACACCTCGGCAAATTTTTCCGGCTGAGTCAAGGGATTTTGCGGTTTGGTTTCGCAGCCGAGCAGCAACAGCGCCAGCAGGAACCTTGCCCCGGATTTGCTCATTTACGAATGAACTCCACCCGCTGATTCACTTTTCTCGCCTCGACCGTATTCGCATCCGCCAGCGGCCGCGTTTCTCCCCAGCCTTTGGTGCTCAATTGTTCCTCGGAGATTTTATATTCTCTTACCAGATGTTCTTTGAGCGCCTCGGCGCGCGCCTGCGAAAGTCGGACATTGTCGCCCTCCGAGGGAAGTTCGTTGTCATGGCATTCGATTGAAAAACTCAGCGTGGCATCGGCTTTGAGCAATTCGGCAAATTGCTTGAGCACCGGCGTGGACTTTTTTGCCCGAGGCGCTGAGCTGGTTTTGCGGCATGGCCGGTCCGGCTGACACCGTGAAATTGGTGAACCAGCATTGATCGTCCGCCTGCTCCTCCTCATCTGCGCCCGCCAAAAAAACTTCCACGCGCTCGGCTTTAAATTCGCTGCTCTTGGGAATGTTGATCAACCGTTCGTCGTCGATGTAACATTTGAGGCTGCTGCCGTCGACTTGCACGGCGAGATGA
>QEVD01000315.1 GCA_003576975.1 Candidatus Zhuqueibacterota bacterium
GAATCCACATCAAATCCATTTCATCCAAGACCAGCCAAAGCGAACGAATTGCGCGCTTCAAAACCGAGGTAAACGCCAGATCAAAAACAAAGCCGTTTTCTTTCAAAACTTTTCCGGCGTTTTGGGCTTCTTGCACGCCCTTTTCCGTCAGATCGACGTCGGTCCAGCCGGTGAAGCGGTTTTCTTTGTTCCACGTGCTTTCGCCGTGCCGTAAGAGAACGAGTTTAGTCATGTCAAGCTCCTGATGACATAAAGAGAATGAAGTTGCGGTAAACACCGCATCATTTAAACTTTCAAAAATTCGGCAGCCCTCGCGGGCGCATCTTGAGCGTTGTTTACGCAGATACGGTGCGATGCCGGTCAATCCAATAACCCCAGGGCACGATGAGCCATTGCGACAATCCGAACAGCGCCAGCGCCTCGGTGTTGGGCGGAGGATTCTCCCGGCCGAGTACATTTCCAACATAAAGCAAAACACTGAACACCACAAATCCCCCAAAAGCATAGCGCCCCATGCGATCGATTGCCTTTGTCGTGCGGGCATAGAACAGCACGGCAAGCGCGAACAGCGCGCCCTCGAGCAGAACCGTGGCGGCAACCGAATTCCACAAACCGAGCCCGCCATAAATTTGCGCACCTGGCGCAAGCGGCAAATCCGGGCGATGGGTGATCAGGTCGAGTATCCAATGGCTGAGCACGCACAGGCCTAGTATAACGGCAGCCTTTGCATGCCGGCGCAGCGCAAAATAAATCAAGCCGAATGCCAGCGCCCAGCCCGATACGGTGAGCAAGCTGTGCGAGATGGGATAATCATAAAAATCGAGAGGTGTGAACGCGGTATTGCCAGGATCGATGCGAACGTGTTCAAGGCCGAGCAATAAAAATATCGGCCATAACAAATCGATGAACTGTGCCGCAAAAAACAACGTTCCCAACGAAGTTTTTGGTGCAGATTTTTTGGCCGCGAACGCCACGGCATAGTGACCAATAAACATATAACGCCTCACTCAAAGATCATCCGGCCAACTGCCAGGCACTGCCAAAATTCTCTTTACTCACTCCCGGCCGGCCGTTGCTTGAATTACTTTGCTAAGACACGCGCCAATCCCAAACGGCTCAGATCGAGATTCTTTTTGTTTGCAACGACTTCAGCCAGCGGCGTCGTCGCGATTTCATTTTTGAGCATGCCGACCAACACGCCGTGTGTGCCCTGTGCAAGTTGCTCGGTTGCTTCTGCGCCCAGCCGGGTTGCCAGCAAACGATCGTATGCGCCGGGCACGCCGCCGCGCTGCACATGTCCGATCGTGGTAACACGCAAATCAAAGCCGAGCGTCTTTTTATGATCAGCAAAATAATGCGCCATGGCCTCGGCGTTGTATTTTGCGCCTTCCGCAACCACAACCAGCGCATGCGCTTTGCCGCGTTCGTAAGCCGCGCGCAAATCCGCCGCCACGACTTCAGGATCGGCCTCCACTTCCGGAACGATGATCGCCTCCGCGCCGCCGGCAATGCCGGCCATCAAGGCAAGATAGCCGCAATCACGGCCCATCACCTCCACGAGGAACGCACGTTGATGCGACGAGGCTGTGACTTTGAGACGATCGATCGATTCCAGCGCGATGTTGAGCGCCGTGTCAACGCCGATGGTGATTTCAGAGCCATAAAGATCATTGTCAATCGTCGAAGCCACGCCAACGACGGCAAAACCGGTTTGCGACAACGCGTGTGCGCCGGTTTGCGAGCCGTTGCCGCCAATTACCACCAGGCCGTCAATTTGGCGCTGGCGCAGCGTGCGCAATGCCTTCATGCGGCCTTCGTCGGTGCGGAATTCCGGACAGCGTGCGCTTCCTAAAATGGTTCCACCGCGCTGCAATATGCCGCCGACATCGCGCGCGCCGAGCGCCACAAAGTTGTCGTCAATCAAGCCGGCATAGCCGTGGCGCACACCGAAAACCTGCCAGCCCTTGTCCACCCCGGTGCGCACCACGGCGCGAATGGCGGCATTCATGCCCGGCGCGTCACCCCCGCTGGTTAAAACCGCAATACGTTTCATTTATCGTCCTTGAGATCATTTGCAAATGCAGCGGCGAAGGTAGCGAAAATAGACGTCCAAAGTCAAGGCCGGTTACAAATAGTCAACCTTAAAATCAGTTGGTTTCTCCGAGGCTTCATAAATGTTCAAGGAGATGCGTCCGAGCAGGCGCCCGCTTTCAGTGCGGACTTCGACGCGCCATTTGCCCGGCTCGGCATTGCGCTTGCGCGTGAACCACCGCCAGCCGCCGTCGCGGCCGCCGCGCGCGGTGTAGGCAATTTGATCGCGCGTGACCCAATCGCCCTCCTCGTTTTTCTTTTGCCAATGATGCACAATGCGCTGTTTCAAATCCGTGGGTGCAAAAATGGCGGCAAAACAATAAATCGAATCGCCGGGCGAGTAAGCAAAATTACGATCGTCGTCTTTGTAGAATTGCCACCAGCGCGGCTGGGTATATTTGACTTCATAGCGTTCGTCAACCCGGCGCACACTGCGATAGATGCCGCCGTCTTTCAACGCAAGCGGCACCGGCGGCATCCAGTTGAAAAAGTATAAAATGATCTGCACCGCAAAAATCGCCAACGGCGCTTTGAGCAACATGCGGAGATCGCGTTTGAAGCCCGCCATGTCTTTGCCGTAAATCGCAAACCAGATGCCCGCCATCAGCAGCAGGCTCAGCACGCCGCTGAGCAAAAACATGAAGGCATTCATGACGCGCGTCACCACCGGCAGAAAAAACGTGAGAAAAGCAAAACTACAGAAAAAATAAATCGCGACCAGCGTGCGCACGCTTTGGAAGCGATGCGCGAAGAATTCATTGGCCAGCATCAAGGCCACCAGCAGACCGATGAACAAATATGCGTCCGCCACCGCCGCGCTTTTAAAGTAGAACACAACATAACTCGACAACAAGCTGCCGAACAAAAAATGCAGCGCGAACGTAACCCATTCCAGGCGGGCGCTGAGCCAGGGCGCGCGCAACTGGCCGCGTTCCACCCGCCCGAGAATGATGAGCAGCACGCCGGCGAGCAGCGTATAAACCAGCAGGATGACATTGTCGATCCAGGCATCGATGCGCGTGAGAGTGAGTGAATCGTATAAGAAACCCGCGACGAATGCGATGACCGGGATATATTTTTCGTAGCGCCGGTAGGTCGCTTCGCCTTTTTCCTTGAGTTGCCGGCCTTGTTGTAATTTTTTTTGATAATATTCGTCTGATTTTTTTCGGTACTCTGCAATGCGTTGCTTAAAAGCGGAAATTTGGGTTTCAAACATATGTTCTCCCTCGCGACTTAAGAAACTTTTCTCCGATTGCTTGATCAAAACACGATTCACAGCAAACCGCCGCCGAAAAAGCCCTTGCGAATCAGTCAAGCTGGCCGTACATTAACGCGACAATTTATCGAATTACCGCCTGGATTTCAAGGGCGACCACCAAATTCAGCAGGAAAAAGCCATGCCATCGTTTGACATTGTCAGCGACGTGGATTTGCAGGAAGTCGACAACGCACTCAACAATACCAAAAAAGAATTGGCGACGCGCTACGACTTCCGCGGCTCCCACACCACGCTCGAACTCAACAAAAAAGAAATGAAGATCGAACTGCACACGGAAGACGAGATGAAGGCGCGCGCGGTGCGCGAAATTCTGTCGATTCACCTGGCCAAACGTAAAATCGATCCTCGCGCCCTCGAGTTCGGCGAGGTTGAGCCGGGCCAGGGCAAAACCGTCAAAGTCGAAATCAAGATCAAAAAAGGCCTGGACAAAGACACGGCGCGCGAAATCGTCAAACTGATCAAAGACAGCAAACTCAAAGTGCAGGCCGCGATCCAAGACGAGCAAGTGCGTGTTACCGGCAAAAAAATCGATGATCTTCAGGCCGTCATCAAACTCGCGCGCGAAAGCAATGTAAAAGTTCCGTTGCAGTACGTCAACATGAAAAGCTGATTGATCGACGCCAAACCGTTTGCACGATTCCACGCCAGGAGACGCATCATCGAAAACAATTCTGTCAGCGGGCTGCGCACCGCTTATTTGACCGTCATGACGCTGCTGGCGCTGATCACCGGCATGCTTGTCATCATCGCCGTCAGCATACTGACGCTCGGGCAGGCAAAAAATTTTCTCGTCTCGAAATTCGGCGGCTGGATGGGACGCTTCGTCTTGTTTTGTGCCGGGGTCAAAATCAAGTTCGAATATCTGCAAAAACCCACGCCACATCCCGCGATTTACATCGGCAATCACAGTTCGACGCTGGATATTTTTTTGATTCTGGCCATGCAATTGCCGGCGGTGCGTTTCGTGGCGAAACATGAATTTCTCTATAACCCGCCGTTTGCGATTATGGGACTGCTCACCGGCCAGATCTTTATCAAACGCCAGGACTCCGAGCGCGCCATTGCCACGCTCAACCGCGCTTACGCGCGCATTCGCCGGCAACGCCTCTCGCTGTTTCTGATGCCGGAGGGCACACGCATGGAACACGGCCAAATCGGGCCGTTTAAAAAGGGCGCGTTTCGCATGGCGATGGATCTGCAATATCCCATCGTGCCGATTTATTTTGGCGGTGCGCGGCGGTTGTGTCCGGGCAAATCGCTGCAAGTGCGCCGCGGCACCGTGCTGCTGCGTTTCAATCCCGCCGTGGATACGCGCGATTGGACGTCCGAAAATCTGGATGAAAACGTCGCGCGTGTGCGCGCTGATTATGTGCGGTGGCACGAAGAGTTCAATCAAAACGATGAAGCCCTGGTGGCACCCGCGAAGTGATTTTCACTGAGATAATCTGAAGTCTGTGAATCTATGCCATAACCAAACATGAAATTCAACGTTCACAAAACCGAACTGCCGGCAATCCTTCCTCTCCGCCAATTATTTCTCCAAGAATGCAATTTTCAAATCAGATACAACGCCTGCCACGAACGCGGCTGGACGGATTCCTATCTTCTCACCAGCGGCGAGTCCCCTGTCGGTTACGGTGCAATAAAAGGCCAGGAAATCGCAGACCGGGATACGATTTTTGAATTTTATTTGATCCCTCCGTTCAGAAAATATGCCGGCGAGTTTTTCCTGGAATTGATCGCGGCTTCGGGAGCACGCTTCATCGAATGCCAGAGCAATGATTTTTTGCTCACCTCGATGTTGTATGAGTTTGCTCAAAACATAAACTCTGAAGTCGCTTTGTTTGCCGATCAGGCCGTGACGACGCATACTATTCCCGGCGTCGTGTTTCGCCGCAGAACTGAGAACGACATGATATTCGAGCACAAACTTGAGCCGGCGGGTGAATATGTTTTGGAATGGAATGGAGAAATTGTCGCGACCGGCGGTTTTATGCTGCATTACAACATGCCGTTTGCGGATTTGTACATGGAAGTCAAGGAGAATTTCCGCAAAAGAGGTTTAGGCAGTTTTATTTTGCAGGAATTGAAGCAGGCATGCTACCTCGCCGGGCGAGTGCCGGCAGCACGCTGCAATATTCAAAATAAAGCATCGCGCGCGGCTTTGCTCAAAGCGGGGCTGAGGGTGTGCGGGTTTATGTTGAAGGGGAAGATCAAAAATGTCGGCGGACTGCATCGTACGCAAAATTGACTGGTTGCAACAAGAACGTGTAGAGACGTTCCGGCGGAACGTCTCTACACGTGGGGAAATTTATTTGGCAATTGAAAATCGTCTTGGCTATATTTTGACGTCTTTCAGCAATTGGAGGGAATGCCGTGCACGGATTTTTGAAGAAGGCGCAAGACAATCTCGCCCTGGCAAAATACTGCTTTGAAAACGGCTATTACGACGCCTCGGCCAACCGCGCGTATTATGCCGCTTTTCAGGCGGCAATCTCAGCGCTGGCAGTTGCGGGAATCACCAGTTCAAAACCCGAACACAAATGGACGCAATCTACTTTCAACTCCGAGTTAATCAAGCGACGAAAAGTCTATCCCAGCAGATTGGGTTCATATCTGGTTGAGATGATAAGAATTCGAATCAGAGCAGATTATTCGGATGAACCCATCAGCAAGAAAGCCGCATCACGGCAGGTTGCCAAGGCGGAAGATTTCGTGACCACCATAGCGATGGAGTTGCAACCATGATCAATTTCAAGCAGCAAGAACTCATCGACAGATTATTGCAGGCCGTCAAAGAACAATATCCCGAAGTTGAATTAATAAATGTAACCGAAAGTCCGGAAGATCCTGCAGACTTGTTGATCAACGTCACTGCGCCCGATGA
>QEVD01000316.1 GCA_003576975.1 Candidatus Zhuqueibacterota bacterium
CTCATGGCGCTCCAGCACGCGATCTTCGGTGTTCATCTTGAAATCCGGATAAGCCGCGCGCAGAATATCAAGCCCGGCTTGCGGAATGGGGCGGGTGACGTAGATGTTCATAGAAAAATTTTTGGAAATATAGAATTCAATTTGTTTTTGCGCAATACCTGCAACGTGAATCGGATAGATTCACCGCTTGACAAACACATGTTCTGCAATCTACGGACGGCTCGCCGTGATTTTACACATCGTTATCTCTTCATCAACATCATTCCGGGTGAGTATTCTGATCGCAAAAGGCAAAATAATTTCGGGGCAATAGTTTTACCCATAAAAATTTTGTCTTGATTCTCTCTCATGTACCATGCCAACTGAATTGTTGCCATCCCAAAAAGAAAAAGGATATTCAACTCTCGGGCCTTTGGCATGCTTGCGCTGGGCATGAGCAGCACGAAACTTGTATTACCCTGGCGTTGAATATCCTTCTGGGAAAAACCAAAATTTAAAATCTTCTCAGGCCGCGGCGCGCAGCAGGCGCAGGTGATCCATGTACATGCAATGATCTTGCACGACTTGAATGCCGTAACTCGCCAGCTTGTGCGCCGCCTCTTGATGGCGGATGCCGGTTTGCATCCAAAAAACTCGGGGTTGGGGCTTCATCTTGAGGGCCTCGAGCGCGTGGGGCATGATGTTCTTGGGCGCGCGAAAGACCTGAACAATGTCGACCGGTTCGTGAATCTCCTCGAGTGAAGCAAGACAGGGAATGCCGAAGACCGACTTGTAATTGGGATTCACCGGAATGATTTTGTAGCCGCGGGAATACAGATAGGCGGGAACACTGTGCGCCGCCTCATGCGGCCGCGTTTCGTCCTTGATGCCAACCACGGCAATGACGTGGCTGGTTTTGAGCATGCCCCGGATGACATTGTCGTTGTCAATGATGAAGTCGTGCCAAGCCATTTTGCCTCCTGAATTGATTAGGTGAACTGCTTGCCGTAAAAATTCCTCCGCTCCGAAGGGATTTTAGCTTACATTGACGGCGCCAGTCCTGGCAAAACTCTCCGGTGCACAAAATTAAAACACAAGAGCCTGATCATATTCCCGCATCGTGCAGGCGCATGTCAGGCTCTTGAGAGATGTTCATTTGCGCGGTCCGCTGCGGCGAACGGCGCAAACGAAAAAAATATGAGCAACGTCTCCATGTTCACATCATCCTGTTTCCTGGCGTGAACAAGCTTGCGGCAGCTTCAACTCTGCCGGCCTTCCAACAGCTCTTTGATCACCACAGCGTTATTGCGCTCCCCATCCGAGGTGCCGTACAGCAACGTCAGAGGGCCTTCGCGCGCTTGCTTGAGCAGGCCCTCGAAAAGGCTGCGTTTGTCCGGCGCGCTCAATTCCTCACGATAGCGCTGGCGATACTGCGGCCATTGTTCGAGATCATAGCCGTGCCGCCACAATTCATAGGACGGCGCCAACTCTTGCAGCCACTGCGCCACCGCCGCCTGCCGCGTCGAAATACCTTCCGGCCACAACCGGTCCACATACACCCGCATCCCGTCATTCGGATGCGGCTTGTCGTACACACTTTTACATTGAATCATCATAAAAACAAAAAAAGGAAGTCATCAACTCTTGACTTCCTTGTGCGATTCACCAGGCGTGAAGGCCATCAGCCATGATGGCGCTAGCGCAAGAGTTGATGCGACGCGATCAGCGACTTAGACCGAAGGCTTGATAGTTATAATCGATGTATTCCGCCCACTTCGCCGGAACTTCGCTTTCCGCAAAAATCGCCGCCGGCGGACACTCCGGCTCACAAGCGCCACAGTCGATACATTCCGTCGGATGAATATACAGCATTTGCTTATAGGCCGGGTCGCCCTCTTGCAATTGGGTCTTGTCTAATTCATAAATGCAATCGACCGGACAAACATCGACGCACGCTTTGTCCATCACATCGACGCAGGGCTCAGCGATGATATAAGTCATACAACCTCCAGTTCGCTTCTGTTGAATGCTCGCGAGGGTTTTAAGAAAATGGTGAGAACAGATACGTCTTAAAACGCGGGCAATATAATAAACCCGTTAGTGCAGCGCAACTATTATTTTCCCGCTCAGGCAATTTCTTGTTGAATTTCTGAAAAACGGCCATTATACTTTTGCCGCTGCGCCGCGATTCATAACTGTTCTGCTATGGCCCGGCCATGGCGTTTCTGTGTTAAACCACAGCCGGCAAGGGTCTGGCCTTGCCTAGCATTTTTACGCAACCGAAGGTACTTTATGACGCGACGAAACTTCTTTGATAAAATTTTCTCCGCTCTGTTTGGGGGAACCGGCCTGGCTTTTGCCGGGTCAGCGCTCGCTTTTCTCTATCCCAATAAAAACTTCATCAGCGGCACCCGCCAATTTTCAGACGTGAACGGCAAGCCCATTCTCGATCGCGATATTGCGGAGGGCCAATTTGTCAGCGGTTTGGCGCTCGGCTCCCCGGCAATCGTTTCCCGCCAAAACGGCGAGTTGATGGCATTCTCGGCTGTGTGCACACATCTCGGTTGCATCGTCTCCTATCAGCCGCAGGATGAAATTTTGCGCTGTCCGTGCCACGGCGGGGAATACGATATTGACGGCAGTGTGATCGACGGCCCGCCGCCCAAGCCCCTGCCGCAGTTGAATGTAAAAATCGAGGATGGCAAGATCATGCTGGCGTGACGAAACGAAACAGAACAGATTCAACTCTTCACATTAATGCTGCCGAGATGATTCAAAAAACACGTTTCAACGGGAAATTCTAAATGGCCCTAAAATCCTGGCTTGCTGAACGGCTTCCCCTCGATTTTCTCCGCCGCTTTACCCACGAACAACTCTCCGAACCGCAACCACGCCACGTCAACTGGCTGCACACTCTGGGCTTCACCGCGCTGCTGCTTTTTGCTGTGCAACTCGGCACCGGCATGTTGTTGCTGTTTTATTACAAACCCGGCGCTGCCACGGCCTACAGCAGCGTGCAGTTTATCACCGAAAAAGTGACGCTCGGCTGGTTCATCCGGCAATTGCATGTGTGGGGCGCAACCTTCATCGTGAGCGCAGTGTTTCTGCACATTCTGCGCGTGTTTTTTTCAGGTGCATATAAAAAACCCCGTGAGCTAACCTGGATGGTGGGCGTCGGGCTCTTTCTGGTGACCATGCTGTTCTCGCTCACCGGCTATTTGCTGCCGTGGGATCAAGTGGCCTATTGGGGCACGGTGGTCGCGACGGATAGCACGAAAGAAGTGCCGCTCCTCGGCGATTTTATTTTACGCCTGGTGCGCGGCGGTGAGACGGTAAGCGATCTCACGCTGACGCGTTTCTTTGCGTTGCACGTCTCGCTGCTGCCGCTGGCCTTGCTGGCTTTGCTGGGGCTGCATCTTTTTTTGATTCGCTATCATCGCATCGCGCCGCTCACGCGCACGGATCAGCCGCAGCCGGATGACGAACAATTGCGCGCGGCGGGCGCCCGGCCGTATTATCCCGATCATTTCAAAAAAGAAGCGCTCGTCGCGTACAGCGTGCTTGCGCTGCTCGTCATCGTTGCCTTCACCGTCAAACCGCATCTCGGGCAAGCCGCGAATCCGCTGGTCACGCCCGAAGGCATCAAGCCGGAATGGTATTTTTTGCCGGTTTATCAAAGCTTGAAATATGTGCCGGGCTGGCTGGGCGTGTTGGGCAACGGCGCGTTCGTGTTCTTTTTGTTGGTGTTGCCGCTGCTTGACCGCAATCCCGAACGTCACCCCAAACGCCGCAAGTTTGCGACCTGGGCGGGAATCGCGATTATTGCTGGCGCCATTTTTCTCGGCGTGCTCGGCCACCTCTCCGACACGACGCGCGAAATCTTTGGCAAAAAAATTTATTTCGATATCAAAGGAGTTCCCAAAGTTTTGGGAGAAAGCGACGCCTCGGAATGAGTGTTGCTGAAAAACGATGCCTCCTTTCTATTATCCTGAATGGATCCTGTGAAGTACTCGCGCGGTGCTTAAAAATTTTCCAAGACCCCGCACGGCGAAATGCCTCCGGGAGGGATACTCTTTCCAAGACAACAGAACGTAAACACGCACAAAGACACTGGAGAAAATCATATGCCTCTTCCCGAAATTTCGCGCCCGGCGCCGGGCGAATATGATCCCTATTATGGCAGATACATCGCGCTGGTGCCGGAGGGCGATATTCTTACAATTTTGCAGCAGCAACTCGCGCCGACGCTTGCGTTGCTGCGTGGCATATCAGAGGCGCAATCGCTGACCCGCTACGAGGCGGGCAAATGGAGCATCAAAGAAGTACTCGGCCATCTCTGCGACGCCGAGCGCATCATGAGCTATCGTGCGTTGCGCATTGGCCGCGGCGACCAGACGCCGATCCCCGGCTTCGAGCAGGATGATTATATCAACGGTGCCAATTTCGATGCCCGCCCCTGGCTCGATTTCATCGGCGAGTTTGAAGTGATTCGCGCGGCAACGCTGGCATTGTTTCGCGGTTTTGAAACGACGGCGACAGAACGGCTCGGCACAGCCAACAATGCCGCCGTGAGCGTGCGCGCGCTGGCATATATCATCACGGGACACGAACGGCATCACATGAACATCGTGCGCGAGCGGTATTTGCCGAAGCTGAGGTGAGGAGGGCTTGTATCGCGCTTTTCATTTAACCGAAGCGCCTGCCATTCAGCAGGAATCCTGTGAATCTGGCAATCAAAACTGAATTTTGATAACAGCGCTTTCGCCGCAAGCAAGAGACAGAATGATTTGTTGGCAATTTTTTTTTAATCCTTCTGTCGAACCATTATTCTGCCTTTTCAGACTGGAAGCCTGCGCGACGATTTCGCGAAGTTTACGTTGCGCTTCCGGAGTCCAGACAATCCGGTATCGATTTGCTTCCACATCGCCTCCATGACTTTCTCATGTGGAATTTTTTGGCCGTGATCTGCCTGCCGGCGCCCTTCGTTAAGAGAATGGCGCACATAAATCGCATACAAAACGCGCCGCAACGATTGTTTTTTCCTTGCGCCGCGAAAAATTTCACCGACCATTCCCAGCATCTGCTTTTCGGAGATGCTTAAATTTTGCATGGCTTGCTCCAGAATGATTCTTTCGGTGAAGCATTCTTACGTTTGACTAACCGGTAAAATGCTCAATTCCATCAATTCTTGCAATGTGATTTTCACCCGCTGCCATGTCGCAACCGCGGCGCTTGCCCGATTTAAATAATGATCCTCCTCGCATATGCAGCAGCACGCCTGCATAACACATTCAATCGTTGCTAAAATCTCTTCAGGGAGTCTTGCATGACCCGCGTACTCATGCTGTTACTTGTCTATGTTGTGTCTCCTTTTCATCATGCCCTGGCCGGGGATCAACATTCCCAAGTTCAGGAGAAAAATGTCCGCGCTCACATGGAATTCCTTGCGAGTGATGCATTAAAGGGCCGCGGCAGCGCGACGGAGTACGAGTTGATCGCCGCGCACTACATTGCTTCGCAATTCCGTCAATTCGGCCTCACGCCCTCAGGCGATCGCGATGCCAATCAACAAAAAGCGTTTCTGCAAACGATTCCCCTGACCAAACAAGCCTTTGCCGAAGCGCCCGCGTTGCGCTTTCAAGCAAATGGCCAATCCATCGAATGGAGGCACGGCCAGGAAATGGCGTGCTGGCGGCTCGCCTCGGCAGAAATCAGCGGGCCGTTTCAGAAGCTGGAAATCGGCGGGGCGCCGCAACCCGGCGCATTTGTTTTGCTGAATTATGCCGAAGAAGCGAACGCGCAGGAAATCGGGCGCAACGTTTTTGCAATGCTCCAGCAGGGCGCGGCCGCGGTGATGATTGCGACGCCGGCAGAGTGGCAGCCGCGCTGGGAAAGATTCGCCGCGAGAATGCCCGAACTGCCCACGAGCTTCGGCGCGGCCTCGGGTTCCGGCGGAGGCGGCAGCGCCATTTTGTTGAACACCGCCGCGGCAAATGCAATGCAACAAATTCCCGACGGCGTAGTCATTCAGATCAGCGGTTCGCTCGCTCCGCCCGAGATCAAGCACACCTGGAACGTGGTGGGCGAGCTGGCCGGCAGTGATCCCAAACGCCGCCACGAGGCCATCTCGCTTTCTGCGCATATGGATCATCTCGGCGTTCGCCGGCCGGTGGCAGGCGACAGCATTTACAACGGCGCCGATGACGATGCTTCCGGTGTGATTGCGGTGCTGGAGTTGGCGCGCGTCTTGAGCGCCGGGCCGATTTTGTGGCCTACGGCAGCGAAGAGCAGGGCGGATTTGGCTCGCGTTATTTTATCGAACATCCGCCGCTGCCGCTGGAAAATCTCGTCGCCAACATTCAATTTGAAATGATCGGCCGGCCCGATCCGAAAGTTGCCGCGCACACGCTGTGGCTCACCGGTTTCGAGCGTTCCAATCTTGGGCCGGAATTGGCGCAGCGCGGCGCGCGCCTGGTGGCAGATCCGCATCCCCAGGAAAATTTTTTTCAGCGCTCGGATAATTACATCTTGGCAAAGCGCGGC
>QEVD01000317.1 GCA_003576975.1 Candidatus Zhuqueibacterota bacterium
CCGGCGCTCGAACAACAAATCCCGGAGATCGAAAAGGCCGTGAGATTTTTGAGCACACAGACGGTGGTTCAATACGAAGAAAAGATGTTTGTCGAATCGGTTCTTTTCGCCGATCCGGCTTTTCTCGAAATGTTTAGTTTTCCGCTCGCGCAAGGACATGCTGAGCCAGCGACCAGGAATCCCAACAGCGTGATCTTGAGCGAGGCGATGGCCGAAAAATATTTTGGCAGCGAGGATCCCATTGGCAAAGTGCTCTTTTTTGATTTGGGCAACGAGAAGCAAAGCTTGACCGTGGCCGGCGTTTTTTCGCCTATGCCGGAAAACTCGAGCCTGAAAGTTGATTTTCTGCTGCCGTTTGAGAGAATAGAGTTGGTGTTCGGCAAAGGATTTTTGCAGGATTGGGGCGGCTTTGATTCGAATACGTTCGTGTTGTTTGCCGATCGCATTCAGGCCAAATCAGCCGAAGCGAAGTTCTCCGCTTTCGTCGAAAAAAATCTGGGAAAATTATTGCAGGCTGAGAAGCTCACGTTGAGCGATTTTCAAATCAAGCTGCAACCGTTCACCTCGTATCATCTCGGTGCGATTGCCGGCGGCAACGGTTTATCCCCTCGCGGCAACCCCACGACCCTGTTCATTCTTTCCGGCATCGCGCTGGCGATCTTATTCATCGCCTGTTTCAATTTTGCGATGCTTTCTCTGGGGCGTTCCTCCAACCGCTTCAAAGAATTCGGCATGCGCAAGGTGCTGGGCGCCGGGCGGCAGCAGCTTTTCAGACAATTTATTTTCGAAACGCTGGCGCTGAGCCTGCTCGCATTTATCTTGGGAATGGGCGCTGCGGAAGCACTGGCCCCAACCTTCGCGAAGCTTGCCGATCGAACGTTGGCTTTCGGATATGGAAAATGGCCCTTTGGGGCGGTGTTGGCGGGGCTGATAATTCTTACCGGCCTGGTTGCCGGCGGTTATCCGGCCTGGCGATTCTCAAAATTACCGGCGACAGAACTTTTCAAAAATAAACTGAAATTTGGCGGCAAGAACCTTTTCACCAAAACGCTTGTCGTCACCCAATTTATGCTTTCGGTTGCACTCATGACCATCACCCTTTTGATGGCCCAACAGTTTCGCTTCCTTTCGCAAAAGGATCTTGGATTCGAAACAGAACAAATCGTTGTTCTTCCCACCCGTGCTAGTTTTCAAAATATCGAACAAGGTGATCGAATCTTCAATTTTATGAAGAACGAGCTGGCCGGCCATCCCAACATCGCTGCGGTCACCGCCATGTCACGCTCGTTTGCACGAGGCTCATCCAGCACCGGCGTAGAGAAAGAGGGAAGAACAGTCGAGGTATTTCATTATCGGATGGATTACGATCTCATTCCCACGCTCGGCATGCGGCTCATCGCCGGCAGAAATTTCTCGCGCGAGATTTCCACCGACGCTACGCAGGCCGTGATTGTCAACGAGAGCTTTATTAAGGAATTTGAGCTGACCTCGCCGGTGGGGCAGACGTTTACAAAATTTCAAAGCCGCGCCATTCCGGCTAATCCCACGATCATCGGCGTGGTGAAAGATTTTCATTTTCAATCTTTGCGCAGCGCCATTCAGCCGGCAGTTCTTTATGTACGTGACTCTATGCCGCTGTCACACGTTCTCGTTAAAGTCGCGCCGCAGGAGATCCCGGCTTCTCTGTCGTTCATCGAGCAAAAATGGAAAGCCGTCAATCTGAGCCAGCCATTCGAATTTTCGTTTCTAGATGAAGACATTGACCGGCAGTACCGCGCCGAGAAACGCCTGGAATCCCTCGTTACCTACGCCGCGGTGTTCGCCATTATTATTTCATGTCTCGGCCTGTTCGGACTCGCTTCATTCGCTGCCGAACAACGTACCAAAGAGATCGGCATTCGCAAAGTGCTCGGCGCTTCGGTGGAGCAAATGGCCGGGCTATTATCGCGAGACCTAGCGAAACTGGTGCTTATCGCTGTTATCGCCGCGCCACCGCTCTCTTATTTTTTCATAAATCGCTGGTTGCAAAATTTTGCCTATACGATCGACCTCGGCGCCGGCATGTTTATCTTGGCCGGCGCGCTGGCTTTGGTGATCGCCTTGCTGACCGTAAGCTATCAGTCGCTCAAAGCCGCGCTGGCAAATCCCGTCGAGTCGTTGCGGTATGAATGACTCTCACATGGGTATTTGCCGGTGCGCCCTAGAAACATGTTTAAACTCGCAAACATCTGAAGACGGAGAACACAATGATCAGTTTGAAAAACGTATTTAAATTTTATTCGAACAAATTTCTCAAGACGTATGTTTTGCAGGACATCAATCTTGAAATCAAGCCCGGGGAGTTTGTCACTATCATGGGACCCTCAGGATCGGGTAAGTCGACGTTGCTGCACATTCTTGGCATGCTGGATGAACCGAACGACGGTGAGTACTATTTTTTCGACCAACCTGTACACAAATTCAACGAAAAGCAGCGTTCGGAATTGCACAAGAATTATATCGGCTTTGTATTTCAAAGCTATCATTTGATCGATGAACTAACGGTTTACGAGAATCTTGAGACGCCGTTGTTGTATCAAAAAGTCAAAACCTCCGAGCGCAAGAGCATGATTGCCGATATTCTCGATCGCTTTCAAGTTGTCGCGAAGAAAGATCTTTTTCCAAATCAGCTCTCGGGCGGGCAGCAACAACTCGTCGGCATCGCGCGCGCGGTGATCGTCAATCCCAAACTGATTCTCGCGGATGAACCTACTGGCAATCTCAATTCCGCTCAAGGCGAAGAAATTATGGCGCTGTTTAAGAAGTTGAATGAAGAAGGCACGACGATCGTACAAGTCACACATTCTGAGAAAAATGCCGCATACGGCAATCGCGTGATTCATTTGCTGGATGGCCGAGTTGAGCGGGAAGAACGTTAAAGACCTTGCTGGGGCTTATTCGAAAAGCCTCCGGGTAAATAAAACTCCATGAGCAAGCGACTGGTCTCGAAAGTGCGAGTGAAGGTAGGACAACGCAAGAGCTGATCCGTGCAAACAAATTTGGCGAAAGGTGGAGAACGCACAGGCATAACCGCAGCACGGCAAGCGAGTAGTCACGAAATAAGGAAAAACCATGTTCAAGAACTATCTTAAAATTGCGTGGCGCAATCTGCGCAAGCACAAAGCCTACTCCGCCATTAATGTTGCAGGATTGGCTCTGGGCATGGCTTGCTGTATTTTGCTGCTGCTCTACGTGCAAAATGAACTGGCATTCGACGCATTTCATGAAAAAGCCGATCGCATTTATCGCATCACCGAGACCGAATCGTCGCCGGAGAAAGGCGAGCGCCATTTTCCGTTCACGATGGGGCCTCTGGCGCCAGCGTTAACACGGGAATTCCCGGAAGTTGTCAGCGCCGTGCGCTTGCGCGACCGTTTTGGTACAGGGCGTTTTTCCGCACGTTATGGCGAGCGCCATTTTTATGAAGGGGATTACCTGATTGCCGAACCGAGCTTTTTTGAAATTTTTGATTTCAAGCTGCTACAGGGCGAGGCGAAGGCGGTTTTGCAGGAACCGCTGGCCGTTGTGCTCACTCAAACGACCGCACAAAAATATTTTGGCAATGAAAATCCACTTGGAAAAGTCCTTACGACGGACCGCTTTGGCGAGTTGCACGTGACCGGAGTCATGGCGGATCCGCCGCGACTTTCGCATCTGGATTTTAATATGCTGGTTTCGTTTGCAACGCTTGAAGCCAATCGCGGCTGGAAGCAGTTCATTGATTCTTGGGATTCCGAGTCGTTTATCACGTACGTGCTCACGCAGCAACCGGTTGATGTTGCCGCATTCAACGCCAGGATCAACGCTGTCGTAGGTCGGCATCGGGGTGAGAGTCCGCAAAATCTGCGTCAAGTTGTATTGCAGCCATTACGCGATATTCATTTTCATTCGGCGCATTTGGAATTCGACCGCAACCGCGACCAGGGTGACATTTCATATCTTTATGTATTCGCCGCTATCGCATTTTTCATCTTATTCATCGCATGTATCAACTACATGAATCTTGCCACTGCGCGCGCCTTGAAACGTGCCAAAGAGATCGGCATGCGCAAAGTTGCCGGAGCCTTTAGAAGCCAACTTGTTGGACAATTCCTGGGCGAATCAATTCTGTTTTCATGTTTGAGTTTGTTGTCTGCACTCATGCTGGTGGAGTTGGTGCTGCCGAGTATCAATGCCTTCAGTGGGAAGGACTTGGCGCTCAATTTTGACCGGCACGGTGGAACGATGATTCTAATTTTGACCGCACTTGCTTTTTTCGTCGGCATTGTTTCCGGCAGCTATCCGGCATTTTATCTCGCCAAGCTTAGCCCAACTGTTTTGTTCAAAGGCGATTCTCATGCGCCTGCCGGAGCGACGCGATTGCGGCGCGTCCTGGTGGTAACGCAATTCGCCTTGTCGATTATCATGATTATCGCGACTGTCGCGGCCGCACGGCAGCTTCGCTTCATACGCACCAAAAATCTTGGTTTCAATCAGGAGCAGCTTGTGGTGATCGACATCAATAGCGGCAGCGCCCGCCGGAATCATTTTTCCATAAAGAATGAGATGGCGAAGATACCGGAGGTTACGCACGTATCGGTGTCCTCGCGCGTGCCGGGGGAATGGAAAAATCTCATGCAAATTGCAGCCGTACCTGTTCGGGCGCCCTCTGCGACGGCGCATACGCTTTACTACGTCGGCATTGACGAGGATTTTCTGCAAACTTTCGAGATTGACTTGCAAGAGGGTAGAAATTTTTCAAATACCATGGGTACGGACACCTCGGCAATCATCATCAACGAGACTGCAGCACGACTGCTCGGATGGACGTCGCCCCTGGGCGAGGAGCTTAGCGTGCCGGCCAACAAGTTTCGTGGCAGAGTCATTGGCGTGGTGAAGGATTTTCATTTTCAATCGCTGCACGAAAAGATCGGACCGCTGATTTTGGGGCACTGGAACAATCCGATTCAGGCGATTGATTATTTTACGGTCCGCCTGCGCCCGGAAAATCTGCCGCGAACGCTCACTGCTTTGCAGCGCGTACACGAACGTTTCGATCAGACCACGCCGTTTGAGTTCAATTTTCTCGATGAACGTCTTAATGATTTTTATCGAGCAGATATTCGCCTGGGAAAAATATTTGGCGTGAGCGCGGGCTTGGCAATCTTTATCGCCTGTCTCGGGTTGTTGGGATTGGCGGCATTCACGGCCGAACAACGCACGAAAGAAATCGGTGTACGTAAAGTATTGGGCGCTTCGGTAACACAAATTGTCATGTTGCTTTCGAAGGACTTTACAGTGCTGGTTTTGCTGGCTACGGCAATCGCCTCGCCAGTTGCTTATTGGATGCTGGCGCGCTGGCTGCAAAACTTTGCATATCATATCAACCTGGGCTTGGACACATTCTTACTCGCCGGTTTGGTCGCACTGCTGGTCGCCTGGCTAACGATCAGCGTGCAAGCGATTCGGGCCGCGCTGGCAAATCCTGTCGAAGCGCTACGATATGAGTAACAAAAAGCAACGCGGTGAAAAGGAAGCAAGCGATTTTGGCTTGTGCCCAAGAAAGTAATATTGTTTCAGGTTATGTAGCTCAGATGAGGCCGCGGCCTCGTTTTATTCTCGCGGTTTACTTTCGGTAGGCTAAAATTCAACAGGAGTATCGAAATGCCGACGATTTCAATTCAATTGCCCGCCGTGGAGGCGGATCAACAGGTTGAGGTTGAAGTAAAAATCAATGGCCGCAAGCAGACGTATCATTATCGCGTGGAAATTTTTGCATGGGAGCAATGTGAGGAAGCGGCGCTGCCGCGCGCCCAGTGTTTGCAACGCCTTATCCAGAGCTACGATCAGCATTGGCAGTTGATTCAAATCGGCGCGCCGACCGACAAAAACATACCGGTGATGTTTAAACAAGTCAATTGAAGCAGGAGGGAGTATTATGTTGGACATGCGGCGCACTGGCAGCATGCTTTTGTTTATGAGCAAGACAGATAAATTGCACATGATGCGATAGGAACTACGAACCCGTTTTGACTGTATCACTCGCCACAAAGCTCGACGAGTTTTTCTTGATTAAGCTCTTGCGCCAGCCTGAGCACGCTGTTTTGCGCCTGTTGGATTTCCACCTCGTATTCCAATTGCAACTTCCCCGCAACCTCAGC
>QEVD01000318.1 GCA_003576975.1 Candidatus Zhuqueibacterota bacterium
CTTGGTTGCGACCTTCATGGCCAAGCCGAATCAGGCGCTGCCCGGCTGCAGCGGGCATACGCACCAAAGCCTGTGGGCGCACGATCACAAAAAGAATCTCTTTTATGACGAAACGGATGCCAGCGCGATGTCGCCACTGATGAAGCAATATCTCGCCGGCCAGCTTGCTTTAATGCCGGAATTGTGCGCGTTCGTCGCGCCGACTGTGAATTCCTACAAACGTATGGTGCCCAACACCTGGGCGCCAACCTCAGCTTCGTGGGGCAGAGAGAATCGTACAACCAGTATTCGCGTGATTGCCGGGAATCCCAAAACCACCCGCATCGAATTTCGCCTTGCCGGCGCGGATATGAATCCCTATCTCGGCATGGCAACATGTTTGGCGAGCGGCTTGTACGGCGTCGAGAACCAGCTCGAACTGCCGGAGGCCTGGCAGCAAAACGCTTATACCGCGCCGGAAGGCACATTTGCTGCGCTGCCACGCTCGCTTGAAGAAGCGACGATGCGTTTGCGTCAAAGCAAGATCGCACCACAAATTCTCGGTGAAGAATTTGTCGAGCATTTCATTCTCACCCGCGATTGGGAAGTGCGGCAGTATCAGCAAGCGGTGACGGATTGGGAATTGAAGAGATATTTTGAAATTATTTGAAAGCGGTTGGGAGGACGGGCGCTATAACGAATGTTGATGAATAAAGCCAGCAAGACTTTCACTCTGCTCATTATTCAAACTGACCTTTTGAATCACGGCGGGTGTGCTTCCTTTCTCGCCATTCCTGAAAGATCAAAATCATTGATTCCTTCATCCGCCGTACCTGCTTAAACATTCATAACTTACTAAAGTTATCAGATGCCGTTTATTGAAACATTATCATTGACTCTCGGCGCTGCAATTGCCAAGCAAATCATCAAATCGTGGCTCGGCGATGGCGTCGGTTCAAGCTTGAGCGGTGAGTTGATGGATTTGCTCAAAGCGAAGACAGAGAGCACATTAGCTCAGCGTGAGGCTGCTCGCCGCATCGAAAAAATTGGCGAGCAGGTTGCAGACAAGTTGCGGCCCGTGTTTGATGCCGAGAGTTTGAAATTACCTGCATCCGAAATCGCTGTGGTAGCGCAAGAGATGGCTTTGACACTCGCGAAAACCACGATTGATGCCAGGCTGGTGCTTGATTATCGCTTCGATGCTGAGAGACTCACCCGTCAATTGGTCAATTCGCGCCCAAACGTCGTTCAGACGTTCTCGGCTGCAGAGGTTGCACTTTATCAGCGCCTTCTTCGGGAAGTTTGCAAAGAAATAGTAGAGATTGCCAGTGAGCTTTCCAGCTTTGAAAGACAATTCTCAGAAACCACATTACAAAGCCAAGATCAAGTTCTCGCACTTATAGAAAAAATCTATTCACGCCCAACCGAAGAAGCTGCTTTTTTCGAAGAGTTTTATTGCAAAACCATCATAAACCAACTAGACCGCATGGAGCTTTTTGGCGTGGTCCGAATGGACGCCGCCACCAAACGCCAAAGTTTGAGCATTGCTTATGTTGCCATTGATGTGGAGCAACCCAGCAAAGGAGATTCACAACTACTATTGTTCGATGGCACTCCAGATGAAGGTGTTGCCGGTGCTGACTATTCTAAAGGAGCTAGGATTGGGCCACAATCCGGCCCCATTGATCACCTACTGGCAAGTTCCCGAAAAATAATAGTGCGTGGGCAAGCCGGCTCCGGCAAGAGTACGCTGCTGCAATGGCTCGCCGTGCGTTCCGCGAGTCGGGATTTTCCGGCTCAGCTCGCGCGTTGGAACAAAATGGTGCCGTTTTTCATTCGCTTGCGCGAGCGCGTCAACAAAGACTTTCCCAGTCCTGAAGAGTTTCCTGGATTAGTGGCGCCAACTATTGCAGGACAGATGCCACACGGTTGGGTACATACACAATTGACTAATGGTCGCGCCGTGGTTTTGATTGACGGCGTGGATGAGTTGCCGAGCACCCAACGCGGCGCCATGCTGGAACGCTTGCAGCAGTTGGTGGGCACTTATCCGCACGCGCGATATATTGTCACCTCACGTCCGGCTGCATTGAAAGCAGAGTTGTGGCCGGAATGGCAGGAGTGGATCAAAAAAGAAAATTTTGTTGAAACCAGTTTGCAGCCGATGAGTCCGGCACACATCGACAATTTTATTGACCAATGGCATGAAGCTTTTACGAAAACGATCAGCGATGAAGAAGAAATCAAGGCATTGAAACAGCTTCCTGGCAATCTCAAGCGCCAACTGCGCCAGCGTCCATCTTTGCGGCGTTTGGCTGATAATCCCCTGCTGTGCGCCATGATCTGCGCCCTGCATCGTGAGCGCCACGAAAACTTGCCAGCCGAACGCATCGATTTGTACGAAGGCTGCGTCGAAATGCTGTTGAGCCGACGCGACGAAGGCCGCAAGATCGATGTGAAATCCGATTATCCGGAATTGAGCGATGCGCAAAAGCTCGTGCTCGCCCAAAGCTTCGCCTATTGGCTGATGAAGAACGGATACTCGGACGTCGAATTAGGAGAGGCCGACCGGCATTTTTCAGGCAAACGTGCAGAGATGAATTTATCTGATCAAGTAACCGGCGAAGGCGTCCGCCGCTGGTTCGTTGAACGGGCAAGCTTATTGCGCGAGCCGGTGGCGCAACGTATTGACTTCACCCATCGAACCTTTCAAGAGTTTTTGGCCGCACAAGCTGCGATCAAAGAAAACGATATTGGCGTACTGGTCGATCATAGCCGCGACGACCAGTGGCGCGAGACAATCATTTTAGCCGCCGGCGAAGCTCGTCCGAAAGAACGCGAAAAGCTTTTAAAAGGTTTGCTTGCCAAAGCCGACAAGCTGAAAACGGAGCGTTTTCGCAAGCAGTTGTACTTGCTCGCTGTCGCATGTTTGGAAACCTGTGTGGAACTGGCGCCGGAGGTACGGCAACTCGTGTTGGACAAGGCTGTGCCACTTTTTCCACCCCAAGATGAAGATGATGTCAAACTGATGGCGGCTGCTGGTGATCCAGCAATTACCTTGCTCGCATACAATCCAGAACATTCAGGAGCAGAAGCGGCGCGTTGTGTGAAGACGTTGGCGATGATTGGTAGCAATGCAGCCATGAAAGCAATTGCGGAATATGCAGCAGATTATGTTGATCGCTGGCAAGCGCGTAATGAGATAGGTAAATCATGGAGGCAGTTTGATCACAAGAAATATGCTCAAGAAGTTCTTACTCGTAACAAAGAACTCATTGTGGAAAGACTTTCTTCTTGGGAAGGTTTTGAATATTTGTCCCATGTTAATTCACTGACAATAAGGAAAAGCCAATTGACTGATCTCGGCCCAATTCAATATCTTACAAACTTAAAATTCCTAAACTTGGTTGATTGGGATCAACTCTTTGATTTGAGTTCACTTAGTCGTGCCCAGGATCTAGAGCAATTATGGCTTCAGGAATGCAAAGGCATCAGCGATCTTAGCCCTCTTGCGCTCTTGAAAAGCCTCTCATACTTGTTTTTATACGGTTGTCGCAACATTTTGGACCTTAAACCTCTCACAATGATTGAAAAACTTACTACATTAAAAATTGCCGAACTGACGACGGTAGATTTGACTCCGATTTCAACGCTTCAAAACCTCACTACATTAAAAATTGAGAATGTCCCCATAAATGATACCCGAGTGCTTGAAGGCTTAACAAAGCTAAAACGCCTCAGTCTTCATGGTACAGGAATAAGTAGATTGGATTTTCTTTCTGGCCTTACCGAATTGACAGAAGTTGATATCAAAGGTGAGCAGGTCGATGACCTTCGCATTCTCTCAACTCTTCCCAAATTAGCAAAAATGGGTGCGGATGATCTGCAATTCATTACTCATTTGACACGCCTTAAAGAAATAGATATCGGCCGGTCAAAAATAGAAAACCTTGAGCAATTGACGGTTTTTGTTGCATTGGAGAGATTATTTATACATGGCACAGGAGCTACCGATCTTTCACCTCTTGTAGGATTAGCAAACTTGACTTTTTTGGATGCAAGCATCACTAAAATTAGTAACATCAATCCACTCAAAAACCTTGCAAAGCTAAAAGCCTTGAACATCAGCTTCACTAATGTAACCGATCTCAGCCCTCTCGCCAATCTAAAGAGCCTGGAAAAGCTCGACATTAGTAGCACGCCCGTGAGAGACTTGAGCCCGGTAAAGGGGATAAAAGGGTTGAAGATTATCAGATAGAGACTTTAGTAGACAACTGCACTTGCGGTCAATAGTAGCAATGATATCCCCTTGACGTAACAACTTTACTCAAAACCAATCATGGTCACGACCTTCTCATTCCCCACCAAAATCATCTTCGGCCCGGGCGCGATTGCGCAACTGGGTGCCGCGCTCACCGAGCTGGGCGGCATTCGACCGCTTGTGGTTACGGACAAAGGCATTGTCGCCAGCGGCATCATCAAACAAGTCACTGTGCCGCTCAAGAAGAACGGCGTCGAGTTCAGCCTGTTCGACAACGTGACTTCGAACCCTGTTGAAGAGAATGTCTGGTCCGGCGTAACACATTTTCAACAGGAAAAATGCGATAGCATCATCGCATTGGGCGGCGGCTCGCCAATTGATGTTGCCAAAGCCATCGGCTTGATGGCGACACATCAACCGCCCATGGCGCAATACGATGACAAATTCGACGGCTGGAAATTCGTGCGTCCGATCGTGCCGCCGCTCATTGCCATTCCGACCACCTCGGGCACGGGCAGCGAAGTGGGGCGGAGCACGGTGATTACGCTCAAAGCAACACAACGCAAAACGGTTATCTTTTCGCCGCACTTGGTGCCGCGTGTCGCGCTTTGTGATCCCGAATTAACGCTCAAATTGCCGCCGCATATCACCGCCGCCACCGGCATGGATGCGCTTACGCATTGCGTCGAAGCGTATCTCGCCCGTGGCTATCACCCCATGTGCGACGGTATTGCCCTGCAAGGCATGCGGTTGATCGCGAAAAGCTTGTTGCGCGCGGTGCATTATGGCGATGATGTCGACGCGCGCACCGATATGATGATGGCCGCGAGCATGGGCGCGGTGGCGTTTCAAAAAGGCCTGGGCGTGTGCCATTCTCTGGCGCATCCGCTTTCCACGATTGCAGGTTTGCATCACGGTTTGGCAAATGCCATCATGCTACCCTATGTTTTGGAATTCAATCAATCGGCCGCTCCGGAGCGGCTCGCTGATATTGCCATTGCTCTGGATGGTAAAAAAGATGAACCAGCGGCGACCATTGTTAAACGCCTGAACAAATTCGCTGGCATCCCGGATAAACTCTCAGTCGCGGGCGTGAAAGCGGAACAAGTTCCGGTGATGGTCGAACAGGCGTTTGAAGATGCAAGCCATTTGCTCAATCCGCGTTCGGTAACAAAAGACGATCTGAAAAAATTGTACGAAAAGGCGCTCTAGTACGCGATTAGCTTTTCAACGTTAGAATGAAATTCTGAAAGCTTAGGGCAGAACAATTTGCCGGCAGAACGATTTGAAATAATTCTGTCGATAAATCATCCTGCCAAAGTTTTTTGGCGATGCTCGGTGATTTCGGCGCATTTCGGCGGAAAAGCTTTATTGCCGACGATTACCGAAGACAACTAATTTCGCCGAATAGTTTTTTGCTGCTCCGCAAAAGCTTTGATTTGCAGCTTGTCTGCAAATCAGGGTAGACTGTTACCTTAAAAGTTTATCCATATGTTGTATGTCATCCAGCCGGGAGCTTGTGACGTTGCAGGCAGCTTGCCGAGTCCTTCACAGGATTCGCCGGAATGACGTTCCGAAGGAGCTACTCCAACAAATTAAGGTACAAGCGTACTAGCGTGAAGCGATTCATCAAAAATAAATTTCACCGCTTCGTGCATACCTCGCCGGTCAACGGCGATTTTCATTAATCACCTCATCATATCTTGGCTTCAGAACATTTCAAAAACTCACTCACCGATATCCCCGGTATTCACCTCGGACAATTGACGCTTGCCGAAGGTGAGGTGCAAACCGGCGTTACCGTGATTCTACCTTATCCCTTAAACGTGCGTAATCGCAAGCTCTTCCTGGGCAGTTTTGCCTCCGGCAATTGGAACGAATGGACCGGCTTGCACG
>QEVD01000319.1 GCA_003576975.1 Candidatus Zhuqueibacterota bacterium
AGCGATCCCTAATGGCAAAGCGGCTCTTTTGCGGAGAAATCTTATCGCGAGCAGGATTCTGATACGACCAGATGAAAACTCGCGCCAAGAGTTGACTCTGTGTCCGCGAATTTGTAAAATGCCGCCGCTGTGCAACACAACTCAGGCTTCTTGCCGGAATATTGGGGCTTGGGGTGCGCACAGATGAAACAACTGTAGACTGCGCGAAGAACAAGTTTGGTCCCCAAATGATTTTGAGCCGCTGGGTTCACACTTCTCAGCACAGCTTTCTATAAAACCCGCGAATTCTTACTGTCCCTATTAAGGTATTATGTTAATTGTATGAGTATTTTGATTTGTCATTCCACTGTGGAAACTTGTGAAGTACTCGACGCTGCGCTTCATGCTTCACAAGATTCGCCTGAATGGCAATCGAGATGATACTTTTGCAGATTAAGCGAATCGTGCACCAGTCAGATTACTTGACAAAAGCGGTTACAGTCTAATTTTCAAAAATACTCATGACGTGAATCTATAATTTATGAATCAGTAAGTCATGATTCAACTCACACCGCTTCAGCTCGAAACTTTGCGCAACTGGTTCACCCCAGAGCGTCCCGGGCCTCTTGTTGGGTTGCATGTTCTGCAAACCGGCAACGGCCAATGTTTCGTTGACTGCTGGCCCGATTCACGCACACTCCTGGTGAATACCGCGGACAACTACATGCTCGCCGGCGATCCGGAAACACTGACGCCAGATGATCTCCAGCTTCGTATTGCTGGTTTTGTCGAGGCGCCGGAGCGATTCGCGCCGCTGCTGCGAGCGGTGTTTCCTGACTTGCGGTTGTGGGATCGCGTCGTTTTTGAATTAAAAACAAAGCCGGCTCTTTTGTTGCCGGCGAAACAACCGATTCGCCGTCTTGAACCAGATGATGTCTATCATCTTCAGAGAATGCGTCCGGAAATTAATTGGATTTGGAATACCTGGGGTGGTCCGGAGAGACTCGCAGCGAGCGGTTATGCGTGGGGCGCATTTGCCAACGAACGTCTCGTTTCAGTCGCTTGCAGCTTTTTCGTGGGAGAGCATTACGAAGACATTGGCGTCGTCACGGAAGGCGAATTTCGCGGGCTGGGACTCAGTGTAGCTTGCGCGAGAAAACTTTGCGAGGACATTCAAAGCCGGGGAAAGCAGCCGAGTTGGACAACTTCGCCGGACAACCTCGCCAGTGTGCGCGTCGCCGAGAAATTAGGTTTTAGGCTGCATCGCCATGATGTGCTTTATGCTATTGGCGTGCCGATTCCAGAGCCGGCGCGACGAAGCTAAGGAACGCCATTTAAATAACTTACTCATTTGGGGAACCGCTAATAAACGCGAATATTCGCTAATCTTAAAATTCGCGTTTATTGGCGTGCATTCGCGGTAGGATAGCATGATCGCCAGAATGTGGCACGGCATGACGCCGGCGGCAAAAGCAGATGACTATCTCGAAGTCTTGAAAAAAACCGGCGTCCCGGATTATCAATCGACCGAGGGCAATCGGGGTGTGTATATTTTGCGACGAATCGAAGGCGACCGCGCGCATTTTCTGTTGATCACACACTGGGATTCTGTTGAAGCCATCAAGAAATTTGCCGGCGAGGATTTTGAGAAAGCAAAATATTATCCTGAAGACGCGGCGTTTTTACTCGAGTTCGAACCTCATGTAACGCATTACGAAGTGCTGGTTAATCCCTCAACAGTTTGAATGCGCAGAATGGAGAACGATATGCAGGAATTATTAAAAGCCGCAGCGGAACGCGCCATCGGCTATTTGCAAAATTTGGAAACACGCGGTGTTGCACCGAGCGCGGCAGCGATCGCGAATCTATCCCGCTTCAACGAGCCGCTGCCGGAAGATCCGGTTGATCCGCAAAGCGTGCTACACATGCTCGACGAGGTCGGTTCACCGGCAACCATGGCGATTGCCGGGCGGCGATTTTATGGCTTCGTTATCGGCGGCTCGTTGCCGGCAGCGCTGGCGGCAAATTGGCTCGCTGCGGCGTGGGATCAAAACACCGGATTGTACAAAGTAACTCCCGGCACCGCATATCTCGAAATCGTTGCGTTGCGGTGGCTTCTTGAAGTCTTGAAATTGCCGTCGCCAAGCGGCGGCGCATTTGTCACCGGCGCAACGGTTGCCAACTTCACCGCGCTCGCGGCCGCGCGCCATGCCGTTCTCAAACACGCCGGATGGAATGTCGAAGCGGAGGGATTGTTCGGCGCGCCGCCGATCACCGTCATTGTCGGCGCAGAAGCGCATCCCACGCTGTTCAAATCGCTGGGATTGCTCGGTCTCGGCAGAAGTCGCGTGGTCAAAGTTCCGGTTGATGGCCAGGGCCGCATGCGCGCCGAGGCGTTTCCCAAAATCGCCGGCCCCACGATCATTTGCGTGCAGGCAGGCAACGTCAACACCGGCGCCTTCGATCCCATCGAGCAGATTTGCAGCATTGCGCATGACAGCGGCGCCTGGGTACATGTCGATGGCGCTTTTGGCTTGTGGGCTGCGGCAGCGCCTTCACGCGCATATCTCGCCAAGGGAATTCAAAACGCCGATTCATGGGCGACCGATGCGCACAAGTATCTCAACGTGCCGTACGATTGCGGCCTGGCGTTTGTGCGCAATGCCGAGACGCTGCGCGCGGCCATGGCAATCACTGCAGAATACCTGCCGACGGAAAGTCCGGAGCGCAACCCTTCCGACTACACGCCTGAGCTGTCGCGGCGCGCGCGCGGCGTGGAAGTGTGGGCCGCTTTGCGCAGTCTGGGAAAAAAGGGTTTGGCGGATTTGATCGAGCGCACGTGCCGCCATGCCCGGCGATTTGCCGAAGGCCTGAGCGCTACCGGTTTTCAAATTCTCAATGAAGTCGTGTTGAACCAAGTTTTGGTTTCATTTGGTGATGCCGAGAAAACCAATCGCGTCATTGCCGCGATTCAAGCCGACGGCACGTGTTGGTGCGGCGGCACGGTATGGCAGGGAAAAACCGCGATGCGCATCAGCGTTTCTTCCTGGGCAACGACAGATGAAGATGTCGAGCGCAGCTTGGAGGCGATGATTCGAATCGCGAAAAAGTACGCTTGAAAATCGGCTTGTGATATCAAGTACAAATGGGTTGCATCAAATTCAAACAGATTCGTCGACGACTTTCTGAACTTCCCGTTCTACTGATAGGCAATAATGATGACAAGCGATCCTAAACGCGAACTCCTGCGCCACACGGTTGCAACGCTGGCCTACCGCGCCGGCAAAACCCTGCGCGATATTCCGGAAAATTTCGCCTCGTTTCGCATCGACGAAAACACGCGCACGCCGGCGCAGATTCTGGCGCATCTCGGTGATTTGCTCGACTGGGCATTATCGCTTGCGGAAGGTGAGCAGCGGTGGAACGACTCAACACCTTTGCCGTGGGAGCAGGAAGTCGCGCGCTTTTTTGAAGCCTTGAAAAAGCTCGACGACTATTTGGCGGCTGATGCGCCGCTGAACCGCCCTTGCGAAAAAATATTTCAGGGACCGATTGCCGACGCGTTGACCCACGTTGGTCAAATCGCCATGCTGCGGCGCCTGGCGGGCGCGCCGGTGCGCGGCGAAAACTATCACAAAGCGGAAATTGCCATCGGTTGCGTCGGGCCGGAGCAATCATCCCCGCGCATGGAATTCAATCGTGAACATGAAACCGGTAAGATCATTCTTGCTTAATGAAAATTATTCTGTGAGAAACGAGACCAAACTCGCAAGACCCGATTGGCTCTTGCAGATGGAGACCATCTTTGACGCGATGAACGAAGGCGTTGCCGTTCTTGAGGCCGGCCGCGTCTTGTTCGTCAACGAGGCGATGCGGCGCATGACCGGATTTCAACAGCAGGAAATGATCGGTCGCGCCAGCACCGACTTTTTCGCGCCGGAAGATTTGCCCTTTATTCAACAGCAGATCGAGCAGCGGGAACGCAACGGCCACGTTCGTTTTGAGTATGACATTCGCGGCAAGGCCGGCGCGCGAGTGCCGGCCATCATCAGCAGCCGTACATTCCACAGTACGGATCAACGGCAGTTTGCCATCGTCACGTGCGCCGATATTCGCGAGCAAAAACTCGCGGAAGCAAGATTGCGCAAGGCGAACCTCCAACTGCAGGAGAGTGAAGCACGCAAGGATGCAATGTTGAAATCCGCGCTGGATTGCATCATCACCATTGATCACAACGGGAAGATCATCGAGTTCAATCCCGCGGCCGAGAAAACGTTTGGCTACAAGCGCGCCCGCGTCATCGGCAACGAATTGGCGGCAACCATTGTTCCGCCGGCGTTGCGGGAAGCGCATCGGCGCGGGATGGCGCATTATCTTGCCACCGGCGAGGGGCCGGTTCTGGGCAAGCGCATCCAGATTACGGGAATGCGCGCGGAGGGCACGGAGTTTCCTGTCGAGTTGGCCATTGTTCCGATTCATTTGGGCGAGCATCCGATCTTCACCGCTTATCTCCGCGATATTACCGAGCCGGTGCGCGCGGAGAAAGAATTGCGTGAAGCAAAGGAAGCGGCGGAAACGGCAAATCATGCCAAAACCGAATTGCTGGCGGAGTTAAAAGCAAGGCACGATGAGCTTGAAGCAACATTGCAACAACTCAAAATCATTCAGAACAAATTGGAAGCCGAAAATGCGCGCAAAGCCCGCGAGCTGGAAGAAGCGCGCCGGCTGCAGCTTGCGCTGCTCCCCAAGACCATCCCCAAGTTGCCTTATCTTGAAATTGCCGTTTTCATGCAAACCGCCACTGAAGTGGGCGGCGACTATTACGATTTCAATGTGAACACCGATGGCGGACTCACAGTGGCAATTGGAGATGCCACCGGCCATGGCTTGCAGGCCGGAACGATTGTCGCTTCCACTAAAAGCCTGTTTAAAGCATTGGTGGATGAACCGGCGCCCGCGCAGGTTCTAAAGAAGATGTCGCGCGCACTAAAATCCATGGGCTTTCGCAGAATGTTCATGGGAATGACGGTGGCAAAGTTCGACCAGCATCGCTTGATTTTATCTTCCGCTGGCATGCCTTTTACTCTGGTGCATCGCGCGGCCAACGGCAATACCGAAGAAATCGTCTTGAAAGCCATGCCGCTGGGAAGTTTTTCCAATTTCAAATATCAGCAAAGAATTTTGAAATTGCAGCCCGGGGACACCGTGCTTTTTATGAGCGACGGCCTGTACGAAACATTCAACACACAAGAGGAAATGCTGGGAGAAAGCCGGATGATCAAATTATTTACAGAGATCGCCCATCAGCAACCTCGCAAGATCGTCCGGCATTTGGCCAGGGCGGCCAGGTCCTGGGCCGGCGAGCGGGCGCTGCACGATGACATGACGATTGTTGCTGTGAAGATGAAATGAAAATATCTCTCTTTCAAACGGGAATTGGGTTCGATTGGATTTGAAGGTCTGCAAAGCGTTTGCTGAAATATCAGCGCCGTACCGATATTTCAACAGCTCTGTCTAAAATGGAATCCGCAAAAGCATTCTCTTGATCAGGCGTAAGCTGTCAAGTCAAAGCCACTTGAGATCGTTCTCAAGTGGCTTTTTAAATTTTGGCATGTCATTGGCATTTAACGGAGACGAATGAGTTGCCGGTGAAGTTGGGATCGGATACCACGAGTCAAAGAGTGACTTGAGTATGCGAGATCAACATTTGACTTCCCGGCATTGCAGGTGCTAACCATTTAAGGAGAAACACAATGTATCGCAAAATGTCTTTTAAAATCGTCTCTGCTTTGCCGTTTGTGCTGTTGAGCTTCGCGTTCGCACAAACAGCATCGCAATCCCTCGACGCCGTCGTACGCTGGAACCGCATCGCCACAGATGTCACTGCCGCCGCGCAGATGGACCCGCTGACCGAGACGCGTATATTTTCCATTCTGCACGTCGCGATTCATGATGCGGTCAATGCCATTGATCAGCGTTATAAGCCGTACCGCTTACAAACGCCATCCGTGCGTGAAGCTTCTATTGAGGCTGCGATTGCGGCGGCCAGTCACGCTACCCTGGTTGAGCTGATACCGGCGGCAAAATCCCAATTTGATGCTGCGTTTGAAGACGCGCTTCAAACGATTCAAAATGACAAAGCCAGGAAGGCCGGCCTTGAGATTGGCCGGAAGGCAGCCGCAACGAATCTTGCTGCGCGCAAAAACGATGGCGCGACCCGCACGGTCACGCGTGAGCCTGGCACTAAGCCCGGCGAATACCGGCCCACGCCACCCGACTTTACGCCCGCATGGTTTGCGCATTGGGGTGACATAACGCCCTTTGTGTTGAAATCATCTGCGCAATTTCGGCCGGTGCCACCGCCGGCAGTCACGAGTGCAACAGCCATTGCCGATATGGAAGAAGTGAGAGAGATCGGCGCTGAGAAAAGCGCCACGCGCACAACCGAGCAAAGTGAAATCGCGCGTTTCTGGTACGAGGGCTCCTCGCAGGGTTGGAATCGCATTACCCGCGAAGTGGCAATCTCACAACAACTCGACACCTGGGAGAATGCGCGCTTGTTCGCGCTCGTGAATCTCGCCATGGCCGACGGTTTCATTGGCGGCTTCGAAGCAAAGTATTATTACAACTACTGGCGGCCGGCCACCGCGATTCGTGAGGCTGGTGACAAAGAATGGATCAACTATCTTCCCACACCGCCGGTGCCGGATTATCCTTCCACACACACGGTGTTGGGCGCAGCGGCCGCAACCGTGATGGCGAAATTTTTCGGAACAAACTTTGTCAGCTTCTCAATGACGAGCGGCGCGCCATATGCGGGCATCACCCGCACGTTCTGGAGTTTTTCCGAAGCGGCGCGTGAAAACGGCTCTTCCCGCGTGCTTGCCGGAATTCATTTTACCACCGCCGTGAACGCCGGCTATCTGCAAGGCGCGCAGATCGGCGAGTGGGTTTATGAAAATGCACTGCGGCCGGTGCATGCGCCGCATACCGCACCAATTTCCGCGTCTTCTGTCGGAGCATCTCACTGAAGTTGCACGCTTCATGTCAAAACCGGGCTTGCGCTGTGCCGACTAAATGTGTAACGTGAAAAGTGAAGCACAAACAATCTTTGGAAGGTAAGCTAGACCCCAACGGGGTCGGATGCAATAGCCCACGGGCAGCACCCTGGGATTCGATAGAATTCACAGCACCAAGTACACTGTTACCTTGAAAAGTATATCCCACCCTGCATGTCATCCAGGGAACTTGTGAAATTGCAGGCATTATGCAGAGTACTTCACAAGATCCCGCCGGGCGGGATGACATTTCGAGGAGGTACTTCTGCAAATTATTACTCCGAGCACTAAATAAGTTACACTTTAATCTTCAAAAATAGCCGAATTTTCAAGGATTTTCGTCCTTTTTGCAGAGCAGAGGTGTAACCTATTCGTGCTCGGAGTAGTAAGGTAACCGCCCACTAGCCTTGAAAGGACAGCATTCCTGACGCGACTTTAGGCGCGCCCATACGTGTCAAGCTAAGAGCATTATTGCAAGTTCCGAAGGAGCGTGATGTGATAGCCCAGGGTGAAACCTTGGGACCGCGATTGGTTCCAATTATTACAATCGCCCTGAAAGGGCAGAATAGAAAACGGATGTCGCCCCGTTGACACCTATGCCCCCCTTGGGGCTTGGTGTCTTCTCGTGAGTATCGATTTTCCAGGGCGTTGCTCTTCGCTTCTACATTGCGGCCCCGTTGGGCTTATTGTCTATTTCTCAAGTGCCAAGACATCGTTGACAAGTTTTAGTGCCAGGACATCGTGGACACTCTCCCCCAGCGGGGGTAACGGAAGGAGCCCGTAGGGCGACTGG
>QEVD01000320.1 GCA_003576975.1 Candidatus Zhuqueibacterota bacterium
TGCTGCGCTTTTTCCACCAGCGTAACAATATCTCCCATGCCGAGAATGCGCGAGGCAATGCGCTCCGGGTGGAATTTTTCCAGCGCGTCGAGCTTTTCGCCGGTGCTGATAAACTTAATAGGCTTGTTGGTAATGGCTTTGATCGACAACGCCGCGCCGCCGCGCGCATCGCCATCCATTTTCGTCAGCACCACGCCGGTGCAATCCAGGCGCTGCACGAACGCCTGAGCCGTGTTTACCGCATCCTGCCCGGTCATACCATCGGCGACGAACAGAATTTCGTGCGGCTTCAGATTCTTCTTGATCGTCACCAACTCGTTCATCAATTCTTCATCGACATGCAAGCGTCCGGCCGTATCGAGAATCGCGATGTCCAGCATGCGTTGCCGCGCCTCGGTGACGGCGTTTTTACAAACCTCAAGCGGGGTCGAATTCGGCTTCGAAAAGAATCCCACTCCCGCGGCCTCCGCGACGATGCGCAACTGCTCAACCGCTGCCGGGCGTTGCAAATCCGCTGCAACCAGCAAGGGCCGGCGGCCCTTTGACTTCAAGAATTTTGCCAATTTGCCACAGAACGTGGTTTTTCCCGTACCCTGCAATCCCACCACCATGATCAACACCGGCGGAATGCTGCTTTCGCGCATCGGCGTATCGTTGCCGCCGAGCAACAGAGTGAGTTGCTCATGCACGATCTTGATCATCTGCTGCGCCGGCGTGATGCTCTTGAACACCTCCGCGCCGATCGCCTTTTTTTCAACCGCTTCGACGAAGTCTTTCGCGACTTTAAAATGAACATCGGCTTCCAGCAGCACGCGCCTCACTTCACGCGTGGTCTCCGCGACATTTTCCGCAGTGAGCTTGCCGTGCCCCTTCAGCTTTTTGAAGATTTCTTCGAAATGACCCGAGAGCTGTTGAAACATGTAATAACGAAATTAAAAAATCCGCTCGACGCGGATACCTAAGTGCGAAATCGAACCCACATTTGATTTTAGAGCCGCGAAATGTATTAAAAAACAAAGTGGGATGCAAGCGAATTTTCCCATCATCATTTTGGCAGTGGGGGGAGGGCGTACGCGAAAACGGAGTAGGTGAAAAGTGCAGTATAGACCAATAAAACAAGAGCTTAAATTACCGATTGCGAATCCGGTGAATCGAGGTATCTTCCGATTTAGTTTTTAAACCGTGGCTGGCAAAAATAAAATAGTTCCATTTGATTCGTGTGTGTGGGGGGCGGCAACAGACTAAAATCTCTTTTATTGGCAATTCCGGTTTATTCCACCACGGCTTGGCCGTGTCCCTCACAGGCGGGATATGATCAAGCCCCGGCCTGGCCGTGACTGAGCATTACCGGACGGCATAAAGAAGCATTAGTCTATTAAAAGTGAAATCTTTGCTGTAAAGGCAAAAACGGTTCTGTGCTGATTAGTGTGGGTAATTGCGTGCCCATGACATACTGTGATAAATCATACGCCGAAGGCGTTGTACAACTCAGCCCAGGGCGCCCAGAAACTGGGCGCCCTGGGTAATCTAACACCCAATTCTAAAGAACACCAAAGGTGTTCAACAAAAATTGCATCCTAAAACAAAAACCTTAACGAAAATGAACGAACACCAAAGGTGTTCAACAAAAATTGCCTCCTAAAACAAAAACCTTAACGAAAATGAACGACGGGCCGGCGGCCATAACATTTTTTTGTCGAACTCTTTCAGAGTTCTCGTGGGCTTGGTTGTTTTCCGAGGGTGCGCTGCGCGCGACCCTCGGCTTTGTTGTTGAACGCCTTCGGCGTATTCGTGCGGTCCACACAGAACAGCATAGAACCAGAAAAAAGGCCAGTGTGTATGCTGTCACACTGGCCTTTTCTTGTTTGGAGGGAAAGCTTCACTGCAGCGTGATGCTGCCGAGAGCATAATCTTGTCCGGCATTGACGGGCGCGTCCGGTTTACTGAATGCGCGGCCCAGCGTATCGGCGATGCTCACGACATAAGCCATCGGAGGCAAGAACGCGAGGCGAAAATCTCCGCTAACAGGATCGACGGCGCTGGCGGTAATCGTATCATTGCCCGCAACTGCAACCGCCACCGGCAATGCTGCTGGATTCGCGACCCGGCCCGAGATTGAGCCGGTGAACGCCATGGCGATCGCCCGAATGGTGGGCTTGAGCTTGAAGCCCTTGGGATTCTGCGGCGGCCCGGTCGTCACCACCGAACGTTCCGCATCGAAATCGAGCACAATATCGTAAGTTGAGCCGGCTGCAATCTCGAATTTCGTAAGCAATTTCAAACCGGATTGCGCGCCGCTCGGCACATCCATCGGGTAACTTTGGCCGTTCCAGACCACTTCTGCAGCCGCAATTTTCAACCGAATTTGCGTATACGTGCCCGCCTCAATGTCAGCTTGCCCGAGCAGCAAGGTTTTGCCATTGTTCCAATCGAGCAAATTCACGGTTTGCGTCTGATCGTTGAGCACGATCCATTGGCTGTCGATATGCGCGCTGATTTCGGTAAAGGTAATGTTGACCGCGTCATAGGCCGCGGTTTTGTCGGTTAACCACATGCGCAGAGTTGCTTCACCGGCCGTGGGCGAAGTTGCGTCGTTGTTGCAACCTGCCATTGCCCCGCTCAACACGCCTGCCAGGCACAACATCCACTTTTTCATAATTCACCTGTTGAAGAATCCAGTTGCGATTTGTCTCCTGCAGGATTTCGTGCTACAATTCTTGCGCCGTTCGATTGTGTTGGTGAAAGTGTTAATCAAATCTTGTTGGCTCCGTCCGCTCAAGCCGCGCGTATATATACTCTTGCCCGAGTCTGGTGAAAATCTTTTTGTGAGCACACTTCAGCCGAAATCAAAAAGCCCGCCCGAACGCGTGCGTGCCGCAATTAAAAAGAAAATCTCCAGCGGATGGATGAACCCAATGGATTTGGCATTATCAGTTGGGTTTTTCTATCAGTTGGAAAAAGTCTGGGCACGATTTGTTAAAATTTACCGCCAAAATGTGAACGGCCCCGGAAAAAAACTTTTTAGGGGATTGCAATTCTGTGGGCGAAACACGTTCGGAATTTTATTCTAGGTTTGAATAGGCAATCTGCCTGGCGGAGGATTCAGGCTCTACAGAATGGGCGATAACATAAACTCTTCAAGCGGTAAACGAACGTTATTTGTTTTACAATATTCTTCGAACACACGAAACTCCACTGGCGGCTGCAATCCGATTTTTTCGAAATCCGCGACGCGCTGCAGCAGCTCCCGCGGCGGGCCTTGCATCACAATTTTGCCCTGATGCAGAATCAGCAAGCGATCAGCAAACAGGGATTCTTCGGAGAATTGCGTGATGTGCACAATCGTCAAGCGCTGAAGTTTTTGGCGCAAGGCCGCGAGGGTTTCAAAAAAACGCACGCGGCTGGAATAATCGAGCAGCGAAGTCGGTTCATCAAACACGATATGCCGCGGCTGCATTGCCAGCACCGCTGCAAGCGCGACGCGCTGTTTTTCCCCGCCGGAAAGCTGGTGCGGCGCGTGATGGCGATAGTGCGAGAGCTCGAACAGCGCCAGCATCTCCTCGACGCGCCGTTGCATCTCCGGCCGCGGAATGCCCAAATTTTCCAGCCCGAAGGCAATCTCGCGCTCTATCGTCGGCGCGACCATTTGATCGTCCGGATGCTGAAACACGAGTCCGACCCGCCGGCGAATCTCGAGAAGCTGCGTGTGATCACTCGTGCTTAAGCCATCGATGATCACCTCGCCGCTGGTGGGTAGCAAAATACCGTTTAAGCAGCGCGCTAAAGAGGTTTTCCCCGAGCCGTTGGGACCCATCACCGCGACAAACTCACCCTCGGCAATTTCAAACGAGAGATCGGATAAAATTTGAGTTGCCCCCGCGGCAGAAGCATAGGCGAGAGAAAGATTTTTAACGATGATCATGCCCGCAATTCGTTCGATAAAATACCACGCCAGAATTTCAGACAAACTGCAATCTGAAGCTCTTCCAGCAACTTCAAAAGACCTCTGCCCACCGAAGTAGAACTCCCACAGAATCAGCAAAAGTCTTTTCAGTGGGATTTCATTTCGGTGGGCGAAAAGCTTTCAGAATTTTATTTCGAGTTTGAAAAGCTAATCGCCTACACCGGACTTCAGAAATGCTAATCCAAGACGTTTGGACCAGTCATTTATTCCCATTTCATCAAATTGCAGTGATCGGGATGCGCCTGCTCGTGATAGCCCTTCAGCGTCATGCGCAACTCGGCATGCGCCACACGAAAGCCGGTGTCGATGAGTGTACGATACGCGCGTTGATAGCGCGTCGGCGTGCGCACGCTGATGCTGGTGAGTTGTTTCCGCTCGGCCCATCGGAAGAGCAGCGGCAGCAGTTCAGGCAACAGCCCGTTCTGTTGCGGATGCACCAAGAGCATGATGATTTTCAGGGGCGGTGTGGTTTCCTCGGGAGAATACGTTTCGGTATGCGCCACGACGCACGCCGCCAATTTTTTGTTGTCGCGCACGTACAGCGCGTCGCCGTATTGAAACTGCCGGATCAAAGCGATTTCAGATTGCAGTCGCAAATGCGGATCGATAGCGCGCGCGAGCGCTTCGGCCTCGGCAAATATTTTGGCGTGTTCGTTCGTCGCCAGCTCGCTGTGAAAAACGGCTTCAACATGCTCCGGCAGGGTTTCGGCCCGCACCGGCGGCACATGGCGCACGAGATCGAGCGAAAGCGGACCGGGCAAAAAACCGAGATTGGAATAGAATCCCAGATTGCGATAATTGCGCGGCACGGTTTCCAGCCCAATCACCCGCGCGTCCTCGTCCTGCAAGGCCTTCACCGAGGCTTGCACAATTTCGCGCCCGAGATGTTTGCCTTGATACGCCGGGATGATGCTCACCGGACCAATCCAGCCGACCTTGCCCCACAAATGCGCAAAGCTGTAGCCGATGAGCGTGTGCTTGTGCTCCATCACAAAGCAGCCCGGCGGAAACGCCGCGAGATACATTTCCAGGAATGAGAGATGCACCAACGGCACATGCGGCCGCTTGAAGCCTTCATGGATTCGTGCTGCAGTAAATGATTTTGACAGGATGCGATTCACGGCCGGCAGATCATCTGCCTGCATCGCGCGTATTTCATATGCGATCATATTCACAACAGTTTTTCACCCATCGCAGACGAGTTTACATTGCCTCAGATAATGTGTTGGCTCAAGCGGAGAATCCCTAAAAAACAATGCTCGATCCTGAATTAAAAAACGGGCATCCAGAATCGAGCATCTGACAACCAAACTCAGGCCACGACAGCGGTGCAATGGCCGCAGCGTTTGGCTTTGAGCGGAATGGTCATCAGGCATTCCGGGCATTCTTTTGTCGTGGGCGCGGCCGGCGGCGCCTCTTCCTTTCTCTTCAAACGATTCATGGCGCGCACCAGCATGAAAATCGCAAAGGCAATGATGAGAAAGTTGATGACGGCGTTGATAAAGACGCCATACTTGATCGTTACTGCCGGTTCGTCTTGCAGCGAGAGGGCAAGCTTGCTAAAGTCGATGCCGCCGGTCAACACCCCGATGGGAGGCATGAGCACGTCGTTCACCAGCGAGGTGACAATGCCGCCGAACGCCGCGCCGATAATGATACCCACGGCCATGTCCACGACATTGCCGCGCATCGCAAATTCTTTGAACTCTTTAAACATAAGCTCCTCCTCGAAAGGGTTTATATGAAAGGCCTCGAGCAGCGCGAGTTTTGCGCTATTGCCATTCTAAAAAAACGTATAGGCCACGCCAAAGCCCAAGACCTGCTTGAGCTGCCGTTTTTTCGAGATATTCTCGTCGTACAGCAGGCGGACATTCATGTTCACGGTGAAAAATTTACCGAGTTTGGCGGCCAGCGTGTTGTCCCAATTCACGTCGACTTCTTCAATATGCTCGAACGCGGTGAACAATTCGAGTTTGGTGATAAACATGACATTCTCTTCGAGCTTTTGAGAAAAGTCCGTGACGGATTCGATGCCGGTTTCCACCCGCACGTTTTCATCCAGTGCGTTGCCATACAGCGGACGAAATTCTTGGGTGCCGACAATCGTTTCTTTGACGGCAACACCAAGGCGGGTAACGAAATTCTCCTGCGGTTTATAGCCCAACCCCAGGGCCTGGCGCAGAAAGATGGGATCAAAGGCTTCGGACACCAACGGCACGGCCGGGTTGGAATAATCATAGCCGTTGGCCACTTGCGTCAAGCCGTTGAACGAGATATAAGGATTCACATACTTGCCGATTTTATAGGTCAACACCGATTCGGCGCGCAGCTCGTCGTCGCTTTTGCGTACCTCTTGATCGCCCTGTTTCACCTGGCCGTAAGCGAGTTTGCCGGTGTTCTTCCAATTGGTTTTGGGTTGATTGTTTTCCCACAACGTTTCGAAGACGCCCTTCCACGCCACCGCATTTTCTCCGCCCTGCGCCCAATTGCTGTAGGAATTTTGCGTCAACGTCAGCGCGCCAATGAGATTTTTCTTCCAACCCATCGGTTCGGGCGCAGGCGCGGCGGCCTCTTGCGCAAAAGCGCAGGCGGCTGCCAGAAGTGTTACGGTCAAAATCCTACGGATATGAAATTGCTTCATCATACTTCTCCTCACATAAAGTTAGAGCAACGTGAATAAAAAAGTCCGGCAAAACACAAATGTGCGAGCAAAGCGCTGTATTACGACGAATCAATCTACAAGACAAAAAGAAAAAGTCAAGTTGGTAATCTATGCGCGATGCGTTGCTGAAGAGGAATGCGGCGGGAGGTGTGGCAATAAAAAAAGAAAGGCGGCGCGATGGCTGGGCAATCGCGTGAAATGGTAAGACGGTTCTCCGGCGCTACTGCGTCGGCGGGCAGGGAAAATTAATGCAAGCGGTATAATTCAATACGCCGGTTTTGGGCGCGGTCTTCGGCGCTGTTGTTCGAGGCAATGGCATTCGACTCGCCGAAGCCGGCGCAACGCAAACGATCGCGTGAAATGCCCTTGGCCACGAGATAATTGTAAATCGCCTGCGCGCGCGCGTGCGAGATGTACAAATTCTGCTCAGCCTCGCCGGTATTATCGGCATAACCGCGAATCTCAAACGCCAATTCCGGAAAATCACGCAGCGTGCGGTAGACTTTCTCCATTTGTTCGATTCCGGATGAAGCCGGTTTGGTCTGCCCTTCTGCAAATGTGATCTCGCTCAACAAATACGATTCTCCGATTTCTGCCCAGAATTCCGGTTTCGTATCCGGGCAACCGTCGGCATCTTCGTAGCCGTTCTGGGTTTCCGCCTCGCCCGGACAATTGTCCGCTTCATCGGCCACGCCGTCGCGATCGCTATCCGCAGCCAGCGCATTCGAGAACAAGCCGCGAACTTCAGCGCCGTCGCTCAGGCCGTCGCCGTCGCTGTCGCGGCGCATGGGATTGGTGCGGTAGCGCGCGATTTCGTCGCCGTCGGACAAGCCGTCGCCGTCGGTGTCCGGCCGCAGAGGATTGGTAAGCGTTTCGCGCAATTCCACGCGATCGTCCAGGCCGTCGCGATCGCTATCGCGATGATTGGGATCGGTATGGTATTTTTTAAGCTCATCGAAATCCGACAAGCCATCGTTGTCAGAATCAGCGTCTGCAAACCATCTTTGTCGCTGTCGGGCGATTTGGGATTGGTGCCGAATGTTTTTTCCTCTTCATCGCTGAGGCCGTCGCCGTCTTTGTCGATGCGCGGTTTGGTTGTTGTGGAAGTCGTGCCGGTGGAAATATAATTCATGGTTTGGACAAGGGCGAAAGCAGTATCAAAGGAGGGAAGCAGCGGCGAGGAGAAAAGCATTGGCAAAACAATAGCGCAAATTACAGCGCGTATCAGCCGTGTGAATTTGATCGGCATAGCTGGCTCCCGGTTTAAGTTCTGACAGCCATAAATTTGAATTTTCTAGAATTCAACCGATATGCGTGAGGTTTGATTTTGGCAACCGTTCGCTCGCAACCAAAAGCAAAGCTTGTGCCGCCTTTCGGGGCATTGCTCAATTGTGCGCGAGATCTGGCAATTTGATGCGTATTGCGTCCGGCTCTCGAAGGTACAAATGTGGCGGTACAAGTGAAATAATTTTTAGGAATTAGATTGAAAAAATAAAAAAGAATTTCTGACTTCGTGGAGAGAAGTTTTTGGCAGATAAAAGAGGGGTGGAAGTTGTCGGGCTGGGATTGGTTAAGCCCGCCATTCAAGTGCATAACTGACTCAAAATTGGCCAGGCGGGAAGCAATTTGCCTCGCCTGAGACGAATGAGAAACTTATTCGCGCCAAAGGATGTCCGAAAATAAAACATTGTTCTGCCGGCCCAAAGAAGTTGTGTGTGAAATGAAGACTGCGGGCAATTTTCAATCGCAGCTATGAATTCTGCAAAGCAGCGATTGTTGACGCACAGCATATAAAAATTTCTATTGAATAACAAATGTTTTTTGTTACAAAAATGTTAAATGCGAGCTGCCCTCATCCCGGGCTTGTGGCTGGCTGAATTCATTGCCGGCTGAGCTTGTAGAAGCCGGCATATGGCGATAGGCCAGTTCGCGATAAAACTAAAACTCTCTATCGTCTGAGCATCGTCGTGTGTGAGACCCGAAGCAAGTTGATGTGCCGAAATTTTTCTTCACCTTATGCCATGAAGTCCATCGCCTCAATACTTCGCAACCAAATAGGCGCCTAATGCCACCCGCACGATATCCAACGCCGGCCGAGACCACCGGGACAATTCAATGCGATGGTCTTTTCCCGTGAGATCGAAAATGACAATGCTGTCGGTTGTATGTTTTCTGTCATAGTCGAACCAAACATTGTGCAACGCCTTGTCATAAACGAGATTTTGAATAAACCAATAAATCAGAACGGCGCCGGTAGTGCGCAAAGCAAAATGTTTCAGAGATACCCGTTCCTGCCCCAGCTCAACGCCGGCGCTGAATCCGGCGGCCAGATAACCAAGATGCGCCAAATTTTTCACGAAATGCCAATGCCGCGAATTTGCGCCAAACAAATACGTATCGCGATTGCCTGCATCCTGAATGGCATCTTGATAATGATCGAAGAAAGCCGCCCACCAAAACGCCCCCAATCCTCCCCATTTTAACAGCGGTGAGTTTTTGTTTTTTGATGCCGGGTTGTTCGCCGGCACATGCGACAGGCTTGGCAACAATTGAAATGTCTGCGCTGAAAAATCCTGCGCATACCTTCTCTCCGGCATGAGGCGCTGCCTGGCTGCTGCATTCAACAGCAATTCTGTCAAAAGGAATTGCGCGGCTGTGTTCGTATCGGCAAGCAGCGGAAGAAGGTCGTAAACGAAATCTCCCGGCTGGCTTCGGCAAAGCCCCTTGCCTTTGGTCTGATTGAAAGCAAATGAATGCCAATCCCGCATAGTTCGTAAGGAACAAGAGCCCGAATTTGCTTTGATCGTGGCTGGGGCGTCAGCATTTGTTTGAGAGCTTGCGACTGTTGCGATTTGGACGGCGGCGAGCGTGAGTACGAGCGCACATTTCACGCGCGTGAAAGGAATCCTGGTAATGTGCATCGGACGTCACCGTGATTCTGAAGGGAATGCTTGCCGAAAGGCAGGAGTCTCAACATGCAAGAAGAGCGAGGAAAGCCGTCGGGAAAGGAAATTGCCGCTGTCGAAGATCATCCTTACAACGACTCCCCGCCTGTATCCCGCCGATTGATGGGACTGCATTGGCGATCAACATAGCCACCTGTCCTTGAAAAGTCAAGCCTAAGCTTTTTGCCGTTCGGTGGCGCGCCGTTAGAAAACAAAACCCTGTGTTTCCGCAAGCTGGCAGACGTGTTGCTATAGCCTTTCAAGCTCGGCATTGTTTTTATGCCGGGTTGGGCCATTTTTGCTAACAAAGGCTACCCACGAATTCACGCCAATTCAAATTCAAGCCCACGGGCAAAACTGAAAAACGTTTAAAGAAAGCATTGAGGAGCGTGTTTCGCATGAATGCGCATCATAAGTTTTTTAAAGCCTTTTTGCTTTGCGTCATTGTCGCGTTTACTCCGGCTTTGCGCGGCCAGCATATTTCCGACCTCAAAATGCGGTATTCCGGCACCGCCATTACCGAAGCCAAACTTGAAAATGTCGGCACACTGCCGGTGGATTTCTACCGCCAGAATTTGGAAGTGGAAGTGGGGTTGGGTCAGACTTTTGTCGGCATGTCCTATCAATATGCCACCAAGAAAAAACACAGCCAAAAGCCCGGCAACAAATTCGGCAAGGTCGAAGATGGCGCGATGCTAACCGCCGGTTACAATCATATTTTTTCTGATCGGGTTCGTTTGGAAACACAAGGGCGCGTGGAAATTTGGGGCGATACCAATCCTGCGCACGCTCTGCACGCGGCCGAGACTGACCTGCGCATGAATCTGATCATGTTCGATGCCGATGGCGCGATGTTTCTGGGAGAGAGCCCCATTTTCCCCTCGTTGCAAGCGGGAGTGAGCCTGAACAAATTCGGCCGCGTGCAAGCTACGGCAGGCGCCAGTTTTTGGTGGAGCGGACTGGGTTTCTATCTGGCCGGATACCAAGCCCTAAATGGCGTGGAAGAAGCGCTGAATCCCGGCAGTGATGCCGACAAGGCATTTGCGAATTTGAAAAACAGCGGCGTCAGCCTGGGCATGACGTATGAGCTGGGCGGCTTTCAGGTTTTGCTCAAGCACAATTATGCCATCATGAACGGCGGCAATGACCTGACCTTGGGTTTGCAGTATCAATACTTCTTCCGGCATAACAGGAGATAATATGACAGCTCTCGGCTTACGGGTTGCGTTCGGCGTGTTGGCGTGCGCGCTGCTTGGAATGTCGCCTGCGGCTGAAGCGCAATGGGCGATCATCAAAAAGTCGCTGCCTCCAGAAGTGAGGATTTTGGAGGAAACGAACACGCGTTTGGTGTTAGGCCGGGAGGACGATTCCACTGCGACCGTGGTGATGACAATCAAGCCGGCAGGCGATGCGGATCTGCACGGCGGATCAGAAGCCCGGCGCGGCGGCAATGTCTATCGCGTTTGGATCACAAC
>QEVD01000321.1 GCA_003576975.1 Candidatus Zhuqueibacterota bacterium
ATCGTTCGTTTCACTCCGGTCGCGGTGACGCCGGTTTGCGGAAACGCCGAGCGCTGTGTCAACGTGACGCCCGGAACGTCAATCAGAAAAAAGGGCGGAATTTCCTCCGCCGGGCGCAAGCCCATAAGATAATGATCGAGCAGACTGAAATTGTCGAACGAACGCACGGTGGTAAACGTGCCGTTGCCATTGTCTTGCCAGCCGTTGCCTTCCATCACTGAACCATCAGTATCGAGATAAAAACTCCAATGTCCCAGGCTTCTGCCGAGGATGAGATCGGTTTCAACGCCGTTGACCAGGGAGCGCACAAACGCGCCCCATTCGTGCTCGGCCTCCTGACCCAACACATTCACAAAACTGAAGCCTGCCGGGTTATCCGGCCAGTAGTTGACGAAATTCATGTGCAAGAAGCCCTGCAAGCGGCCGGCGCTGCCGTAGTTTGCAGTAAGATCGAAATTATTAAGTCCGAGGCCTTGAATATCGTTGCGCACGAATTGATAGAATGCGCCAAAGGGCGCCCCTAACAAATCAAAATCCGTGATCAACACCAATTGATCAAAGCTATCCGGCTGCACGGCGTAAAAGCGCTGGGCGATACCCACCGTGCTGACGACGCGATAGGGAATATCTTCGAATGCCTCGAAGATGGCGCCCGCACGCGATCCGGTTATGGGAAGATTGCTGAAATTGACGCTTTGAAATTCTGCACCGAGGTCGCCGATGGAAAAACCGACGTAAATCGGATTGCCATTCGCCGCCACCTGAATATCGACATCGGTAAAAACGATATCAAAAGAGCCGTCGGCAAACAAGGTCAACTGAATCGTATTCGAATTTTGCGCGCCGAATTCGGGAATTCTATCCCAGGTGATGACAAAGCGATCGCCCGCCTGTTGATAGTAGACGCCGCCGCCGGCCTGCGGATTCAAATCGACGAAGAAGGCCGCAATAATCGGCAATTCGAGATTGAAATCAGCGGGATCATAAAAATCAGGATTGCCGATGCCGCCGAAGGTGAGATTGCCGTTGGAGCGGATATACGTGTGATCCCACGTTTGCCCGGCAAAAGGGAACGAAAAGCCCGAGGTGAAATTGATGCGATGGTTGGTATCATCGCCGGCGTTGAGATTCGTGCCCAGGCCCTCATCAAACGTCAGCGTTGAGGCGCTGACGTCATAGCTGCCGTTTGTGTTCGGTGTGAAGTGCAAGCCCTTGTTGCGCAGATCGAAGGCATTACGGCCGGGTTCGGCGATCAATGTGCCGTCATCTTCGATAACGACGAGATCGCCGGCAACGAACGTTTGGGCGGGTCTGGACGCCAAGCCTTGTTGCGCACGCTGGCTGCTTTGAACCTTGTCGAACAAAATGGCATCAAGCGCGCTGCCGTGGTAGGTGCCGCAAACAAAGGCGCCATGTTGGTGGGTAGCAGCGGCGCGATGACGATTGGGTCGCGCGTTCTCAGCCCTGGTTTCATGTGCGAACAAAAAACTAAGACAAATGAAAACTGCGGTGAGGGAAAAGCATCGTACACCTCGCGCAAATGGCATGGATAGCTCCTGTACCTGAATGATGGAGAGTGAGGGTTGATTATCTTCGCGTTATTTTGTTAAGGCGCCGCAATATCCGGAACACACGAGCGAAAGGCAAGATATTTTAGGCGAATGGCGCGCGCAGCGCCTTAATAAAAAAATTGAGGCGCGCAGCCCGGCATTTTTTGCGGTGAAAGGCAGGCGCAAACAAGTTGGTAGGTTCGATGATGCACGAGGCGGGGAAGAGACTATCTTTTGCTGAAATACCTCCCGAATAGCAAATCGCTCAACTGTACCGCTTCTTTGGAATAGGGATTGACGTTGCGCAAGCCCAGCTCGGCGTCGAGCAGGGCTTTGGCCTCTTTCCAGGTTTGGAGAGGCTCGAGGCGATCGACGAATTCGAGATAAGCGTCGGCGTCGCGTTGAAAAATTTTGCGGATGAAAGCGCGGCGGCTCTTGTCGTCGATCAAATGATAAAGCGAGGGAAACGGCCCGGCCGGCTGCTGCTCGATCTTGGCGCGGTGCACCAACTGTTCTTCTTCATCAAAACGAATTTTGATCTTGGGCTTGACCTCCGGCTCTGCAACAGCCGCGGCCGGCTCTGCCACAAGCGCCGGCGGCTCGATCGGAGGCTGGAGGTCAGAGAACGTGTGCAATTCCGTTTTCTCAGAAGCGGCGATTGCAGGCGCGTGCTCAGCAGGCGTTGGCGACTCCAGCGGCGCATGCTGCAATTCGCTCACGGCGGCATGCACCAGACGGCTTTCGATCTCACTGGCTGCTTCTTCCAAAACTTCCGTCATGTCCACCGAAACCGGTGCGCCGCCCTCGACCGGCGTGATGGGCAACATGGCCGCGCCATTCGCGAGGTAATCCGCCACCAGCTTTTCGATTTCGCGAATTTCCCACGCCTCTTTTTGGGTGAATTCCGGCAACAGGTTTTCAGCCAATTCCGGCAAGTTGCGCTCAAACAGCATGGCAAGCACGGTTTGATTATCGATCAAAAAACCGTCTTGATCCGGTTCGCGCCCGAGCAGGCTGCGGCAATAACGCTGATACTGTTTCAAATCCTGCACCAGCGCCGCCACCGGATCGCCGCCATACACTTCGCGCTCGACTTGATGGCAGGCGGCGAGAAACGCCTCTTTCGTCACCGGGCCGGGCGGATAGCCGGCAATGCGATCGACCAGCCCGCGTAAGTATTGTTGTTCTTCGCCGAGGCCGCGCAGCACCACGAGAATGTCGTCGCGGTTGCGTTCCACCACATGCTGGTAGAGCAGATGCTCCAGCGCGCTGCGCGGTTTGGCCAGTACATCGAATTGCAGGCTCACACCGAAATTCAACACCGGTTTCAGCTCGGAGCGGTCGAACACCAGGCGTTCGGCGAGCATGTCGCGCAACAGGCGCAACTGGCGGCGCACCTCGGGATCGTCCAGCTCATATTCCCGCAGGGTGTGCAACCCAAGAGGTTTTTCCTCACGCACGAGCTTGTGGGCGCGCTGGCGAAACAAGCCTTTCAAGATTTCCGGAATATCTGCTGCCAGCAACTCGCGCAGCGACACAGTATCGCGCGCGGCGGCAATCCGTTCTTCCAGCGCAGCCACCAGCTTCTCGCGTTCTTTTTCCCAATAATCGCGCTTCGCGCGCCGCCGTGTCGATGAACTCGCATCGAACCGCGAGCGGTTGAGCGTTGAGAGCGTCGGGCTTTGGATATCCTCGTGCATATCAGTAGCGATCATAAAAAAGAAGGTTCAGCCACGGCTTGGCCGTGGCTGAGCAATTACGGATTATCAAGTTTAGTCATGCGGCGGATTATTCGCCCTCGTCCTCATCTTCCGCCACCACGCGCGCCACCGCGGCGATGCGATCATCCTTGTCGAGCTTGATCAGCTTCACGCCAGAGGTGTTGCGGCTGATGACTTTGATATCCTTCATTTTCTGGCGAATCACCACGCCTTTTTGCGTGATGATCATGAGATCATCGTCATCCACCACTTCCTTGATGTCAACCATCTTGCCGGTTTTGTCGGTGGCTTTCAGCGTGATCAGGCCCGAGCCGCCGCGATGCTGAACTTTGTAGTCTTTCAACTCGCTGCGTTTGCCATAGCCGCTTTCGCTCACGACGAGAATCGTGGCTTCACGCTTCAACTCCACCATGCCGACCACCACGTCGCCTTTTTCGAGATCGATGCCTTTCACGCCGCCGGCGCCGCGGCCCATTTCGCGCACCTCGTTTTCGTGAAAGCGAATTGCCTGGCCGTTGCGCGTGCCCAGCATCAAGTCCATGCTGCCGTCGGTGATTTTGGCTTCGATCAATTCGTCCTTGTCATCAATGTTGATCGCCGCAATGCCGGTTTTGCGCGGATTCGAAAAGGCGTTCAGCGCGGTTTTCTTCACCAGGCCGTTCTTCGTCGCAAACGCGACAAAGTGTTTGTCGTCGAATTCTTTCACCGAAACGAACGCCGCGACTTTTTCCTCGGGCGCCAAGGAAAGCATGTTGACGATGGCGCGGCCCTTGGCGCCCTTGCCGGCCTGCGGAATGTCATAAACTTTCACCCAATAGCATTTGCCCTGGGTGGTGAAGAACAAAACGTAATGATGCGTCGAGGCAATGAACAGATGTTCGACCCAATCCTCGTCGCCGGTTTTTGCGCCGGTCACACCGCGGCCGCCGCGGCTCTGCCGGCGATAGCTTGACACCGGAAAGCGCTTGATAAAACCGCTGTGTGAGATGGTGATCACCATGTCTTCCTCGGCGATCATGTCTTCGATGGTAAATTCGCTGGTTTCAGAAACGATTTCCGTGCGGCGCTCGTCGGCATATTTGTCGCGCAGCTCCTTCAACTCCTTCGCGATCACCTCCATGCGTTTGCCCCTATCGGCCAGCAACGCTTTTAGCTCTTTGATGAGCTTCTGCACTTCGCGGTACTCGGCTTCGATCTTGTCGCGCTCCAGGCCGGTGAGGCGCTGCAAGCGCATGTCCAAAATCGCCTGCGCCTGAATGTCGCTGAGCTTGAATTTTTTCATCAAGCCGTCTTTGGCGGTTTGCGGATCCTTCGCCTTTTTGATGATCGCGATGACTTCGTCGATGTTGTTGATACAGATGCGCAAGCCTTCGAGAATGTGCGCGCGCTTCTCGGCCTTGTCCAGCTCGAATTTTGTGCGCCGCACCACCACTTCGTGGCGGAAGTCGAGGAAGTGCTGCAACATTTGCTTGAGATTGAGCACCACCGGCGCGCCGTCCACCAGCGCCAGCATGATGGCGCCAAAGGTGACGTGCATTTGCGTGTATTTGAACAAATTGTTCAACACCACTTCCGGCACGGCGTCGTTTTTCAGCTCGATCACCAGGCGCATGCCGTCGCGGTCGCTCTCGTCGCGCACGTCGCGAATGCCTTCGACTTTCTTCTCACGCACCAGCTCGCCGATTTTCTCGTGCAGCGTGGCTTTGTTGACTTGGTACGGCAGCTCGGTGACGATGATGTTCTGGCGGCCGCCGCGCACTTCTTCCAGCACGGTGCGCGCACGCACTTGCATGCGGCCGCGGCCGGTGCGATAGGCTTCATCGATGCCTTCGGTGCCGTAGATGATGCCCGCCGTCGGGAAATCCGGACCTTTGACTATCTTCATTAGCTTGTCGACAGTAATGTCGGGGTTCTTTATCATCGCGTGCAGTGCGTCGATGATTTCGCCGAGATTATGCGGCGGAATGTTGGTGGCCATGCCCACCGCAATGCCCGAGGAGCCGTTGACTAGCAGGTTAGGCAGCACCGTCGGCATGACGGAAGGCTCTTTGAGCGTGTCGTCGAAATTGGTGTTCCAGGCCACTGTGTCTTTTTCGAGATCGCGCAGCACTTCTTCGGCAATGTGCGTGAGGCGGACTTCGGTGTAACGCATGGCCGCCGGCGAGTCGCCGTCCACCGAGCCGAAGTTGCCCTGGCCGTCCACCAGCGGGTAGCGCAGCGAGAAATCCTGCGCCATGCGCACGATGGTGTCATAAACCGCCAAATCGCCGTGCGGGTGATATTTACCCAGCACTTCGCCAACCACGCGCGCGGACTTTTTGTAAGCCGCGTTCGGACGCAGACTCAACTCGTGCATGCCGTAAAGCACACGGCGATGCACGGGCTTCAAACCGTCCCGCACATCGGGCAGCGCACGCGCCACGATGACGGACATGGAATAATCGAGATAAGAATCCTTGATCTCTTCCTCGAGATAAACCGGGATGATTTTGTCGCGTTTGAGGTCCATAGTTCCTTGATGATGATTAGATTTTTATACATCCGATTACCTGTTCACTGAACTGCAACCATATACTCCGTAAAAGCAGAGCGGCGCGCTTTCGCACGCTTGGCCGTCTCAATCAGCTCCCGTACCGTGAGTATAAGCTCGTCCGTCGTTTCAGGGGTATAAGAAGCCTCGCCATCAACCGGACATACCCAGGCATAAACATTGGGAACGCGGACCGAGATGCCTTCATCATTGTACTCGAAGGCCGTCGGCCGCCATTCTTTGGGAAGGTGATGTTGGCCGCAAACTGG
>QEVD01000322.1 GCA_003576975.1 Candidatus Zhuqueibacterota bacterium
ATGATAGCGGTAGAGCAGCCATTGCCCGGAATCCACCGCGGCTTTTTGGTTTTGCATGGCCGTGGCCATGTTGATGCCGTGCGCAATGCAATGGCTGTAAGCGATGATCAACGACGGGCCTTCGTAGGCTTCGGCTTCGAGGAAAGCCTTGAGCGTGTGCTCGTCTTTTGCGCCCATGGCCACGCGCGCGACATAAACATTGCCGTACGTCATCGCAATCAAGCCGAGATCTTTTTTCGCAGCGGGCTTGCCGCCGGCGGCAAATTTCGCCACTGCGCCGCGCGGCGTGGCTTTGGACATTTGCCCACCGGTGTTGGAATAAACTTCGGTGTCGAGCACGAGGGGTGTCGAGCACGAGGATATTCACATCGCGGCCGCTGGCCAGCACGTGATCAAGGCCGCCAAAGCCGATGTCATACGCCCAGCCGTCGCCGCCCATAATCCACACGCTCTTTTTCACCAGCATGTCGGCGAGGCCCAGCAGCTTTTTAGCCTCTGCCGAGTCCAGGCGCTGTAATTTTTTCTTGAGCAAATCCACGCGCAACCGCTGCTCGTAAATATCCGCTTCGTCTTTTTGCGGCGCCCCGAGAATCGCGTTGACCAAATCATCGCCGATCATATTCGAAAGATTGTGCAGCAACTGCGCCGCCATATCCCGTTGCTTGTCGATGGCCAGGCGAAATCCCAAACCGAACTCGGCATTGTCTTCAAACAGCGAGTTTGACCACGCCGGGCCGCGTCCGTCGGCATTTGCCGTCCACGGCGTCGTCGGCAGATTCGCGCCATAAATCGAGGAGCAGCCCGTGGCATTGGCCACCAACGCGCGATCGCCGAACAATTGTGTGACCAGCTTGACATAAGGCGTTTCGCCGCAACCGGCGCACGCGCCCGAGAACTCGAACAGCGGCTCCTGCACTTGCTGCTGGCGGATGCTGTTCACTTTGATATGGCGGCGATCCATTTCTGGAATGCTCAGGAAGAAATCCCAATTCTCGCGTTCCTGTTCGCGCAACGGCGGTTGCGGCCGCATGTTGATCGCTTTGATACGCGTTTCGGATTTTTTCTTGGCCGGGCAAATATCAACACACAACGCGCAGCCGGTGCAATCTTCCGGGGCCACTTGAATCGTGTATTTCAAACCCTGCCATTCGCGGTCGCGCGCCTCCTCGGCTTTGAAGGTCGGCGGCGCGCCCGCGAGATGTTTCTCGTCATAGGCTTTGATGCGAATCACGGCATGCGGACAAACCATGGCGCATTTGCCGCACTGAATGCAAATGTCCGGTTCCCACACTGGAATTTCGAGCGCGAGATTGCGTTTCTCCCATTTTGCCGTGCCGGTCGGAAAGGTGCCATCCACCGGCATGGCACTCACCGGCAGTTCATCGCCCTTGCCGGCGATAATTTTGCCCAGCACGTCGCGCACAAACGGAGCCGCGTGCGTCGTGGGCGGCGGCGGCACCGCAAGATAACCGTTCAGCCGGTCCGGAATTTTCACCTCGAACAAATGCGCCAGCGTGTGATCAACCGCGGCGAGATTGATGCGCACGATTTCCTCGCCTTTTTTGCCGTAGGTTTCTTCAATCGAATGCTTGATGGCGGCAATCGCCTCGTCTTTCGGCAACACCTTCGACAGGGCAAAAAAGCACACTTGCATCACGGTGTTGATGCGGCCGCCCATGCCGCTTTCGCGCGCCACTTTGGTGGCGTCGATCACATAAAATTTCAATTTCTTCTTGAGAATGTGCTCCTGCAAGCCGCGCGGCAAATGCTGCCAGGCTTCGTCGGGACCGTACGCGCTGTTCAACAAAAACGTGCCGCCTTGCACCACGCCTTCGAGCATATCATAGCGTTCGAGAAAAACCGGCTGATGGCAGGCGACGAAATTCGGCCGCGTGACCAAATACGTCGAGTGAATCGGCTGCGGCCCGAAACGCAAATGCGAAACCGTGACCGCGCCAGCTTTTTTGGAATCATAGACAAAATAGCCTTGCGCATAATTGTCCGTGTTTTCGCCGATGATTTTGATGGAATTTTTATTTGCGCCCACGGTGCCGTCCGAGCCCAAGCCGTAAAACAGCGCGCGAATCACGCTCTCCGGCTCGGTCGAAAAGTCCGCATCATACGGTAGACTGGTGTGCGTCACGTCATCGTTAATGCCGATGGTGAAGTGATTTTTGAGTGTCTTCCCGGCGAGATGATCGAAAATCCCCTTAACCATTGCCGGGGTGAACTCTTTGGAGGAAAGGCCGTAGCGCCCGCCGATCACTTTCGGAAAATGTTTGATCCAGCCGTTGTTCATCCCTTCATGCAGGGCGTTGATGCAATCGAGATAAAGCGGCTCGCCCACGCTGCCCGGTTCTTTCGTGCGATCGAGCACGGCCAGGGTTTTCACCGTTGCCGGCAACGCGGCGAGGAAACGCTTGAGGTCGAATGGACGATACAACCGCACTTTGAGCACGCCGACATTTTCGCCGCGTTGATTGAGATAATCGACGGTTTCATGCACGGTTTCACAACCCGAGCCCATCAGCACAATCACACGCTCGGCCTCAGGCGCGCCATAATATTGGAATAACTGATAGCGCCGTCCCACAATGCGCGCAAATTCGTCCATGGTTTCCTGCACCACGTCCGGACATGCGAGATAATAAGGATTCACGGTTTCGCGCGCTTGGAAATAGACATCGGGGTTTTGCGCCGTGCCGCGCAGCACCGGATGATCCGGCGACAATGCGCGGCTGCGATGCGCCGCCACCAAGCCTTCATCGATCATCGCGCGCATATGCTCATCGGAAAGCATTTCGATCTTCGAAACTTCATGCGAAGTCCGAAAGCCGTCGAAAAAGTGTATGAATGGTATCCGCGTTTTGAGTGTGGCGGCGTGTGCGATCAGCGCGAAATCCATCGCCTCTTGCACCGAAGCCGAGGAAAGCAAAGCGAAACCCGTGGCGCGCGTCGCCATCACATCGCTGTGATCGCCAAAAATTGAAAGCGCCTGAGCCGCAAGCGAGCGCGCGGCAACATGAAACACCACCGGGGTCAACTCGCCTGCAATTTTATACATATTGGGAATCATCAATAATAGCCCCTGCGACGAAGTGAACGTCGTCGTCAAGGCGCCGGCTTGCAAAGAACCGTGTACCGCGCCGGCAGCGCCCGCCTCGCTTTGCATTTCTACAACGGAGGGAACGACGCCCCACAAATTCGGGCTGCGTTCCGAGGCCCAGGCATCCGCCCATTCGCCCATCGGCGAAGACGGGGTGATCGGATAAATCGCGATGACTTCATTCACGCGGAACGCCACGTGAGCGACAGCCTCATTGCCGTCTAAGGTTTGAAAATTTTTTGTTTTCATGTTTACGCTTCAAGAGCATTGGAATATTGAGACACCAGGCAATTTTGGGTGTCTGTATTGCATCTTAAATGCCAAAAAGAGATTCGCGGCAAAATCCGGCCTAGAAGCCTGTAATTACATAGATTGAGTCATCTGTGTCCCAGTGGTGTAATCGTAGATAATTCTTTAGTTTGCGAAAAGAGGTGAGAGGTTTTCTCAGAATTGATAGGAGGAGAAAAAAGCAGATACAATGGCTTTGGAGAGAAAAACTTATTTGTTTCGGCGAGTTCAAAAAACTGCGTATACAACGGCATACAAATTCTGGGTTTAAAAAAGTTGCCGCAGAGCCTCTTCGATAATATCGATTAATTTGGGCGCAGCTTCGAGTTGGATGACGCCGGTCGAGGTGTGTTTGTGGTGAAATGGAAAAGAAATGCCAGGATGTTTGGGATAGTTGTCGTAACGGAAGATTTCAACATCTTTGAGATATTGATAGCGGTATCGGCCCTTTGTCATTTTCCTGTTCACGAAGATAATTTCTTCCGCAAAATCGATGTAAGATCCATCGACCAGGGTTATGCAGCCTGCAATTCTTCCGATCTCTCTACTGTAGCTTTTGTAGATGACATCTTTGTCAATAACTCCCCAGTGACGTTCGAGAAGACGAGAGACAATGCCGCAATATTTTTCAAAAGTCATTTACTTTTGCTCAGCGTGATATGCTGATATATTTCAGCCAGGCCCAGCCAATCAATGAAGTCCTTGCTTTCATCCAACTCTCCTTTTTCAACCTTTTGCAAAAATACTGAAGTCGGCATTTTATATCTTTTCTCGAATGCCGACAATTCGCGCTTCAAACCGGTCATTCCCACGTGTTGAATCTTGGGTTTCGCTGTTTTTTTTCTGGTCGCTGTTCTCATGAATGATCTCCACAGCTTGAAAATCAACTTCCCTTTTAATAATGCAGGAAAATAGACAAACGCAGCGTGACAGGCAATTTTAATTTTTAAAAACGGGGATCTTTTTTACCGCACAAGGCATACGATGCGTGCAACACCACAATTCACCGCAACAACGCCAGCAGCATCTGCGCGAAGACAATCTTGGCAATCATTGCCATCGGATAAACCGAGGCATAACCGATATTGGGAATATCGTTGCGGGTTTGTTCCAGAGCAAAACCCAACACCGCGGGTTGCGTTTGCAGGCCGGAGAGCACGCCGATGAGCAGGCTCATGGGAATTTTAAGCAGACGATGGCCGAGCCATAACGTCGACAGCGCCACGGCAACCGTAATGCCCGCGCCTGCTAGAAAAATAGCCAGGCCGTTGCCCTGCGTCAACGTCGAGAAAAAAGCATAGCCCGAGCGCGTGCCAATGCCGGCCAGAAAAAGAATCAAACCGATTTGGCGCAACGTGAGATTGGCGCTGTAAGGCATGCTCCACACCAACGGCCCGGTGCGCCGCAACGTTCCCAAAATCATTGCCACGACCAAAGGGCCGCCGGCGAACCCGAGTTTGATGATCACGCCGCCCGGCAGCGGAATCGGCACGAGTCCCAGCAACAAGCCCAGCGCCAATCCGAGACTGAAAGTCAGAATATCGATCTCGCTCAACGCGCGATATGAATCCCCGAAAAACGCGCTCACCGCTTGCATATGATCGCGGCGTGTGAGAACGCGGATGCGGTCGCCCAGCTCCAGCACCGTGTCGCCGTGCGGCAAAAATTCAAGATCGCCGCGGCGCACCCGCGTGACAATCGCGCCGTATTGCTGCGGCAAATTGAGATCGCGCAAACGATGCCCCGCGATTTGAGGATTGGAGACAAAAATGCGGCGGTAATCAAGCTGAGTACGATCAAGATCGATGCGTTCGTTGCTCACCTCTCCGAGGTACGCTGTTACCCGCTCCAAGTCTTCGAGCGTGCCGACCGCGCTGACGAGATCGCCAACTTGAAATTGCGTCTCATCATTTGCCAACGATAGCTTGCCGTGCCTCTGCATGCGGCCAAAAATAACCTTCCATTGCTGTTGCGCGCGGAGTTGGTCGAGCGGCAGTTCCGCAACGCGAGGGTTGGTCACGCGAATCGTGCGATTTTGCAACCACGTTGTACCGGCGCCCAGTTCGCGCAAGCTTTTTGCTTCGCCGGCATAGTCTATCCGCCACAGGCGCTGCGCCAGGTAAATCGCCAAAATCATTCCCACCACGCCCATTGGATAGGCGATGGAGTAACCGATCACCGGCTCTGTGAGCATGCTTGGGTTCTGGCCGCTGCTTTTGACAAAATCCAATATGCCCGCAAGCGCGGGCGTATTCGTCAAACTGCCGGCGTAGAGTCCAGCGGTTAGCGCTGCCGGCAAGTTAAGCAGATGATGCGCCAGAAGAGTCAACAACATGGCAAAGGCGAGCATGCCGAGCACCAGCAGATTATCACGCACGCCGCTGCGCCGAAAAGAGGCAAAAAATCCCGGCCCGCTGCTCAAGCCGATGGTATAAACGAAAAGCACCAGGCCAAGCAGGTAAATGATTTCAGGAAGCTTGAGATCGGGATGAAGCGCGCCGAAGGCAAGGCCGACAAACAACACCGCAGCAACGCCCAGACTGCTGCCGCGAATTTTGATATGTCCCAGCGGAAACCCGATGGCCGCGACGATAAAAAGCAGCAGCAGCGGTTGCTCGCGCAGGAGTTGGATGAGTTCGTTCATGATTTTACGGATCGACAGGTGGGCAGAGATTTCAAGACATGAGGCTTGAAAGAGGTTGGGCCGGATTCAAAAATATTGCTATTGATTTATTAAAAGTGAAAGCTTTGTTTTTAAACAAAGATTTTGGACGCAGATTTTCACAGATAAACAAAGATAAAATCGGTGGGAATCCGCTTTGATCTTTGTCCGAACATTTTGGTTGCGGCTCGTTCGCGTTATATAACATCAATACCGAATGCCGTGTTCAACATGGAACTTCAACAGCGTCAATGCC
>QEVD01000323.1 GCA_003576975.1 Candidatus Zhuqueibacterota bacterium
ACCAAACAATGAAGAAGGCCACAAGCGCTTGCAAGCAAAACTCAAAAGCCTGTTGCGGCAAATTGAAGGCATGGAGCATATCATTCCGCTGCAACGCTTTCTCGGGCAGCGCATTCCGCTCGCCGGCGTCGCGCATCAAAACGGCACCATTCGCTTTGGCAACGATCCTAAAACCTCGGCGCTCGACGCGAATTGCAAAGCGCATGAGGTTGATAATCTCTATGTCGTCGACGCGAGCTTCTTCCCCTCCAGCGGAGCGGTGAATCCAGCATTGACCATCATCGCGAACGCGCTGCGCGTCGGAGATCACTTATTGCAAAGGTTGAAATGAATTCGGATTGGCGGATTGTTGGAATGTTAGATGACTGGGTGGCACATCAATCCAGCACGTCCCCAATCCATGAGAGCATAATCATGACTACGACGTCTACAACTTTTTGCCCTTTGTGCGAAACCCCAACGCTGCGCGAACACTTGGCACAAGCCGGGTGGATTTCATCAGAAGTCGAAGCGCAATTGCGCCGTAATCATCCTGAGTGGCACCGCGCTGACGGCGCGTGCCCGGCGTGCGTGCAGCAATTTCTATTGCAAACATTGTTAAGCAAAGGTGAAGCCGCGTTGCACGAGAGCATGCAAGCCGTGTGGCCGCTCGACGCCGAGGCCGCATTCGGCGCGCTGCCGACGCCGTTGCGCTTGCACGCCGATCCACGCTTCACCGGCAAAGGCGTCACGCTCGCGATGGTCGATAGCGCGTTTTACCCGCATCCGGATTTGGTGCAGCCCACGAATCGTATTCGCGCATGGGTTGACGTCAGACAGCCTTCGCTACAAGCTCGATATTTCAAGCCGAATGAGTTGCCGTGCTGGCCCGGTTGGAACGCGAGTGCTGCGGGTCAGTGGCATGGCACGATGACGAGCGTGGCTGCCGCCGGCAATGGCTGGTTGAGTCAGGGACTTTATCGCGGCCTTGCAAATGAGGCGGATCTCGTGCTGATTCAAACTATAAATGACGATGGCCACATCACGAACGACAGCATTTTGCGTGCGCTAAAGTGGCTCCGGCAGAATCGCCTTACGCTTGACCTTAAAGTCGTGAACTTGTCACTCGGCGCCGATCCTATTGATACATTGAAGGATAATCCGATCGATGCCGAAATCGAGGCCCTGGTGCGTGAGGGTGTGGCTGTGTGCGTTGCTGCCGGCAATAATGGTGAGCGCCGGCTGCTGCCACCAGCGACAGCGCCATCCGCGCTTACGATTGGCGGATTGGATGACAAGAACACGTTCAACGATGATGAGGTCGAGCTGTGGCACAGCAATTATGGCGAGTCACTCGGCGGCGCGTTCAAGCCGGAGCTGGTGGCGCCGAGTATTTGGGTGGTCGCGCCGGTGTTGCCGGAAACGGAGCTTGCCCGTGAGGCGCAGGAGTTGTTTGCCCGGCGCGCAACCGGCGATCAAAGTTGCGAAGGCCGCATTGCCGCATGCAAATTGGTAACGCCCTATTATCAACATGTCGACGGCACCAGCTTCGCCGCGCCGCTGGCGGCGAGCGTCGTTGCCTGCATGCTCGAAGCCAATCCCAAGCTCTCGCCGTTTCTGATTCGTGAGGCGCTAATCACATCGGCGGCACTGATCGAAAACGTTTCGCGTGAGCGCCAGGGAGCAGGGGCGTTGCATGCCGGTCGTGCCCTCGAGCTGGCATTGCGGGAAATGCACCGCAAGCTCAACGGCCATCCTTCTTCACCGAAGATCAACGGCGCCACGGTTAGCTTCGTGTTGCACGATCATCAGGCAACCGAGGTGCGCGTGTTTGGCAGTTGGAATGACTGGCGCGATGGCATTACCGCGACGCGCTTGGAAGAGGGCTTTTGGCGCGCAGCTTGCCCGTTGCCGCCCGCAGGGAACTATCATTACAAATTTCTCGTGGACAGCGAGCGTTGGTTGGATGATCCAGCAAATCCCGAAAAGATGCCCGATGGTTTTGGTGGATTGAATAGTGTGTTGGTGATTGGAAAAAATCTTTAAAATTTAGGAGTATTGTTGCGATGATCAAGCATGGACAAACAAGGCTTGTGCGGCTGTTCTGGGCACTGCTAACCATTTGGTTTGCTTTTTTACAATCTGCACAAGCCCAGCAAGCCGTCACCGCAGTCGAAGCCATCGGCCTCACCGTTTCCGACATGGACCGCGCGCTCGATTTTTACACGCAGGTTTTGCCTTTCAAAAAGATTTCCGAGGTCGAAGTGGCGGGCGAAGCATATGAACATTTGCAAGGCCTCTTCGGATTGCGCATGCGAGTCGTGCGTTTAGAGCTTGGCGACGAATTTATCGAGCTGACGGATTATCTCGCGCCCGAAGGCCGGCCGATTCCGGTTGATATGCGCAGCAATGATCATTGGTTTCAGCATATCGCCATCGTGGTGAGCGACATGGACAAGGCCTATGCGCACCTGCGTAAGCACAATGTGCAGCATGCTTCCACCGGCCCGCAACGAATTCCAGATTGGAACAAAGCCGCAGCCGGCATTCGCGCGTTCTATTTTCGTGATCCCGACGGCCATCACCTCGAGATCATCTACTTTCCGTCAGGCAAAGGCGATTCCAAGTGGCAAAGCGTGGAGCAAGGGACAAATGGCAATTCGGTAGCAACAAACGGTGGCGCTAAATTATTTTTGGGGATTGACCACACCGCCATAGTTGTTTCCAACACGGAAGAGAGTCTGAAATTCTATCGCGATTTGTTGGGATTGCACGTGGCAGGCGAGAGCGAGAATTACGGCACTGAGCAGGAGCATCTCAACAACGTGTTCGGTGCGCGCTTGCGCATCAGCGGTTTGTGCGCGGCCCAAGGTCCCGGCATCGAGTTTCTCGAATACCTGGCGCCACGCGACGGCCGGCCCACACCGAATGACATTCGCGCCAACGATTTGATTCACTGGCAAACCACGCTCCACGTCCCCAATGCCGATGCCATGGTGCAACGATTACTTGCTATCGGCGCGAGTTTCATCTCGCCCGCTGCCAGCGTAACTATTCCAGAGGCTGCGCTCGGCTTCAAAAAAGGATTTCTCGTGCGCGATCCAGATGGGCATGCTATTCGGGTAGTAGAAAAATAGTCAATGGATGAAGTCTATCTTGTGCCAGCACATTTGCACTGAACATAAAGGAGCATTTTATTCATGAACGCGGAGAAAAAACGTCTCGAAGAATCCCGTCTTCAAAAAGCGGCGTGGAAAAAATGGGGGCCGTACGTCACCGAGCGGCAATGGGGCACGGTGCGCGAGGATTACAGCCCGTATGGCAACGCGTGGGAGTTTGTCTCGCACGATGCGGCGCGCAGCAAGGCGTTTCGCTGGGGCGAGGAAGGCATTGCTGGCATTAGCGACGAGCGCCAATTGTTGTGTTTTGCACTGGCGCTGTGGAATGGCCGCGACCCGATTTTGAAGGAGCGCATTTTCGGCCTCACCGGCAACGAGGGCAATCACGGCGAAGACGTGAAAGAGTATTATTATTATCTCGACAGCACGCCGACGCATTCGTATATGAAGATGCTGTACAAATATCCGCAAGCCGAGTTTCCCTACGGCTGGCTGGTCGAGGAAAATCGCCGCCGCGGCAAAGGCGCGCCGGAGTTTGAACTAATCGATACCGGCATTTTCAACGACGATCGTTATTTCGACGTGTTCATCGAATATGCCAAAGCAGGTCCCGACGATATTTTGATCCGTGTCACAGCACACAATCGCGGGCCGGAAGCGGCGACCGTACATTTGCTGCCGACGATTTGGTTTCGCAATAATTGGTCATGGGGCACCAACGGGCACAGACCCAGCATGGGTATCACGGCGCAAAGCGGCATCGAAATCAATCAAAGTGACCTCGGCAAGATGTGGCTGCTGTGCGAAGGCGATCCGAAATTTTTATTCTGCGACAACGAGACGAACGCCAAACGTTTGTACAATGTCGACGCGAAGGGATATTTCAAAGACGGCATCACCGAGTTCGTTATACACGGAAACTTGACAGCCGTAAATCCTTCGCAAACGGGCACGAAGGCTGCAGCGCATTATCAGCGCGAAATTCCTGCCGGCAAATCTGTAACACTGCGCCTGCGTTTGACTAACGTTGCAACCAGCACGGATAAGGCGTTCATCAATTTCGACAAGACCTTTGCCCAACGCCTGAAAGAGGCCGACGAATTTTATGGCGAAGTGCAAGCGCCAATCAAAGATGAAGACGCGAAGAGCGTGCAACGTCAGGCGTTTGCCGGCATGTTGTGGTCGAAGCAATTTTTCTATTATGACATTCCGCAATGGTTGAACGGCGATCCGGGTCAGCCGCCGCCACCGGAAGGCCGCAAGCACGGCCGCAATCACGAATGGCTGCACCTCAACAACGCGGACATTATTTCGATGCCGGATAAGTGGGAATATCCGTGGTACGCGGCGTGGGATTTGGCGTTTCACTGCATTCCGCTGGCGATGATCGACGCGGATTTTGCCAAAGAACAGTTGGTGTTGCTGACGCGCGAGTGGTACATGCATCCCAACGGCCAGTTGCCAGCGTATGAGTGGGCGTTCGGCGACGTCAATCCGCCAGTGCACGCATGGGCGACGTGGCGTGTTTTTCAAATCGATCGCAAGCAACGCGGCGATCAAGGCGATCTCGTTTTTCTCGAACGTGTTTTCCAAAAGCTGCTGCTGAATTTCACCTGGTGGGTCAACCGCAAAGATGCGGAGGGCATGAATATCTTTCAAGGCGGCTTTCTCGGCTTGGATAACATCGGTGTGTTTGACCGTAGCGCGCCGTTGCCCACCGGCGGCCATATCGCACAAGCCGATGGCACGAGTTGGATGGCGATGTATTCGCTCAATCTGATGCGCATCGCGTTGGAACTGGCGCAACACAATCATGTGTACGAAGACATGGCTACTAAATTTTTCGAGCATTTTCTTTATATTGCCGGCGCGACGGCGAATATCGGCGGCGAAGGCATCAATTTGTGGGATAACGAAGACGAATTTTTTTACGACGTGTTGCATCTGCCGAACGATGCGAAGGTTACGCTGAAAGTGCGCTCGATGGTGGGCTTGATCCCGCTGTTTGCGGTGGAAACGCTCGATCCGGATTTGCTCGACAAGTTGCCGGATTTCAAACAGCGTCTCGAATGGTTTCTCAGCTACCGGCCGGATTTGGCGAATTTGGTTTCGCGCTGGCAAGAACCAGGAACGGGTGAGCGCCGTTTGCTCTCGCTGCTGCGCGGGCATCGCATGAAGCGCCTGCTCAAACGCATGTTGGATGAGACGGAGTTCCTTTCGGATTACGGCGTGCGGGCGCTGTCGCGCGTTCACGATGATCAGCCTTATGCTTTTCACGTCAACGGCAACAGCTTCACCGTGAAGTACCAACCGGCGGAATCCGACAGCGGCTTGTTCGGCGGCAACTCGAATTGGCGCGGCCCGATTTGGATGCCGGTGAATTATCTCATCATCGAGTCGCTGCAGAAGTTCCATCACTACTATGGCAACGACTTCAAAATCGAATGCCCGACCGGTTCAGGTCGATTTGTCACGATCAATGAAGTAGCCAACGAGCTGTCGCGCCGCTTGACGCGCATCTTTTTGCGGGATGAAAAAGGCAAGCGTCCCGTATTCAATTATAATGAGAAAATTCAGAACGATCCGCACTTCCGCGATTATGTGCTGTTCCACGAATATTTTCACGGAGACAACGGCCGCGGCGTCGGCGCTTCGCATCAGACGGGTTGGACAGGGTTGGTAGCGAAGCTGTTGCAGCCGCGAGCAATGGAGAAATAAATTAAGGTAGAGCAGGATCTGCGGTCGATCGTTGTAAGGTTGTCGAGTAAAATACGACTAACCGTTGACAGCGATAAGACGTGGCCAAAACTCAACCACCTTGCAACTCAAGTTCGGAACTGATGGAGAAAAGAATGAAAGCCATTGCAGTCCTTCCGGGAAAACCCAATTCCATGCACCTGCGTGAGGTGCCGAAACCAAAAGTATCTGATGTACCGAATGGCCGTGGCGTAGACAAAGAAATCAATGCAGCCGAATACGGCGCCGCGCCGGAGGGCTATGATTATCTCATCACCGGCCATGAGTCTTTCGGCATTGTTGAAGAGGTTGGCCCGAATGTAACAGAATTGGAAGTGGGCGACTTTGTTGTGGCGACCGTTCGTCGTCCCGGCCATTCGATTTATGATCAAATCGGCACATACGATATGACCACCGACGATATGTATTACGAGCGCGGCATCAACCTGCGCCACGGCTTTTTGGCCGAATACTATGTCGATGACCCCGAATACATTGTGAAATTCCCGCGTGGCTTGAAGGAAGTCGGTGTGTTGCTGGAACCAACCACGGTGGTTGAAAAAGGCATTGCCCAGGCCTATGAAATCCAGCGCCGCCTCCGGATCTGGCGTCCGCGCAAAGCAGCAGTAATGGGTGCGGGTACCGTCGGGTTGTTGGCAACACTCGCCTTGCGCTTGCGCGGACTCGAAGTCGTGACACTTGGC
>QEVD01000324.1 GCA_003576975.1 Candidatus Zhuqueibacterota bacterium
CGCGCGGTAAAAACCGGCTCCTGGCCTCGCCGGATTGCGGGAGTAAGCGCCAGCGCGACCGGCGTGCGCAGCGTTCCGTCGTTGCCGAATTCTGCAAGGAATTCGCCCGCCCGCGTGAAGCAAGCAATGCGCCGATGCCCGCGATCAGCGACGAAAATCAAATCGCGCCATTCCGCCAGACCGCAAGGCCGGTTCAGCAAGCCTTCGCCGAGTTTGCCGGTGAAGTTACCGAAGGCATCGTAAATCATCACCACCTGGCGCACCGAATCGCTCACAAAAATGTCGCCGCGCGCCGAAATCAAAATCTTGGCCGGGCGATCAAGCCCGCCTTCGCCCCAATTGAAATCAGCAAAGCTGGCTTTGGGGTTGCCGAAAACATCGAACCGCAGGAGGCGCTTGAATTCGTGATCGGCGACAAACAATTCGCCCTGCGGCGACAGGGCAATAGCCGCAGGATAACCGAACCGCAAATTTTCTTCCAGGGATTCGTCCGAAGAATAAGAAGAGATAAAATTCAAATCTTTATCATAACGCAGCAAGCGCTGGTTGTTATAGTCTGCCACGAACACGTCGAGGCCGTTGCCCGCCCAGAGATCGACCGGGCGATCGAACTGTTCGTTGCCAAAACCGAAGCCGCCGGTTTCGCGCAGCAGCCGGCCCTGCGCATCACTTTTGATAATGCGGTGATTGCCGGTATCGGCGAGATAGAGATTGCCGTCGGGATCAAGTGCCAGCGCAGCGGGATGGGATAACGGCAACGCGCCGGCGCTGTCGGCAAGCATGCTGCCGGAAAAACGGGCGAGAAGCGTGGTCTGTGAAAAAAGAGAAAGGGGAAACCAAAGCACAACTGCAAGCGCAAGAAGCAAATTCATCGTGATGTTCTTCATCTTCAGAACAGAAAGAGATTCAAACCTGCGCCCAGCAAATAGCCGCCGACGCTCGAACCTTCGAAACCGGCCCCGCCGCCCACGCTGGCCGAGGTGATTTCGACTTCCACAAAAAAACCGGCGCGTTTGACAAAGCGATAATCAAAACCGACATCGAGAAAAAAGCCATTGGCCTCGCGCTGGCCGTCTTCCTCACGAAACAGGGTGAGCGGCCCGCTCTCATCCACATTAAAAAAAGCAAACCCAAAGCCGAAAAAGCTCGTCGTCTTTGCATCGCTATAGCTGAGATAGCGTATGCCGACATTGACCCAGCGTTCCCGCCAATTCAAATTATAAACCTCGCCCGCGATCGTGGTCGGGCGCTCTCTTTCGAATTGATGATACTTGACGACAACATTGTAGGGCGCACGAATTTTGAGAGTCGCGGCGGCCCCGAGCGCCAGGCCGCTGCGGCCGTCATAAATTCTGGAGAAATCGTCATGATTGATGCGAAAAACCGCGGCGCTGCCGGAAAGAATCAAGCGATCGACGGGACGGTCGCTGAATTGCGCGAAGGCCAGCGAGCTGAATGCGAGCACCGCAAATGGGATAAGCCTGATCTGCACGATTTTCTCCCGGTAAAAATGAGCAACTCGAGGGCAATGCTCCTCGTGTTTTGGCGGAGGGCTTGAAGACGCCGTGAAAGTAAGCCCCTTTTTTGCAAAAGTCAATCGACTAAAGGGCGGCATTTGAAATGGGCTGTCCTTCCCTCAAACCGTTAATCAACGTTTATTCTTATGATTCACGTTGATCAGCGAGGATTGGCGGCTCAGACATTGGGTGAGTCATCGGGCCGTCGCGTTTAAGATGCGCTGGACGGTTTCGTGCAAATGCCCGTTGGTCGCGAAGGCGTTGTTGCCGTGAATGGTGGGATTGCCTTCCCAATCGGTGAAGCGTCCGCCGGCCTCTTCAAGAATGGGCAGCAGCGGGCCGCAATCCCACACGGCCATGCGCGCATCGAGCATGATTTCGGCGCGGCCGGTGGCGACGAGGGCATAGCCATAAGCATCGCCCCAGGTGCGCTGCAATTTGGTGGCAGCGCAGAGCTTTTCACGCGCCGCACTTGAGCCGAATTTATCCATGGCAAAAAAATCGGTTGAGAGCAGCGTGGCGTCGCGCAGTTCTGTCACGGCGGAGACGTGTGTACGCCGGCCATTCCAAAAGCAGCCCTGGCCGCGCAACGCCCAAATCATTTCATCCAGCGCCGGGAAGTTGATGACGCCGAGCGCGACGTTCCGCTCAATTTCGTAGGCAAGCAACACGCCATAAAACGGCACGCCGCACACAAAGCTGCGTGTGCCGTCGATGGGATCGATGTACCACGTACCGTTTGCGGAGGGCGGACTCGCGCCTTCTTCTTCGCCGACAATGGCATCGTGCGGGAAATATTTTGCCAGCAGCCGCCGGATTTCCTGCTCGGCGCGTTGATCAGCAATGGTAACGGGAGAGCCATCGCTTTTGGTTTCGGTTAGGGGATGGGTTTGGTAATATTCCAGCGTGATTTTTCCGGCGCGCCAACAGGCTTCGAGCGCGGCTTCCAGGCGGGTTTGCAACTCATTAAATTTCATGATGTAATGTTTTCGAGATTGCAGCCAGCAACCTCCCCAAAATAATTACCCTCCGGCCATTGCAATTTTGCAACGAGCGGAGGGTATCCAACTTCGCACGATCACGTGCAACTGCGACGAGGAGCGAAGATTCTTAGCGGCGTTTGCGCACTGCCTTTTTCTTGGGCGCCGCTTTCTTTTTGGCCGCCGGTTTTTTCTTTGCGGCAGGTTTCTTCTTCGCCACGGCTTTCTTTTTAGCCGCCGGTTTTTTCTTCGCGGCCGGTTTCTTCTTCGCTACGGCTTTCTTTTTAGCCGCGGGTTTCTTCTTTGCAGCAGGCTTCTTCTTCGCCACAGCTTTCTTCTTCGCGGCGGGCTTGGGCGCGGCTTTGACCGGCGCAGGCACGGGCGCCACCACCTCTTCCACTACCTCGGCGCCCTCTTCCTCTTCTTCGTCATCATCACCAGCTGCCCACGGGGATCCGCCAAAGGGTTCGTCGATTTCATCGCTATCCGCCGGGTTCGTTTCAGAGTCCGTCGGATCGTAACTCTCCTCGTCATCGTCGTCGGATGGGGTATAAGGCCAGTTGTCCATCGCTTCCTCCACAAAAGAGTTAGGAATTGAGTGTATCACGCGTGATTTAGGCTGCGAGCGTCTTACATGCGAGCGAAAAAATAATTGATCAATTTGCGATATGCAAGACGAATTTTACAACAGCCAAAAATAATGCGCTTTTTTTGCGGCGATAAAATGCTCATTTTACCCTTTGCTTGCGCGGCCCGGCGCGCCTGCGTGAGCTTCCTGCCGGAGGTTTTTCTTCTCGACGACAGCGCGCGCGAGCTTGCTAAGCGTCCAAAACCCGCATTTTTTGCGGTTTTGCGCGTGCTTTTGCGAGAAAATGCTTGCCTTCACTGGTTTTTCTGCATATCTTTGCCCCGTACTTTTGCGGTGCTGAAAATCGCCGCGCGTGCGGCTTTCGTTTGCTTTTGTATCACTTTTCATTCACAACCTAATCGAGGAGAGAAGCGTTTATGGCTACCGCAGGTCCCATGACAAAAGGACAATTGGTGAAGCATTTCGCCGAAAAATTCGAAGTGACTCGCGCCCAATCCACGGAATGGTTCCAAGAACTTGCCCGCCTGGCCGCGAAGGAAGCCAAGAAGGGATTCACGATTCCTGATATTGGCAAATTGGTGGTGGTGAAACGCAAGGCCCGCATGGGACGCAACCCGCAGACCGGCGAAGCGATCAAGATCCCTGCCAAGACCGTGCTGAAATTTCGCATTGCCAAGGCCGCGAAAGACGCCGCACTTAAATAAAACCAAGTTGGCGCTCATACCGGTCGCAGCGATCAAGCTTCAAACAGAATTGCGACAGCCCATCCCGAAGCTTCGAGATGGGCTTTTCTTCTGCCCTTATGAAAAGGTTCGAATCCCTCAACCCATCCCGGCTCGCCGCGATGGGTTTTTGTTTTTGAGATGAACGTCTGCGATCAAAACAAGCTCGTTCCGCCGGCGGCGCGGCATGTTTTGTTTGTCGTGACCGCGTCCGCATCATAAACTCGATTTTTCAGGTTTCTCTATGATTAAACCTCTGCGCCTTGCGCTTGCACAAATTAATCCGACGGTGGGCAATCTCAACCGCAATGTGGCGCTAATCCTGCAATACATGGAAGACGCGCGCCGCCAGGGCGTCAATCTCGTCTTGTTTCCGGAACTGGCTGTCACCGGCTATCCGCCGGAAGATCTCATTTTGCGCGATGATTTCGTCAGTGCGAATATGGCAGCCATGGACAAAATCGCGCAAGCCAGCCGCGGCCTGGTTGCCGTCGTGGGCTTCGCCGAGCGCGTCGCACAGCGCGTCTACAATGCAGCCGCCGTTTGCGCGGAGGGCAGGCTCATCACCACGTATCATAAAATTTGCCTGCCCAATTATGGCGTCTTCGACGAACGCCGTTATTTTGAACCCGGCAACCGTCCGCTGGTGGTCGTCTGGGATGATCTGCGCATCGGTATCAATATTTGTGAGGACATTTGGACGGCAGATCCCATTGCGGAATTCGAGGCTTCCACGGGCGGCGCGCATTTGCTGGTCAATATTTCCGCCTCCCCCTATCATTTCCGCAAAGGCCTGGAGCGCGAGCATTTGGTCGCCACCATCGCACGGCGCTCCAAAGCTTTTTTTGCGTATGTCAACATGGTCGGCGGCCAGGACGAATTGGTGTTTGACGGGCAGGCGTTTCTGTTTGATCCGGAAGGCCGGCTGCTGCTGCGCAGCGAGCAGTTTCAAGATCATTTGATCATCACCGATGTCGGCATTGACACGGCCCTGCCTTCGCCCTCGCTCGGTTTGGAACAGCGCTACCAACTCGATGTAGCCGTGATTCCCGCGCCTTTTCCCGCGCCACAGCCTGCTGAACATGTGCCGCCGGTTGTCGCGCGCGTGCGCGAGGAAGCCGACGAGGTTTTTTCCGCGCTGGTGCTGGGCACGCGCGATTACGTGCGCAAGAACGGCTTTAAGAAAGTCGTGCTCGGCCTGAGCGGCGGCATTGACTCTGCCTTGGTTGCAACGATCGCCGTGGCCGCGCTTGGCGCGGAAAATGTCGTCGGCGTTCTGATGCCGAGTGTGTTTACCGCCTCGCTCAGCAACGAAGATGCGCTGGCGCTGGCGCGCAATCTCGGTATTGAAACCGTCACCCTGCCGATTCGCGATCTCATGATCAGTTACGAAAAGACGCTTGCGGATACCTTCAACAACCTCAAACCAGACCTCACTGAGGAAAACATTCAGGCGCGCATTCGCGGCAATTTGCTTATGGCCTTGTCGAATAAATTCAACTGGCTCGTGCTGGCCACGAGCAACAAGAGTGAAACTGCGGTGGGCTACAGCACGCTCTATGGCGACATGGTGGGCGGCTTTGCGGTGATCAAAGATGTCCCCAAAACTATGGTGTATGCGTTGGCCAACTGGATCAACCAGCGCGGTTTTCCTCATCCCGTCATTCCGCAACGTACCATCGACCGGCCGCCGACCGCGGAGTTGCGCGCGAATCAAACCGACCAGGATTCGTTGCCGCCGTATGATTTGCTCGACCGCATCATCGAAGAATATGTCGAAGACGATCGCAGCGTGCCGGAAATGGTCGAGCGCGGCCTGCCCGACAAAGTGGTAAAAGACGTGGTGCGGCTGATCGACCGCGCGGAATACAAACGCCAGCAGGCGGCGCCCGGCATCAAGATCAGCACGAAAAACTTCGGCAAAGACCGCCGCATGCCGATTACCAACGGCTTCCGGCCCTGCGAGCCGGTTTAGGTCGTAAGGCGTTCAAAATTAGAATAATCCCACAGCGGCGGGACTGAAAGTGTTTCGCCCACTGAAATGAAATCCCACTAAAAGGCTTTTTCTTTCTGTGGCCGTTCTGCTTCTGCGGGCGAAGTTTTCAAAGCTGCTGTTTGACAAAACAATTCAATCTTTTGGATTTCTGCTGTCTGCTTGCTTTTTGATCGAATAGATTATGGACTTGGCGTATCCACTTCATCATGGCCTCGCTTTTCATCACCAAAGATGATGTCGGTCGCGCGCAGGAGAACAACATCCGTCTCGGCGATCTCTCGGTTTCGCGCCAGCATGCGCGTTTGCGCCGCGACGAGGAAGGCCATTACTTGGTGGAAGAAGTGCGCAGCACCAACGGCATTTTTTTGAACGAGAACAAGCTGGCGGCGCCTACGCGCTTGCAGGAGGGCGACGAGATTCAAGTGGGCGCATATGTGTTGCGCTTCGCCGAGGAGCTGGCCGCAACCACCGACCGCTTGCAGGCGTTATTTGCGCCGGCGGAGAACACGTTCATTCGCAAGCCCGAAGAATCCACGGCCGCTGGCATTTTGGTCAATGAAGCGAATAACGCCATTTTCAATCTCACCCAGGATCGCGTCGTGTTCGGCAACGCCGTTGCGCGCCTCGATTTTCCGGCGCGGCGATTTGTTCTACATTTGCAGCGAAACCGGCGCGCCTTGTGTGCGCGTCAACGGCATTCTCATCATGAATGCGCAATTGCAGTACAATGATGTGATCGAAATCGGCGGACGGCGGTTTATCCTGCGCGACGTCTAAAGAAATGATTTGCGCCGCACGCGCGATTCTTGTATCTTTTTCGAAAATTTAAATGCTTGCTGCCAAGCGTGTCAAGGCGCGGAAAGATTCCATGACGAAAACGAATTTGCGTTTACCTTTGCTCCTGGTTGTCTTGCTGCTATTCGCATTTGCCGGGGCGCCGCAACAGCCTGCCAAACAAATTGCCGTGCAACGCGGCGATACCATCAGCTTCCTCGCCATACGCTACTACGGCATTTTCAACGACTCGCTTCTAGCTGTACTCTCACAGGCAAATTCCAATAAAAATTTGAATGCACTCAAAGCCGGCGACACAGTGCTATTTCCGCCGCGCGCGACCAGCTCGCCGAAGCCGGAATTGCTGAAGAGTGAGGCGGCCAGCGCGGTGTTGACTTACTTTGAAGGCGAGGTGAGCTATAGCCGGCCGCAACAAAATCCGGCTTTTCTACCGGCGCGCCCGAACTTGATTCTGCACAGCAGCGATGAAATCAAAACCGGCAACGCCAGCCGCGCCGAATTGGTGCTCGATAATCGCAGCGTGTTGCGCCTTGACGCCAATTCGCATTTGAAAATTGAAAACCTGAAGCGCGAGGGCGCTTATCAAGCCAAGTTCGAATTCGCCGTTGGCTCGTTGTGGACTCGCATCTCGAAACTATTTCAGCAAAAGCCGCAAATCGACGTGGAATTTCCCACGGCCATCGCAGGTGTGCAGGGCACGACGTATCGTTCCGTGGTTGCGCCGGACAGCGCGACGACGGTGCGCGTATACGACGGCGCCGTAGAAGTGCGCGGCAGTCAGTCGCCGCCGCGTCCAACCGGACCGCCGCAGCGCATCGGCCCGCCGCAACAAGTGCCCGGGCCCTCGCAAGTTTCACTGGAAACCTGGATCAAGCTGGTGCGCGCCCAGCAAGAAATTCACATCGCCAAAGACGGCAAGCCTTCTGATCCGGCGGCGTTTCGCGATCAAGGCGCGGAGCTTGATTGGGTGCGCTGGAATCAGCAGCGCGATCGCGATTTGGAAAGTGAATTGTGAAGCAGGGTATGCGGTCAAAGCTTCCCCTCCTTGCCGGCAGCGCTTTGCTGCTGATGGCGGCGCTGCTGCATCTTCGATTGTTTCCTCTCTCCGGGGCATTGGAATTCCTCGAACGCAAAAATCTAGATCTCATGTTTCGTTTGCGCGGCGAATTGCCGGCGGATTCGAGCATGATCATCGTGTCCATCGACGACGCCAGCCTGCAGCGCGCAGGCGCCTGGCCGTGGCCGCGGCGGCAACTCGCCGATTTGCTGCAAAAGCTTGCTGCCGCCCGGCCGAAGCTGATTGTGTTGGATATCATGCTGCCGGCGCGATCGGATGATCTCGACGGCACCGCAGAGTTGGCGCATGTCATGCGCAACAGCCGCGTTGGTGAGCCTATTTCGAACAGCGCCGGTGAGCGTATGTCGAGCCAGGTTGGTGAGCCTGTGTCGAACCAGGTTGGTGAGCCTGTGTCGAACCAGGTTGGTGAGCCTGTG
>QEVD01000325.1 GCA_003576975.1 Candidatus Zhuqueibacterota bacterium
TATACATAGCGAACGCGGTCCGGAAAGTGTGCGTAGAACTTCGCAACTGGTTGCCGGGCATGATTTGTTGCATCTGAATCAGATTCGAAGGATTAAAAAAGCGATCGGCGTTTGAGATGCTTCAGTGGAAAAATAATCGCTGGCGCGCTAACATTAATCGACGCATTGCATGATGAAATACAAATTAGAATTTTTTGAGACTATGATCGTTGTACCCCTTACCATCGGCATTTTATTGGGAACGAGCGCTGTCCGCGCGCAAAACTCCTGGCCGCACTGGCGCGGCGGCCCGCAAAATACCGGCATCAGCGCAACAGCGTTGCCGGAAAATCTCGAACCGCTTTGGACATTTGAAGTCAAGCAGGGATTTGAATCCTCAGCCGTTATCGTTGCCGGATGGGTTTATGTCGCAGCGCTGGACAGCAGTCTTTATGCGTTGGAGTTGAGTACCGGCAAACTCAAATGGAAATACCGCGCGCAGGATGAGATCAAGTCCTCCCCTGCTGTGTCGAACGGCGTTGTTTACTTTGGCGACGAGGCTGGCGCGTTTCATGCGGTTGACGCCAGCACCGGCAAACTTTTATGGAAATTTCAAGCAGATGCCGGAATTATTTCCTCGGCCAATTTTGCTGAAGATCGTGTGCTGTTTGGTTCGTACGATAATCATCTTTACTGTTTGTCAGCCAAAGACGGCAAGTTAGTGTGGAAAATTGAAACCGAGGGATATGTGCACGCCACGCCTGCGATTGCGAATGGCAACGCGATTGTTGCCGGCTGTGACGGCCTGATGCGTGTTGTTCGCATACGCGACGGGGTTGAAATCAAAAAAATAACGGCAGGCGCATATGTGGCAGCTAGCGCGGCGGTGATCGATGATCGCGCTTATGTCGGTACCTTCGACAACAAAATTTTGTGTATTGATTTGGCTGCCGGGAAAGCGCTTTGGGCCTTTGATCCGCCACAAAAAGATTTTCCCTTTTATTCCTCGGCTGCCGTGAGCAGCGATATTCTCGTCGTTGGCGGCCGGGATAAAAGCGTGTATGCCTTGCATCCGCAAACCGGGCAGCCGCGCTGGATGTTCACGGCGAAGGCTAAAATTGATTCCTCGCCGGTCATTGCAGGGTCGCGTGTTTATATCGGCGCAGCCAGCGGCGAGCTTTATGGTTTTGATTTAAGCTCGGGCAAAATCGCGTGGCAGTTTGAAACCGGCTCTTCCTTCATCGCCGCGCCGGCGATTGCCGAAGGCCGCCTGGTCATCGGCACAATTGATGGCGTGCTGTATTGTTTTGGAGCCAACTAGATTTCGATCACACTCGGGGATATTCCGTTTCACAAAAAAGGCAGAAGCAAGATGAGCGAACATTTGAAAGTCGTGCAACCCGAGCCCGCCACCTCAGATCACGCATTGAAGGAAACTGAAGTCGGCAGTGTGTTTGTTTCGAATTATCCGCCGTATTCATTTTGGACACCGGATCATCTCGATCGCGCATTTACGGCGTTGCACACGCCGGCGCGGTTCGACATGAGCTCGCCGACACGTCCGGAAACGCCGCTGGGTTTGTATTTGCATATTCCCTTTTGCCGCAAACGCTGCAAATTTTGTTATTTTCGCGTCTACACCGATAAGAACAGCACGGAAATTCAAACCTATCTCAATGCGCTTGCCCGTGAGGTTGAGTTGTACAGTACGCTGCCGGCCGTGGTCAATCGTCCCCTGAAGTTCGTTTACTTTGGCGGCGGCACGCCCTCCTACATTAGCGCAAAACATTTGCATACTCTGGCGCAGCGCCTGCAAGCGGCGATTCCCTGGGCGGGCGCCGAGGAAATCACGTTCGAGTGCGAGCCGGGCACATTGAGTGAACCCAAGCTCGAAGTCATTCGCGCGATCGGTGTGACGCGCCTGAGCCTCGGCATCGAAAATTTCAACGATGCGATTTTGGAGGAGAACGGCCGCGCCCATCTCTCGCACGAAATTTTCCGTTGCCTTCCCTGGATCAAAAAACTTGACTTCGATCAGCTCAACATCGATTTGATTGCGGGCATGGTCGGCGAAACCTGGGAGACGTGGAAGGATTCGGTGCAGAAAACAATCGACATTGCGCCTGAGAGTGTGACGATTTATCAAATGGAATTGCCCTTCAACACGGTTTACTCGCAGGATTATCTCAGCGGCAAATCCGGCATCAAAATCGCGAATTGGGATTTGAAGCGCGAGTGGCATGAATATGCTTTCGAGCAGCTTGCCGCTGCGGGCTACGAAGTCTCGAGCGCTTACACGATGGTGAAGAAGGACAAGCATTGCCGCTTCGTTTACCGCGATTCCGTCTGGCGCGGTTGCGATATGCTCGGCACGGGCGTGGCGTCTTTCGGCCATATGAGCGGCATGCACATTCAAAATGTCGCGGGCTGGAACGATTATCTCAACATGCTGACGGCGGGCAAGTTGCCCTTGTATCGCGCGTTTCCGACCACTTCGGACGAACGGTTCACACGCGAGATGATTCTGCAGCTAAAGCTCGGCAAGATTAACGCGGATTATTTTAATCGCAAGTTTGCGGCAGACATCATTACGAGTTTCCGCCCGACGTATGAAACGTTGCAGAATCAGGGCATGCTGCATTTCAATGACCACAGCGTCGAGTTGACGACACAGGGCTTGCTGCGCGTCGATCATTTGCTGCACCAGTTTTATGCGCCGAAGTATCGCAATGCCCGCTATACCTGATTTCTGTTTGATACATTATTCCGCCGCCCGGCGTTGTTTCCGGCGCTATAGCCTCACATAACCGCGATTGGGAACATATGAACACTGCTCTTCGAAATCTTGTCCGTTTTATTTTGTTTTCCGTCATCTTACTTCAAATGGGTTGCCAATCCCAACCGCAATCTCAAGCCGGGTTTCGTGCAGCGCTACTCTCGCCCGGCCCGGTGAGCGACGCGGGCTGGAATGCGAGTGCTTATGAGGGTTTGCTGCGCATTCGCGATGAGCTAAGAGCTGAAATTTCGCAAGTCGAAGTCAAAACCCCGGCGCAATTCGAGCAGGGTTTTCGCGATTACGCCAGCCGTGGCTTCAATATTGTCTTCGGGCATGGCTTTGAATTTCAAGATGCGGCAGCGGCGGTGGCGCCGGATTTTCCCCAAACGGTTTTTATCACCAGCAGCGGTACAACGGTGCGCCCGAACGTCGCGCCCATGGTTTTTGAAATTGAACAAGCAACATATTTGATGGGCGTGATGGTTGCAATGATGTCGCAATCCGGCAAGGCCGGCTGCGTCGGAGGCATGGAAATTCCCTCCGTCAAAAGCGGATTTCAGGCGTTGGAGGCGGGCGCGAAATCCATTAAGCCGGATTTTGTTGTCGTGCAGAGTTTCATAGGCAATTGGGAAGATGTGGGCGCAGCAAAGGAGGCTACTCTGGCTTTAATTGATCAGGGCGCGGATTTTGTTTTTCAGAATGCGGATGCGGCCGGGCTGGGCGTGTTTCAAGCGGCGCACGAACGCGGCGTTTTTGCATTTGGCTCCAACAAAAATCAAAACGCCATCGCGCCGCAGGTGATTCTGGCGAGCGCGGTGTTGGATGTGCCGCAAGCGTTTTTGAACGTCGCGCAGGCTGTGAAGGAGAATCGTTTCAAAGCTGAAATCATGCGCATGGGCATGAAAGATAATGTCGTATCGCTGGCGCTCAATTCTGATTTGCAAAATAAAATTCCCGCGGAAGTGATGGCCAAAGTGGAAGAAGTCAAAAAGGGTATTCTTGCGGGAGAGATCGAAGTGCCGATGGGGTTTTAGGAAGCGTATCGTAAAGCAACAGACTAAGCGGCAAGGGTGTATTCTTCAATAGGGAGTTTGTTCAAAACGAGCTTTTGCAGCTCGAGTTTGCGACTTGCTTTATCGATGTCAATTCCGACCAGATTCCCATTTTCATCATAATCCAAAACCACGCCCTCGGAAATTTCCCGGCTTTCCACACTAGTTTTGGAAGAAAGGTCAATGTAGAGTGAATCGGTATCAGGATAGTATTGAATTCTCATGGTTTAAACCCTCGATCGGGGAAAGCATTGTGAATTGTTGTCTTGTCTGACAGAGTGATCACGCGCAGTATCCTGCCTCCAAGTTGTTCCACCTTGCCCCAAAAACGAAAACGATCATCATCTTGAGCTTCGACACGAATCGGATTTTTAAGGACTTCGATACACCATTCTTTCTTGAGATACGGGCGTTTGCGTAAAACTTCGTTTTCGAAGTATGGTGTAAATCTATGTTCCATGTCTGCAAGCTTTACCGCGCCGACATTTTGAAACCAGCGATATTGCAGTAACGACGGAAAACAATAACACTCAAAGCCAAGAAAAGCAAGTTCAAAATAGGGCGCTTCGCAATACGAGAAAACAAAATTCTACTGAAACGCTACCCGTTTCTTTTGGGTGCCCCGCCCCTTTTTCTCAAACTGCTTTTCATAAAGTTGTTGCAGTCTCGCCAGCGAATCACATTGTTCCGGCGCCTTGTCCTCGCGAATGCGTTTGATGCGCGCAAAACGCAGCGCGAGCTGGGAGCGGTATTGCGGGCTGCGTTGAATTTCGTTGTAAGCCACCTCTACCACAATCTGCGGGCGTACTTGCACCGTGAAATTCGTTTCGGAGGTTTTCAAACGCTGCAAACTCTCCGTCATCCATTGAAACTCCGCATCTGTTAAGCCTTTGAAGGTTTTGCCCACCACCATAAACTCTCCGCTTTCTTCGTCGCGCACCGCGAGATGATAATTTGACAGCCAGCCGGTGCGACGGCCATAGCCCCAATCTGCTGCGACGACCACGAGATCGAGCGTATCCGCCGGTTTGATCTTGAACCATTTCTTGCCGCGCGCGCCGGGTTGATAGAAACTTGTCAGGTCTTTTGCCATGAGACCTTCGTGACCGGATTGCATGGCTTGCTGCAGAAACTTTTCTGCAGAAGTCTTATCGGATGCCACGAGTCGAGCAGCGAGCAGGCTTTGATCGCAAATTTCTGCGAGCTTTTGCCAGCGTTCTTCATAAGGCTGATCGATGTAGGCCTTCCCATCGAGATAAAGCAAATCGAACAAGTATAACTTCACCGGAACGTCTTGCTGCGTTTCTGCGATTTGGTGCACGCGGCGGAAGCGCCGCATCAATTCCTGAAACGGCAGCGGCTTGCCCGCGGCATTTACCGGCACAACTTCGCCTTCGACGATGAACGAATCAGCAGCAATTTTGGTTTGCGCCCATTCGACCAACTCCGGCAGGCTCGGCGTCACCTCGCTGAGCTGGCGGCTGAAGATTTTGACCTGAGCTTTCTGCCGGTCGCAATGAATTTGCACACGCGCGCCGTCATACTTGTACTCCAACGCCGTCTGTTCGCCATGTTCTTTGAAGACGTCCTCAAAATTTTCCGCCAGACTGGCGAGCATTGGCTGAATGGGCCGAAACAGTTGCAGCGAAACTTGCGCAAGGGCATTTTTGCCTTTTGTCAACCCCAGTCGCGCGACTTCCGCAATATCGCCCAGCAACAAAGCTGCGCGTCGCACCAGGGCCAGCTCAGCACCAGTTGCTTCGGCGATGCCCTGCTGCATCACGCCTTCGGCCACGCCGTGTTGCATCTCGCCAAAAATCATTTTTACGAGATAGGCTTTCTCGTTCGCCGAAACGCGGCCGAGCAAATCTGCGAGTAATTCTTCCTTGCGTTGGCGCGACCCCTTGCCGGAGGCGCCGGCAATCTCGGCAAAATGCTGATGTACATCGAGAATCGACAAAGACGGCGTTTTGCCCTTCGGAGTTTGTTCCTCGAGTTTCTGCAATGTGCGCCAACTCACTTTCAACGTGCGTTGATCCGTGGTGGAGAAAATCTTGCCCAGCAACAGCAGCACCGCCGGGCTGATTTCATCGGGTTGCAAATTTTTGAGAGAATCGCAGAGCAGCGCGCTTTTTTCTAATTTTTTTGTGGTAGCTTCGAGGTGCTGGCAGAGGGTGGCGAGGGAGGAGAATTGAGTGGGTGGCATGATGCTATGCAA
>QEVD01000326.1 GCA_003576975.1 Candidatus Zhuqueibacterota bacterium
CATCAACAAAAAATCGCCGTCTTTCATTTGGCGCTTGCCGGCATTGTAATGCGGATACCACGCATTCGAGGCGCTGGCGATGAGCGAATAATACGCCTCACCCTGCGCGCCGTTGCGGAAGTAAATGAATTTGGCCAGGCCGTCCAACTCGTGCTCGAATTGTCCCGGCTGCGTCGAGCGCATTGCTTCGATCAGCGCGAGTCCCGACAAGCGCGTGGCTTTGTTGATCATCACAATCTCTGCCGGGCTTTTGATGAGGCGCAGCTCGTCGAGCGCCGGCGTGAGATTTTGAATCTCGAAATGCGGGAAGCGTTCGCGCAGCAGGTTGATGAAATGGCCTTCGCGGCTGGCGCGGCCATCCCAGGGATCGTTGGCAATATCGCTGAGGCAACGCAACGCCAAATCTCGGCTCATGGCGTAACCTTCTGCCGGACTGAACGGGTTGAAGAGTTTCTGTTTGTCGATGCTGCGGGCATAACGCGCGAGATGCTCGCCGAGCAATTCCACCGGATAAACCGCTTCGAGGCCGCTGAGTTGCATCACCAGCGAATCATCTTCCGCGGACAAAAGCTTGCCTTCACTGCGTTCTCGTCCAAAATTGCGATGCGGCAGATACAGCGAGGCGCGGCGCCGGCCGCCGTCGAGCAGCAAATACGCATGCGGCGACTCGATGCCGCAGAGATAATAGAACTCATTCGATTGCCGAAAACGCACGTAGCCTGCCGGACTCGGCGCGCCCTGGATTACGGCCAGCGCATCTTTGCCAATGGCATCATAAACCGCATTGCGGCGTTGCGCGAATTCCGCGGGTGTGAAATCTTTGGTGAAGAGGGAAAAGCCTTCTTGAGCGAGGGAAATGTTCGAGAGAGATAAGATGAGACCGAGATAGAAAGCTTTTGTTGGTGACATCGAGAAGCTCCAGCCAAGTGAGCATCTTTTGAATAAATCAAAAAAGCGAAACCCCAATGGATAACCGCTGCCAACGGATCAGAATTTTCATAACAAAATCCGTTGGCAGCTTTTATCCGTTGAGACAATCCCTCTTGCTACTTCGCTTCCCCCCTCTCAATCTTCGCCCACGAATCTTTCAACGAGACAATGCGATTGAAAACAGGCTTGCCGGGTCTTGAATCAACCGAGTCGGCGCAAAAATAGCCCAGGCGCTCGAACTGATATCGGCTCCCGGGCCCGGCATGCGCCAAACTCGGTTCGAGATAACAATCCCGCAATGTTTCCAAAGAATTCGGATTGAGATGCGCGATGAAATCACTGCCGTCTTTATTGTCCTCGGGATTCTCTTTGACGAAAAGCCGATCATACAATCTCACTTCGGCTTTCACGGCGGTTGCCTCTGCCACCCAGTGAATCGTGCCTTTGACTTTGCGGCCATCGGGCGAATCGCCGCCGCGTGTTGCCGGATCATAGGTGCACTGCAGTTCGATAATTTCGCCGGTTTTCTCGTCCTTCACCACGTTGGTGCAGGTGATGAAATAAGCATACCGCAGCCGCACCTCGCGGCCGGGCGCGAGACGAAAAAACTTCTTCGGCGGGTCTTCACGAAAATCGTCGCGCTCGACGTAAAGCACGCGGCCAAACGGCACCTTGCGCGTGCCCGCAGCGGGATCTTCCGGATTATTGATCGCTTCCAATTCTTCGACTTGATTTTCAGGATAATTTGTAATCACCACGCGCAACGGCTGCAAAACCGCCATAACGCGCGGAGCATGCCGGTTCAGATATTCACGCACGCATGCTTCAAGCAATGCAATGTCCACCATGCTGTAACTCTTGGCCACGCCGATACGGTCGCAAAAATCGCGAATCGCTTCCGGGGGATAGCCGCGCCGGCGCATGCCTGCGAGTGTTGGCATGCGGGGATCGTCCCAGCCGGCAACATGTTTGTTTTCGACTAATTGCAGCAGCTTGCGCTTGCTCATGATGGTGTAACCAAGATTGAGCCGGGCAAATTCGATTTGCTGCGGATGATGAATGCCGAGCGCGTCGAGAAACCAATCATAAAGCGGGCGATGATCTTCATATTCCAGCGAGCACAGCGAATGCGTGATGCCTTCGATGGAATCCGACTGGCCGTGCGCCCAATCATACATGGGATAGATGCACCATTTGTCGCCGGTGCGATGGTGCGTGGCCTTGCGGATGCGATACATCACCGGATCACGCAGGTTGAGATTGGGCGAGGCCATGTCGATTTTCGCGCGCAAGACTTTGGCGCCGTCGGCAAACTCGCCGCGGCGCATGCGCTCGAACAAATCCAGATTTTCCGCTGCCGTGCGCTCGCGATACGGGCTGGGCTTGCCGGGCCCGGTCAACGTGCCGCGATAGTCGCGAATTTCATCGGCGCTCAGATCATCGACATACGCTTTGCCGGCTTTGATAAGCTGCACCGCAAATTCATAAAGCTGCTCGAAGTAATCCGAGGCAAAGTAAAGATGCTCGCCCCAGTCAAAGCCGAGCCAGCGAATATCGGCCATGATGGAGTCAACATATTCCTGCTCTTCCTTGGTGGGGTTGGTGTCGTCAAAGCGAAGATGGCAACGGCCGCCGAATTCTTGCGCCATGTTGAAATCAATGCTGATGGCCTTGGCATGGCCGATATGCAAATAGCCGTTCGGCTCCGGCGGAAAGCGCGTAATGACTTTCCCGCCAAAGCGGCCCGAGCGGTTATGTTCTAGTATCATGTCGCGGATAAAATGGGATACTGCTGGTGTTGACTCGTGGTTTGGCATAAAAGTGAAGTCCTTTGTGGTAACGTCTGGTCAATATGTATGTTTGAGAATCAGAGGGTAACCATAATGCAACTTCTTGCAAGTTGATTTTTTTTTTGGTAGCTTCACGCGTCGAAAGGAAGACTTGGAAAAATGACCCACGCCGAACACATTGTTTATTGGTTAAAGAGTGCTGAACATGATCTGATCTCGGCGGAAACTCTGTTCGAGCATCAACGCTACGATTGGTGCCTTTTTATTGGGCATCTGGTGATTGAAAAAGTGCTCAAGGCATTTTTTGTGCGAGACAACCCTGGCGCACCAGTGCCGTTGGTTCACAACCTTCTCAAATTGGCCGAGAGAACCAAATTGCACTTTACCACCGAGCAAAAGGCGTTATTGGCAGAAATCAATCAATTCAATCTCAAGGCGCGATACCCCGATTATAAATTTGAGTTTTATCAAAAATGCACTCTCGCATTCACGCAAGATTATTTTGACAGAATCAAGGATCTTCGGCAATGGCTGTTGCAGCAAATATAACGGACAAGATTCAACGTCTTATTCAATTGACCAACCCAAGCCTTCGTTTGGAGGCCGTTTATCTCTTCGGGTCGACTGCCAAGGGGACAACGCATGCGTGGAGCGATATCGATCTGGCCATTGTTTCGCCGGATTTCAGCGGCGACAGTTTTGAAGACAGCAAACGGCTCATACCTTACATTCTACAAGTGGATTCCGGCATCGAAGCACATCCCTTCCGGCCGGAGGATTTTTCGACAGACAACCCCTTCGTGAAAGAGATTGTGGCCACGGGTTTGCGCATTTTATAGCTCCCTTCTGCCAACCGGATTCAAACCGATATTTCCACGCCTGGCACGATCAGATCCTCAATCGTGCATTTGTTTATTCATGCAGAATATAGTCACATTACGCCTTGCCGTCAATTCTTTATTTTCATATTTGACGCGACTGTAAAATCCCTTGCAACTCTCGCCGAGGCGTTTTATGTTTCTGCGTGTCTTTTTTATGCTCACCTGCAATTTAGGCTTTCGCTCGCAACGTAAGGGAAGGAGGAATGGATGAATGAAAAGCCTGCGGTATTGACCTCATCGATTGGCAGTAAGATTTTGATGGCGTTGACCGGCCTCGCGCTGGTGCTGTTTATTCTGGTTCACATGGCCGGCAACCTGCAAATGTTTATCGGCCAGGATGCGATGAACAACTATGGCATCGCCCTGAGGAAGTTTGGCCCGCTGCTCTGGGTTGTGCGGTTCGGTTTGCTCGCGGTGGCGCTGGCCCATGTGATCATGTCGATCCGGCTGTGGTTGCAGAATCGCGCGGCGCGGCCGTCGGCCTACGCTTTCAAGAATACGGTGCAAGCCTCGCTGGCTTCGCGTACAATGATCATCAGCGGTTTGATCATTCTCGGTTTTCTGGTGTATCATCTGTTGCATTTCACGCTGGGCGTGACGCATCCCGATGATTTCGCCTTGCACGATGCCCAGGGCCGTCACGATATCTACAATATGGTGGTGCATGGTTTTCAAAATCCGTTGGTGTCCGGCTTTTATATTCTCGCCATGGTGCTGCTCTTCTCCCACCTGAGCCACGGCGCGTCCAGCTTTTTTCAGTCGCTCGGCTGGAATCCTCCCTGTCTTAACAATTTCATCAAGAAATTCGGGCCCGTGGTTGCATGGTTGATTTGCTTGGGATTCGTTTCAGTGCCATTGGGCGTGCTGCTCGGCATTATCAAACTTGCAGGAGGAAATTGATCATGAAACTCAATGCCAACATTCCTGCCGGGCCGCTGGCGGAAAAGTGGGACAGGCATAAATTCGAAATGAAGTTGATCAACCCGGCCAACAAGCGCAAATTTGACGTGATCATCGTCGGCTCCGGGCTGGCGGGCGCGTCGGCCGCTGCTTCAATGGCGGAACTGGGTTATAATGTAAATTGCTTCTGTTTTCAAGACAGCCCGCGGCGCGCGCACAGCATTGCGGCGCAAGGCGGCATCAACGCCGCAAAGAATTATCAAAACGACGGCGACAGCGTCTACCGCTTGTTCTATGACACGGTCAAGGGCGGCGATTTCCGCGCCCGGGAAGCAAATGTTTATCGCCTGGCGCAGGTGAGCGCAAACATCATCGATCAGTGTGTGGCGCAAGGCGTGCCGTTCGCGCGGGAGTATGGCGGCTTGCTGGACAATCGTTCCTTCGGCGGCGCACAGGTGTCACGCACGTTTTATGCGCGCGGCCAAACCGGGCAGCAACTGTTGTTGGGCGCGTATTCGGCGTTGAGCCGCCAAATTGGCTTGGGCAAGGTGAAGATGTTCACGCGCACGGAGATGCTCGATCTGGTGCTGATCGACGGTCAGGCGCGCGGCATTATCACGCGCAATTTAGTGAATGGTAAAATCGAACGGCACGTGGCGGATGCGGTGGTACTCGCAACCGGAGGATATAGCAACGTCTTCTACCTCTCGACCAACGCCATGGGCTGCAACACCACCGCGATTTGGCGCGCGTACAAACGCGGCGCCGCATTCGCGAATCCCTGCTACACGCAGATTCATCCCACCTGCATTCCGGTGAGCGGCGATTATCAATCCAAACTGACGCTCATGTCGGAATCCTTGCGCAACGACGGCCGCATTTGGGTGCCAAAAAAGAAAGGCGACACGCGTGCGCCGCAAGACATTCCCGAAAGCGAACGCGATTATTATCTCGAACGCAAGTATCCCAGCTTCGGCAATCTTGCGCCGCGGGATATTGCCTCGCGCGCGGCCAAGGAAGTCTGCGACGAAGGCCGCGGCATCGGCGACACCAAGCGCGGTGTGTATCTCGATTTCTCGGATGCCATTCGCCGTCTCGGTGAGAACGTCATTCGCGAGCGTTACGGCAATCTCTTCGACATGTATGAGGAAATCACCGACGAGAATCCCTACAAAGTGCCGATGCGCATTTATCCCGCCCCACATTACACCATGGGCGGGTTGTGGGTCGATTACAACTTGATGAGCAACATTCCCGGCTTGTTTGTGTTGGGCGAGGCGAATTTTTCGGATCACGGCGCAAACCGTTTGGGCGCAAGCGCGTTGATGCAGGGCCTGGCCGACGGCTATTTTGTCATTCCCTACACCATCGGGCATTACTTTGCCTCAACGAAGCCGAAGAAGATCACGACCACGGACCACGACGCCTTCAAGCAGGCGGAGAGCGAAGTCACCGATCGCATCAAGCGATTGTTGTCCATCAAAGGTAAACGCACAGTGGATTCCTTCCATCGCGAGCTGGGC
>QEVD01000327.1 GCA_003576975.1 Candidatus Zhuqueibacterota bacterium
ACTGACGCGGATCTCAAAGCCATGTATGCCTATTTGCGCAGCCTGCCGCCGGTGAAGAATCAAGTACCGTTCCCGGTGCCTCCTGGCGCGGCTGAAGCCGATTGATTCCCAACCCACAGGACGGTTATGCCAAACTTCAAAATCGGGCGATGCGCACACTCATCGCCCGATTTTTTTATGTCCTGCCACCGCCCGGACGGCAATGATTCGCAATTATTTTTAACACCCTCTTGTGTTTTTCTGATTTCCTGCCTACTCTTTCCTGCATTTCAAGCCGTAAGGATTCTCGCTTAAATAACTTGCCCATATCACAAACCGCGAATGGACGCTAATAAACGCGAATTTTGAAATTAGCGAATATTCGCGTTCATTCGCGGTAATGGCACTCCTAAGCGGTTCGGCTCTTCAATGACGATCGCCCGGCGGGCTGCCGGGCGTAAAAAAAAGAAGGCCAAGCCGCGCCACCGGTTGTCATTCTTCTGAAAAACTAAACACGAAAAATGTTCGACCACCATCAAAAAGCTGAAAGCCTGCTAGAACTGGCGCGCGTTCTTACGCAACAAAACGATTATAAAGAATGCGTGCATCTCACCACGCTGACCGCCGCGGTGCTGTTTGATGCGGATGCCGCATCGATCATGATGATCAATCCCAGCACGCAGAAAACCGTCAAAACCATTTTCAAGGGCGGCAAGGAATTCGGTGCGGGCAAATACCGTTTCGTGCAGGATGTCGTCGTCGGCTGGGTGATGAAACACCGGCAGCCCTTCCTGAGCGCCGATTTAAAAACGGATGCGCGTTTCGACAAAGATGCTTTTGAAGATGATGTCGTGCGCGCCATCATGTGCGCGCCCCTGCAAGTCCAGCGCGCCGCGCTGGGATATATTCTCGTGATCAGCGAAAGCCGCGTGGGCCAGTTCGACGAGAGCGCCCTCAGGCTTTTGGAAAGCCTGGCAGCGGTGTGCGCGCCGTTTCTCAGCAACGTGCAGCAGATTCAGGAGTATTTTAACGCGCCGCTGCCGGAAGCGGTGTTGCTGGCGCAATACGAATGCCTCGGTTTGCTGGGAAAATCAAAACAGTTTGTGGAGTTGCTGCGCGCGGTGGAGTCCGCCGCGCGTTACGATGTGCGGGTATTGCTGGAAGGCCAAAGCGGCACCGGCAAGGAACGGGTGGCGCGCGCGATTCATGCCTTCAGTGCGCGCAAATCCCGGCCTTTTGTTGCGATTGATTGCGGCGCCATTCCGGAGCATTTGATCGAGAGCGAGCTGTTTGGCCATGTGAAGGGCGCCTTCACTGGCGCGAACTACGAGCGCAAGGGCTTGTTCGAAGAGGCGAACGGCGGCACATTGTTCATGGATGAAATCGCCAATTTGCCTTATGATATGCAGGCCAAATTGCTGCGTGCGCTTCAGGAGGGCGAAATCCGGCCGGTGGGCAGCAATAAATCCAAACCGGTGGAGGTGCGCATTATCGCGGCCTCCAGCGCGTCATTGCGCAAAATGGTGGAACAGCAAAAATTCCGCGAAGACTTGTACTATCGTCTGCACGTTTTTCCAATTTACATTCCTACTCTGAACGAGCGCCGCGATGATATTCCGCTGTTGGCCGGCCATTTCTTAAAAAGATTTGCGGCGGAGCAGAACAAGAACATCGAGTCGTTTAATGCTGCGGTGGTGAAGTTTATGCAACAGCGCAAATGGCCCGGCAATATCCGTGAATTGGAAAACTTCGTCGAACGCCTGGTGACGCTGGCTTCTCCGGACACGAAGACGCTCAATCCCAAAATTTTGCCGCCGGAATTTCACAAGGAATTCAAGAAGGCTGTGCAGTTGCGGGAAGAGCCGGCCTCACGCAAATCTCTGCAAGAAAGCGTTAACGAATTGGAAGAGCAGCTTATTCGCCAGGCCCTGGTCGAAAGCGGTTGGAATCAATCACAAGCCGCACGCGCGTTGAACATCTCCGAGTACACCATTCGCTACAAAATTGAAAAATTGGGGATTGTCAAGCCGGAGAATTGGCAAACAAGTTGAACATCGCAGCTCTTCGAGCAGCTTGGTGAGCCACGCCCACAAAATTGAAATCCCACAAAAAAAGCAAAAGCCTTTTCAGTGGGATTTCATTTTGGTGGGCGAGTGCGCTTTCAGAATTTTATGCTAACATTGAAAAGTTAATCGCACTACAAAGCGCCAGCATCGTTCATGACAAATCATCCGGGCGGCGGTGTTTTCAAGGCTCCCGAACTCTGGAGAAAACGGTTTTCACGCCGTTTTTTTCAAATTCAAGCTGCACCGCAAAGCTGTCATCAACCGCTAACGAACGCTTCAAGCCCATTAGCATGATATGATAATCCTTCGGCTTGAGCTGCACGCTGCCATGCGCGGGAATCTCTATGCCCCCGGTGACGTGTTGCATCGACATGCGGTCGCCCTTCATCATCGTGCGATGGATTTCGGTTACCGTGCAAACCTCGGTCTGCGCGCGCAACAAACGATCCGCCGAGCCCCCGTCGTTTTTCAAGGTCAAATAAACCACACCGTTCATGCCGGAATGCGAACCGGCGGCCATAGCGGAATCACTGCCAAGATTCGCACGGCTTTCGTGAGCCACCATCACCGGCCTTGACCAAACCTCCGCAATGCTAATGGCAGGATCGGGAGATGCGGCTTCGCATGCAGCAACAGCCGGAGATCATGCACGATGTCGGCCACCGGCGCGTCATGGCTGATGAGCAGGCGCAAAACACCGTTTTGATCCACCACAAACATGCGCGTCGTGTGATTCACCAGATAGCCGGAGGCGCCGGCAGCGATCGTTTCTTTTTCAGCATAAACGCCGAATTCGGCGTAAACTTCGCGCAACGCTTCCGGGCTGCCGGTCAAGCCGAGAAATTGCGGACTGAAGATCGCCAGATGCGTTTTTAATTTTTGCGGGGTATCGCGTTCCGGATCCACTGTCACATAAACGAATTTGACCTTGGCCGTATCTGCCTGCAAGGCATCGTGCACGCGTTTCCAGGTGGAAAGCGTCAACGGACAAACGTCCGGGCAAAACGTAAAACCGAAAAAAAGCACCACGACGTTGCCACGATACGCGCTCAGGTTGAAGGGTTGTTCGTGGTGATCCGTCAATGCAAAATCTGAAATGGGCGTGTCCGGCATCACTGTGCCGCGAAACGTGTCAGCCGATTGACAAGCCCAGCCGAGCAATGCTGCGCATAAGATCAGAGAAAATCGCATGAGTCATTCTTGCTCAAAAAGTGGTTGCCGTTGTTTTGATTGATACAAATAGCGTACGTACATATAAATCGCCAGAATATCCTCCTCCGGCAAAACTTCCTCCCAACCCATCATTGCCGTACCCGGGATGCCTTTGCGAATCAGGTGCAGCCGCGCCTGCTCGGAAAAGAACGTTGCCTGCGCTTCATCGGTGAAATTCGAAGGCTGATGCAGCAGCACGCCGGGATGTTCGGTTATACCGTCGCCGCGCACGCCATGACAGCCCGCGCACAGTTCGGCAAACAAGTCGCTGCCGCGTTTAAGTTGCGGCAAGGTTGCTGCCGCCACCGGCGCGTCATACTTTTCGCCCAGCGTCTTCCGCAATTCCTGCCGGAGATTTTCCAGGCGGGCACGTTGATCCGGAGGAACGGGCTGCTCATTGCGGCCGCATACCGTCATGATCACCGCGCACGCCAGTAACAACGTAATCCGTTTCATCCAGCGAAATTTTTTCCGCACTGTTCCCAATTGATCACATTCCAAAACGCCGCGAGATAGTCGCCGCGCTTGTTTTGATAGCGCAAATAATACGCGTGTTCCCAAACGTCCACGCCGAGCACCGGCTTGTGCTTGTTTGCCAAAGGCGTGTCTTGATTCGCAGTTTGCGCGATTTCCAGTTTGCCGGTTTCATTCACCACCAGCCACGCCCAGCCGCTGCCGAAGAGAGACGAGGCAGCTTTGGTGAATTTCTCTTTGCAGGCTTCAAGCGAACCGAAATCACGGTTGATGGCCGCCGCCAGATTTCCGGAAGGCTGGCCGGCTTGCGGACTCATCATGTGCCAGAACAGGCAGTGGTTGAAATAGCCACCGCCGTGGTTGCGAACGGTTGTGCGCACGCTTTCGGGCACGGTTTGCAAATCGGACAGCAACTCGACAATCGTCATTTGCTGCAAGGCGGTATGCTCTTTGAGCGCGTTGTTGAGATTGTCCGTGTAGGCTTTGTGATGGCGGCCATGATGAATTTGCATGGTTTGCTCGTCAATCGCGGCAGCGAGAGCATCCGCTGCGTAGGGCAAATCCGGCAAAGCGAAGGGATATTTCACGGCCGCGCCGGGCGCAAGCTTGGTGAAATCAATTTTAAGCTTGCCGGCAGAGCGCGGCAGCGCCAACGTTTTTCCAGCGGAAGCCAGCAACGTTCCACCGAGGGCGCCAATCATGGTTCCCAATGCTTGTCGCCGCGTGTGCAAAGAATGATTCTTGTTCATGTGGTTCTCCTGAGTTTGAAAACGATCTGTCGAATTCGTCGTTCGAAGGCATGCGACGAGCCAAGTTGTAGATAGAACGCCTCGGCTGCGTTGCTCAACTCACAGTTTCTATACCAAGCCCGCAATCATCTGCACTGTTCGCTTTGCAAGCAGCGCCGACTTTCTGCGACTGTCAAATCCCGCTGCGGAAAGGGCGAAAAATTAGCAGCGAATGGCTTGTGCATACTTCCGATGCAAATTGGCAGTGAGAATCAGTCAGCAAGCAGAAGTCGTGCAAAAGCAGCAGAGCTTCAGTGAAGCTGAATCTGAGACCCAATGAAACGCGATTTTTAATTTTTAGCAAAGAAGATTCAAAGCAGAATTCGGCGGTGACGAGGGGGATGGAAAATGTCCGTGTGAAATGCCGAGAGAAGACGCGTATGCTTTGCCTCAAGCGTCAGTTTGATAGCCTCTTGCAGATAGAGCTTGACAGCATGAAGTTGGCAAAGGTATAAGGTTTCTTCAAGATTATGCCTGGCATGTGCAGGTTTGCTTTTCTCGGATTGGACTTCCACTGCTTGTACAACGCGTTTCGCCAGATAACATTTGCCTTCGCAATGCAACTGCGGTGTATTTCTGTTCTCGCAAAGTGTCTGGGAGATATATTGTTTATTGATGGTGTATTCCAACAGGGCATAAAATGGATGAAATAAAGCAATCAAATACACGCATAGGATCAAACCACACGCGAAAGTTTTACGGGTTGAACGCATGAAGCAATATAGAAGCCGATTCCAAAAAAAGCAAGAAACATGTTGGCAAGTCCGGCTTTCCTGCCGGATGCGTGCCGCCGCACCGCTACAGCGCTGCAATAACCATGATGATGGATGAGAAGAAATCGCCGGGCTTAGAAAATCCAGGTATAACCCAGAAAAATCGCCAGGCCCACGTGAATAATCAAGGTGAGGAACATCACATACGTGAAGGGCAGATGCAGCGTGTGCCACAAAGAAAACGCTTTTGTAGTCAACTCCAGAGTCATGCGGCTGCTTTCCAGAAAAAATTTGCGGGAGAGCAGCGGCAACATGCGGCGTGTCGCTGAGGCCGGAATATGTTGTGCGCTCAAGCGGCGATTCCATCGGCGCAGCGAGCGCCGGCGATGGATCATCAAGCGAAAGAGCGTGCGCCAGCCGGAGGTGCGCCCGACTTTGTGCGAGTCTTGTGAATCGACAAAAAGTGTATCATTTAACCCGTCGTCAGCCAGCGCCTGCTGCACGACTCGAATCTCGGCTTCGATTTCCTTCAGCGAGAGAATCACGCCGCGCCGGTTGCGCGGCAGTTGTGCGAACAGAAAGCGGCCCACAAAGCCGCTGGCCATGACGATGATCATCGACCAAAAACTGATCGAAGCCAATCCTCCGAATTTAAAGGTGGTGTGCAAGGTGGCGAGCAGCGGCCCGGCAATGCCGAAGTAGACGTGAAATTGAAACCATGTGCGAGTGGTGCCGAGGTTTTCAAGCAAACGCCAGCGTTTGCGGATGGGATAGAGCAGCGTCAACACACAGAATAAACCGCCCACGACACCAAAGCCCTGTCCAATCAAACCGCTGGGTTTGAGCAAGTTGTGCAACGGATGTTGCGGCCGCTCGGCCAGGGCCGCAAGATAATAGTCTGCGCCGAGGCGCAGGGCCGTGAAGATCGCCAGTGCGGTGATGAAAATCAGGCCGAAGATGATGAACATATGAATTTCGAACGCCGGCCGTGGCCGGGGAGAGATAGCATTTCCGGTCGCTAGTCTGTTTTGGGGCGCGTCCGGCTTCTTCGGCGAGGTCTCGGTTGGTTGGAGGTTTTCCGACGTTCTTGATGCTGATTGAATTTTTTTCGGAGTCAGCGTTTTCATGAGAACCGGTTGCGTCGATGAGTGCTTCATTTTCGAATTCGTGAGCCTGGCAACGGCTCGCCATAGAGCGTGCGCATGGTGATGCCAATTTCTTTTAAAAAGTCGAACGGCAAAACGCCGCCGGCCATGATGATGACGTCGTCGTTCGGAATGACTTTTTCAACACCCTCAAGATCGAGTTTCACAGTCGTGGCTGTAATCTCTTTCACTCTGCTGGGTAGAAAGGCTTGAATTTTACGCGCGTTGACGGCGGCTTCGATCAGTTGTTTGTTACGCGGCTTGGCGCGAGCAATGTTTTTTTGCCGATAGGACAGCGTCACGCGGCTGCCGGCTTCAGCCAGCATGAACGCGCATTCGAGCGCGCTATCGCCGCCGCCGACCACCAGACAATGGCGTTTGGTGAACTGGCCTGGATCATCGAGCTGATAGATGACTTTGGCGAGCTGCTCGCCCGGCACGCCGAGCTTGCGGGGTGTGCCGCGCCGGCCCAGCGCCAGCACGACGTTGCTCGTGGTGTGACATTTTCCGGCCGCCAGAACTTCGATAAAATCATCGCGCCTCCGGATCTTCTCCACCCGGTTGTGGGTGTGAATTTTGATTCCCGTTTTCCGAATGATCTTTTGCCATTCCTGCAACAAATCCTCCTTCACCACATCGCGAAAGTGGATTTTGCCGTAACCCGGCAAATGAATGGGCGCGGTCATAACGACTTTGCGGCGCGGATACTTTAGTACGGTTCCGCCAATGTCTTCCTGTTCAAGCGTGAGGTAGCGCAGTTTTTTCGCCGCCGCTTGCAGGGTTGCGCCCAACCCGGCAGGCCCGGCGCCGACAATGATGACGTCATAGTCTGCGCGGCTTCGCTGCGGCTGGGCGGCAATCGCATCGATGCATTGCATGCCTTGTTGCAGTGAATTGCGGATCAAGCCAATGCCGCGTAATTCGCCCGCGATGTAAACACCGGGAACACGCGTTTGGAAAAATTTATCGGTGAGCGGCACTTCAACCCCGTTCTTGATGCTGCCCAGAACCATCGTGATCGCATCCACCGGACAAGCGACTTCACATTTGCCGTGGCCCACGCAATGGTCCGGCTGCAGCAATACGGATTTCATATTTACCAAACCCAATACACTCTGCTCCGGGCACGCCGTTACGCAACTGCCGCAGCCGATGCAAAAATCCTCATGAATAAATGGGTGCAATGAGGAGGGTGCTTGCGCGCCCTCGCGCCGGTTCTGCTCCAGTTGGCCCCGATGAACATGCTCTTCGCGCCGGCGCTGGTTCGTACGCCAAACGATAATCAGAATGCCGATCACTAAGGTAATACCTAGTTCGATCATGGATGTCACATTTTTGTAATTCGAAATCAATACTGAATTTCTTGGGTAGAGATTTAAGCTGGTACAATTGCAGAAACGACAATTTAGCAAAAAATGCACCAGCCGTGCGCTGGGAATGCTCGAAATCTTCACATTAGATTTATTTCGGTTATCATAAGCCTCGCAGCGCATATCCGGCATTATGCTTGCTTCTTTTACGATTGTGCGAATTCAGAAACTTTTTGCTCGTACAGCGGAAAACTTTCTCCATCCAAAAAGGCTGTGCCAAAGTGCATGGCTTTTGTTGCTTTTGCACGGCCAGCTGTTGGCGCAAATTTCACCCGGCCCGCTTGCACGCGCACATACGCAACTTGAAGGTTTGACCAAATGTCTGACTTGTCACGAGGTCGGCCAGCAAACGAGCAACGCCAAATGCCTGAATTGCCATGTTGCGATTGCTGAGCGCCTGCAAGCCCGGCGCGGTTATCATTCCAGGATCACTTCCATCTCTGCCGCGGGCGCCGGAGGCAAAGCGAAGCCATGTGCGTCCTGCCATAGTGATCATCACGGCCTGGAGTTTGCTCTAATTCGTTGGGAAAATGGCGAAGCGAATTTCGATCACCGGCAAGCGGGTTATGTCTTGGAAGGCAAACATCAGCAAGCCGCATGTCGCGATTGCCACCAGCCTAGGCATATTCAGGAGAAGTTTGCGCGCGATGCCAACGTCCGTCCGGCGAAAACCTTTTTGGGATTGTCACAAAACTGTGCGAGTTGTCACGCCGACGAGCATCGCGGACAGCTAAAACAAAGCTGTGAGGGATGCCACGACTTTTCCGGATGGAAACCGGCGGCAAAATTTGCGCACGAGCGAGCGCAATTTATGCTCACGGGCCGGCATCAAACTGTGCCTTGCGCCAAGTGCCATCCGGAAAAACCTGCACCGGTAAAGGTCGGCAAAGAAACCGTTGCGCAATATACCGGTTTACCCTTTCAAAATTGTATTCCGTGCCATCAAGACCCGCATCGCGGCGGGTTTGGCAATGCCTGCGCCACTTGCCACTCAACCGAGGGATGGAAAAGCGTACGCCGCGGCGCATTTAATCATGATTTGACGAATTTCCCGTTGCGCGGCAAGCATGCTGGCGTGGCCTGTGAAAAATGCCATACGCGCGGCGATTTCAAAAAGAAATTGGCACATCAATTCTGCCGCGATTGCCATCGCGATGAACATGGCGGCCAGTTCGCGCGGCGCGCGGACCAGGGACGCTGCGAAAGTTGCCACGTCGTCGAGGGATTTACGCCCTCGCGCTTCACGCTGGCCGCGCATCAAAACTCTTCGTTTGTCTTGAGCGGCGCGCATCTCGCAACGCCTTGCGGCAATTGCCATGCACGCCTGACCACAGGACAATTCGCCGGAAAAATCCTGTTTGTCTTTCCACAGCAGCGCTGTGATTCGTGCCATCCCGACGTTCACGCGAGACAATTCGCGGCGCGCTTGACCAAAGGCGGGTGCGAGGTGTGCCATTTGAACGAGAGTTGGCATGAAACCAAATTCGATCACAACACTGCGCGTTTTGCCCTGAAAGGATCTCATCAACGTGTCTCGTGCGGCAAATGCCATTCACAAGAAAAAGCGACGAAGCTGGAGATGTCGCTCCGCCCGGCGATAATGCTTCCGATTTTTGCAGATGCTCTCAACTCAACCGTTGTGACACGCTACCGCCCGCTCGATTTTCGCTGCGTCGCCTGCCATGACGATGTGCATCGCGGCCAGTTCGGCAAGCGCGAACTGGTGCGTTGTGAAAAATGCCATCAAGCAACACACTGGCCGGAGTTGGCCTTCGTGCACAATCGCGACAGCGCGTTCAAGCTGGAGGGCGCTCATGCAAAGGTTCCTTGTGAAAAATGCCATCTCACCAAAAAGTTGAAGAATCAGGCTTTGGTCGTCGTTTACAAGCCAATTGCAAAGGAATGTGCGGCATGCCATCGTTGAACGGGAAGCTCAATACAGAAAGCCGGGGCGGGGATTGGGCACGCGTTGCCTGCCGTCGCCGCAGCAGTATTTGCTTAACGCGCTTCTGGCCCTTCGTTTTTTTGTATGTCGTATTCCTGAGTTTGAACTTTGCAGGACCGGCGCATGCGCAGGTTGCAACCATTAAGCATCCGCACGGCAACATCAAGATTCCATGTAATGCTTGCCACACCACCAAAGGCTGGTCGCCACTATTGCAGGAACTCAAGTTCAAACACGAAGCCACCGGGTTTGCGTTGGAAGGGCAACACGCGGCAGTGGATTGCAAGAAATGCCACACCTCGCTCAAGTTTACCGGGACTTCAAACGAATGCACGGCCTGCCACAACGATGTGCATGATGGCACGCTCGGCAAGGACTGCGAACGTTGTCACACCGTGCAGGGGTGGTTGGAGATGTCAAAA
>QEVD01000328.1 GCA_003576975.1 Candidatus Zhuqueibacterota bacterium
TTGTATTCATCTGTCCACGAACTGATTTCCTTGAAGCCGTGATCTTCCATCGGATAGATTGCCACTTCCCAATTATCCTTGCCCAATTCAATCAAACGCTGCGCCAGGCGAACCGTGTCTTGAAAATGGACGTTGACATCCACCATGCCGTGACACATGAGCAGCGCTCCTTGCAAACCCTCCGCAAAATAAATCGGCGAGCTGCGGCGGTACGCGAGTGTATCTGCAATCGGAATATTGAGAATGTTGGCGGTGTAACCATGATTGTAATGCGCCCAATCCGTCACCGGCCGCAGCGCCGCGCCTGCGGCAAACACCTCAGGCGTCGTAAACATAGCCATCAACGTAATAAAGCCGCCGTAACTGCCGCCATAAACGCCAATGCGTTTGGCGTCGACACCATGCTGTTCGGTCAGGTACTTCGCACCATCAACAACATCATCCAAATCCTTACCGCCCATGTGACGATAAATTGCTGTGCGCCAATCGCGGCCATAACCGGCGCTGGCGCGATAATCGGGATCGAGCACGGTGTAGCCCAAATCCGCAAGCAGATTGTGGAACATATACTCGCGAAAATAACTTGACCACCATTTGTGCGCGTTTTGAAGATAGCCCGCGCCGTGCACAAAAATCACGGCAGCACCATTCGATTGCGCGGGCCGGTATAAACGCGCATACACCTGCTTGCCGTCGCGCGCAGGATAGGTAATCAACTCCGGTTCACGCCAGGGATAACTCTTAAACGCCTCAGTTGTCGAATGCGTGAGGCGCGTGGCTTTAGCGCCAGGTTGATTCGGCTGCAAATAGATTTCCCACGGTTTATTGATACTGGAATGCAAGATCGCGAGCATGGATTCATCCGGCGCTAGTTCGACATCGTTGTTTCCCGTCATCGTCGTTAATGGCGTGCGTTTGCCGCCGTTTATTGGCATGACATAAAAATGCCGCTCGCCGGGATGCGCTTCATTGCTGGTGAAATACCAATGTTTCTTGTCGCGCGAAATAAATGGCGAAAAAATTTCAAAATTGCCGCTGGTCAACGCTTGCTTCTTACCGGTTTTCACGTTCACAGTATAAAGATGCGAATAGCCGCTTTCCTCCGAACAAAACCACACACGTTCGTTATCCGGCATCCAACCGACTTCGCCGGCGGACCACCGGCTGTAAATACTCGGGCCGCCGATCCAGGCTTCATCATGTTGATGATCCAGCGCGCGCAATGCGCCTTCCGGCAGGCGCAGTTCAGCAATCCAACGATCTTTGCTGTCTAACGAAGTGACCACCACGAACGCGTGCTTGCCATCATCACTCCAAAAAGGGCCATGCCACATAACGGATCGAGCCATGCGTTTATCGGAAGCCGTGGCAGAATCCTTTTTTGATTTTTGCGGCGTTGCGGTAAAATCGCGCTCGGTAAAAATCTCCGGCAGGCTGTCGGGTTTGAGATAAAGCACAGTGTCTGTCGCTATATCCCAATAACCGAATTGATATGTTGCCTGCGGCTCACCGACTTTTTCGCGCGTGCGGATATCTTCCGTAAAACCGGTTTCGGTGACATAGTTCGGCACAATTGCAGTCTGCCCCTCTTTGGCTCTTTTGCGCAACACAAAGGTCACAAAGCCGCCGTCGGGTGAAAGTTGCGGGTTCTGCAAATCTGCTTCACCAAGATAAATGGTCTTTGGCCGTTTGAGTTCAAGGAGTTTATTGCGGGCCTTGCCCAGGTCTTCTTTTTCTTTGCGCTCGCGCAAAATCTGTATCAACCGCAATTCTTCCTGTGCGAGATATTTTTGCTCCTCAGTCCGCGGGCCTTTTTCAACAGGCGCTGCGCCGGAACGAAAATCGGTGAGCTGCGTGAGTTTGCCAGTCGTAATTTCCCAGGAAAAAAGGTTGTTTTCACGCTCAAAAATGATGGCATCTTCCCGCAAGGAAAAACGAGGGTTCCCCTCTCTTGCAATCGTGCTGGTCACCGGTGTTTGCCTGCCGGTTTTGGTATGAACGATGAAAATATCGCCGTCGCGCTCAAATACCTTTTGAGAATAATCGCGCGAATACACCCCGTGTGAAGGCACGAGATCTTTCTGCGTCTTGAGAGGAACCTTGCCCGGGACGCCGCCGCGCCGATTGATTTGATACAACGAATCGGCCTCCGCCCATTCGGGATTCCACATGAAATACAAGCTCTGAGCATCCTCCGACCAGCGAAGCTGTTTGGGCAGGCCCAGCAGCCCATGCGCCTCGCGCATGATCCATTCGACCGTGAGCTGAGGTTTGACGGAAGTTTGTGTTTGTGCTGCAACAGTTGCAAAAGACAGTGTCATCACGATAGAGACGGCAAACACGCGCATTCTTTGCCTCCACATGAGTAAAATGAAAAGGAACGGGATTGGTCAAAAATCAAAGCAAGCGCTCGTGAATTATTTCTCCGCGATTGCAGAGTTTTCTCGCGCTGCGCGGCGACAAACAACTTGACAACTGGCAGCGCGTTTTGTATCATTGCTTTCAATTTGAAAGCGCAACCTTGCAAAAAAAATCACATTTTGCAAGGTTGCTCTGACGAACTGGAGAAAAAATGTCGCGCAAATTCCCGCCCGCGAAAATCATCGTCAATCGCGGCGTTGCTGCACAGGCGTACCGGCATCCACGTGAAAACTTCCTAAAACAAATCAGCGTTATTCTGGGCGGCTTGACCGTAGCCGCCGTGCTTGCGCTGCCGTTCGTTTTTCTGAAAGCGGGCGTCTTTTTCTATGCCGGCGCGGCGGTTCTTATAATCGTCTGGGGGCTGCGCGCGCGTCTCCATCATGCCCGGCTCATCGGACATGCCCTGCACGTCAGTGAAGAAAATTTTCCGGAGATTTATTATATTCAAACCATAGTTGCGCGCGCATTGAGTTATTCCCCGGCGTTTGCGATTTACGTGTCTACCGCTGAGAAATCCGCGGCGCGCTGGCTGTCCGCCGGCGGGCATCCCACGCTAGTTTTGAACAGCACGCATGTCGAGGCGATGATCAGCCGCGCGCAGATCGGCCAGCTAATCTGGCTCGTGAGCCGCATGATGGCTTTACAGTGGACACGTCATCAAAGCTGGCCGGTGACGCGCGCGTTGTTAGTTGTCACGCATTGCAATCCGTTAACCTGGCCGGTTTCGAATCGCTATCGCCGGATCACACATCTCACCGCCGATCGCCTCGGGTTGGCGCTTAATCTTTCACTCATTGATGCCGCAGAGGCTTTGAAGACCTTGCTGGCCGGCGGCGCGCTATCCGCACGGGCGAGCTTCGATCAAATTGAAAAGCAAGGGCAACGCCACAATCTCTTCACGGCCTGGCATGAAACCCTGAGCGCGCAGCCATCTCCGGCGCGGCGCTTTCTCGAATTGCTGGAATTTTGCCGCGAACAGTTTCCGGATTTATATGCGGATTTCGAATTGCATCGCAAATATGCGCACGATTTGTTGCCGAGCTTCCGCGACATTCAACAATTCTCTGAAGGGAAAGAAGAGGAACGCCGGCTGCAGCGGGAGATCGGCAAAGCGGTTTATGAGTTGATGAGCGCGAAGCCGCCGCGGAGTGAAAGCGACAGCATCAGCCGCGCCTTTTTCATGCTGCATCGCAATCGCGGCGATGCCGCCGAGTTGGAAGGCAAAATTAACCGCTTGAATCTCGCCAAGTCGTCTTGGGAAAAAACCGTAGGTAGCATCGCCGGCGCGGAACAGAAACGCGAAGCCGCAACGCGCGCTCTGGAGACGCACTATCGCGAAATCGGCCGCGCCGCGTTCCAGGCTTTGTCGCACGAAATCGGCAACAACGGCGTGTTGAAAAAAATTTTCGAGAAAGCGCTGCAGTATCAAGTGGTGATCACCGATCGCGAAAACGAAATTGCCCGGCTCGAAGCCGCCAGCGGAAATGTGATCGATAAATCAAAACGGCAAATGGAAATTCTCGCGCTGCGCACGCAAAATAGCACCGACGCCAAACGCCTGCATGCCGCGGCGGAGACGGCGGGCGAAGAGTTTTGGAAAACCTGCGCCGAACAATACGAACATGACGAAATCGAGCCGATCAAGCTGCGCATCACCGGCGTGATCGCCGAATTGGAACGGCGGCGGGTGGAGTTGGAAAATTTGCATGCGCAAAAGCGCCAAATTGAAGGGGATCTTGAAAAAGAGGGATTGGAATCGAGCGCGCGGCCGGATGTTGATGCGCCGTTTTTCATCGAACAACTCAAGAATCAAGCGCGCGCTGCGAATGCTTTGCGCCCGCGCTTGCTGGAAGAGCTGGGAAAAACCTATTGGCAGAATGAAACCAATCCTTCTCCGGAGACCGTTGCCCTGCTCGCACAACTGCATGATCTCAAGAAAAGAATTCGCGCCTTCGAACAAGATGATTTGTGAATAGAATTGCAGCCGCAATCGACTAATGGTCCAACCCGGAACAAAAGCGATGAAAACACTGCCCGGATTAACTCTTGTGCTCACGCTGCCGCTGTTGGCGCAAGCCCAGCATTTTGTGACGGCGGGCGCAGGCTTTGGCGTGATAGTGATGAACTCCGAGGAGCTTGATCGTTTTACGAAAACATACAACTCTGTCAACTATCCGGGGCTGCGGGCATTTTTAAAGGGATTTGACGCCGGCGTTGGCTTACAAGTGGAAGCGGGCTATCGGCAGGTCGGCCGTTTTTCCAAAGCCGTGACGGCCGGCTGGCAGTCGTACAACAGCCGTGATGTCGCAGAATTTGGCAACGACGAAATCAGAAATTTGGAATTCCGCCTCAACAGCTTGCAGGTGAGCGGCGAGTTGGGCCACGGCTGGCGCGATTTTTTCGTGAATGGCATGGCGACCGTCCATGTCAGCCGCAAGGCGCGCATCATCTCCGAGCTGGCAAACGCCGACACGGTAAGAAGCGCGTTGAGCGGAACCTATAAAAGCGCTGCGGCAATGGCATTGGATGCGGGTATCACACTTGGCTTGTACCGCGATCCGGTTTTTCTCATCGCCAAAATCAGCTACCCGGTTTATACCGGCGGGCGCTCGGAAAAGCTGGAGGATCGCACACCCGCAAAAATCGCAGACGGCCTGAGTTTGTTCCCGGATGACTATATAAATTTTTTAGAGCGGCAACCGTATGACGGCGTTGCGAGTGCGATTGACGGATTGAAGATCGCGGTTACGATCGCGTTCGCCTTTCGGCTCTGAGGCCGCCTTGTTTTGCCGGCACACTTATGATAACTCGTACAGAAAAAATGCCTCTTTCAACCAATGCCCAAACGTGGGTCGAACAAGCGCTTGCGACAATGAGTTTAGAAGAGAAGGTCGGCCAGATGTTGATCGTCGACTTTGCGGCAATTTTTACGAATCGCGAGCATGAAAACTGGCAACGCATCACCCGCTTGATTCGCGAGCAGCACATTGGCGGTTTTATTCTCGCCGGCGGCAGTTTGTACAGCATTGCGATGCTGACGAACGAGTTGCAAGGCCTTTCCAAGTGGCCGCTGTTGGTGAATGCCGATATGGAAACCGGCGCGACATTCTTTCAGCCCTGGCAGCGCGCACGCGGGCGCGCACCCGATTTGCCGGCATTTCTGCCCGGCGGCGGCACCGCCTTTCCGCCTTTGATGGCGATTGGTGCCACGCGCAGCGACGAGTTTGCTTACGAGATCGGACGCCTTACCGCGCTCGAAGCTCGCGCCCTCGGCATTCATTGGACGAACGCCCCGGTGCTTGACATCAACAACAATCCCCGCAATCCCATCATCAACACGCGCTCATTTGGTGAAGACCCGGAGTTGGTCGCGCGCCTGGGCGCGGCGTTCGTTGCCGGCACACAAGCTAGCGGAGTGTTGGCAACGATGAAGCATTTTCCCGGCCACGGCGATACCGATTCGGATACGCATATCGAGCTGCCGGTGTTGAATCTCGAAGCCGAGCGATTGCACGCGGTAGAATTGCTGCCATTCAAGGCCGCAATCAAAGCAGGCGCTCGGGCCGTTATGACGGCGCATATCGCCTTTCCCCAGT
>QEVD01000329.1 GCA_003576975.1 Candidatus Zhuqueibacterota bacterium
CATTTTTTCGTTGAAACATGTCCGGATGATTTATCGAGTCGGGGATTGTCGCCCGGTGAAAAAAATATGTGCTGAGCTGCTGGTTTGTATGGCCGTACTGAGCGGTTGCGAGAATCCCTTTGCCACGCGCACACCTGAGCCGCCGGATGATTCGGGAGGAAATCGTTGGATTCCGCCGTTTGCCTCGGAACTCGTGCTGGAAAATTTGCGCAACGCGATAGCCGATCAAAATGTTGAAAATTATTTGCGCTGCTTTTCAGATTCCTCACGCACCGGCAAGCGCTTTCGCTTTGATCCCGAGGCGACAGTTGCAAATCAGAATCCCGGATTGTTCACGAGTTGGGGTTTGTCGCAAGAACGCGATTATTTCTTGCAATTGCGTGCGGCCTTGCCGGCAGATTCCGCGCGCAGCCTGCAGCTTGATTCGTTGCAGACTATTGTTTTGGGCGATTCAGCAATTTTTTTGAGAACGTATGATTTGATTGTGCGGCACCGGCGCCAGAGCATCGGCGTCCCCGGACGTGTAGCGGGGGAGTTGCGCTTTTGGCTGATCAAAGATCCTTTTGGAGAATGGTCAATATACCGGTGGGCTGATTTCAGCACCGGACAGGCGCTCACGTGGAGCAGCCTGAAAGCCGCTTTTGTGCGTTAACTCGTTCGTTAATGAACCTGACAAATCGTATAGAAAAACTTCAAGGGATTTCGACACTTTCTTGTCAAACCAACTGGCGAAGCCCAGGACTGATGCCGTAACTCATAAACGCTAAAAACTCTCGTGGCGAAACGCCTCAAAAGATCGGTGCACCAAAAAATCCGATCCTATATCTTACCCTCGTTTGCTGTGCCGCGCTGGCAATTGTTGTTGATCGGAACATTTGCCCTTTTGATGGCAGCATTAGTCGTGCTCGATCAATACCTGCGCAAAGACCAGCGTGCCGCGATCGTTCCTCCTGCAGCGCAATCTTCGTTCAAGCTCAAACAACTCACGCCTGCTGAACGCGTGCGATTTGCCGCCGTCGATCGTGTTCTGAGTGAAGCGGGTATACAGCCGCATCGTATGAGCGAGCGCGACCGCGTGTTGATCGTCTCCATTCCGGCAAATATCGCGATTGCCGAGCTGGCGCAGTCGCTGATAAAACGCGCGCAACAACTCGGCGCGACGATCATCAGCATTCAGGACAAACTGCCCAACGGAGGAGCTGAGATTGTATATGCGGTTGCGAATGCTGCGCCGCAGAAAATTCTGTTGCTGCCCGACTTCGGGAAAAATACTCGCGCCGGCCTCCGGCGTTCCGGCAAAATCGCTTTGATTATCGATGATTTTGGCTATCAAGAGCAACAAGCCGTGGCAGGTTTTTTCAGCCTGCCGTTTTTGATTACTTATGCCGTCATTCCCGGGTTGCCGCATTCCGAACAAATCGCCAATCATTTGCATCGCCTGGGCAAGTCGGTAATCATTCATATGCCGATGGAAGCGTTGGACCGCAAGGTCGAACAAAACGGTTTTGAATTGCTGGTGCGTTTGCCGGCCGGGGAAATTCGCAACCGCGTGCGCAAGGCGGTAAAGGCCGTGCCGCATGCCGAGGGCATGAACAATCACATGGGCTCGCGCGCTACCACAAATGAGGCGTTGCTCACGGCGTTGTTTGCAGAGTTAAAGCAGGCCGATTTGTTTTTTGTCGATAGCCAAACCAACAATGAAACGCGGGCGTATGCGCTCGCCGGCAAAGCCGGAATCGCGGCTGCGCTTAACGATACCTTTCTGGATAACATCGATACCGTGCAACATATCAAACAAAAATTGCTTTATCTTGCGGATCTCGCCGGCGAAAAGGGCGAGGCGATTGGCATTGGCCACCCGTATCCCAATACCCTGAAAGCCTTGAATGAAGTCGGGCCGCAATTACAGCAGCAAGGCATAACGTTTGTGCTTGTGCGTGATCTTGTGCGCCAGGAGCAGAAACACGTTTCAAACTTAGCCGTGCAATAACCCTTCGGAGGAAATGATGGTTCGTTTGGGAGTGAATGTTGATCACGTCGCAACCGTGCGTGAGGCCAGGAAAGACCGGCAACCCGATCCCGTGGCCGCGGCGATGGTGGCGGAAATGGCCGGCGCCGATGGTATTGTGTGCCATTTGCGGGAAGATCGCCGCCACATCAAAGACAAAGATTTGTATCTCTTGAAGGAAATGGTGAAGACGCATTTGAATTTGGAAATGGCGGCCACGGATCAAATGGTGAAAATCGCGCTCGAAGTTGTGCCGGACATGGTGACCCTGGTGCCGGAACGCCGCGAGGAGATTACCACCGAGGGCGGTTTGGATGTGCTCAAAAATCAGGAATATCTCGAAGAGACAGTTGCGACTTTGCAGAATCACAACATCATCGTGAGCTTGTTTATTAATCCCGATATCCAACAAATCAAAGCCGCGGCTCGCGTGCGCGCGGATTATGTTGAGTTGCATACCGGCGCTTATGCGCATGCCGAAAATCTCAACATCATTAGTGATGAGCTGGAAAAGCTGCGCGCGATGGCGTCTGCCGCGGCCAAGCTGCGCTTGGGGGTGAGCGCAGGACACGGCCTGAATTATCAAAACGTGAGGGAGGTCGCGGCCATCCCCGAAATCGAGGAGCTGAACATTGGGCATTCCATCATCGCACGCGCCATTCTGGTCGGCATGGAGCGCGCGGTGAGAGATATGCTGGCATTGATGAAGAAATAACGTGCTCCGCAACGCAAACTTCCGCAGGGCATTGGCGGCGACTGCGATAAGCGGCGCGCTGTTTTTTCTCCTGGCGTCGTGCACTAGTAGAGAAAACGATTATGCCGGCCTGCTTGCCTTTCGCCAGGCTTGCGCGAAGGCTTTGGGCGAGCGCAGCGGCAGTATTCTCGTGATGAATCCGCACAACGGTGTGTTGTGGGCCGCTGTCAATGAGACGCTGGGCGTACAAAAATCAGCCCGGCCCGGCTCGATCTTCAAACTTGTAACAGCGCTTAGCCTGCTCCGCAATGGCACGGTTAATCCGGCGGAACAATTTCTTTGTGAGGGGCAAATCGAGATAGACGGCAAAACCTATCGTTGCTGGCTGAGAGAGGGGCACGGCGAGCAGAATCTCCTGCAGGCTCTGGCAAATTCATGCAACGTCTATTTCTATCAAGCCGTCAGGCATTTGCCCTCCGAACAGCTCACAAAAACGGCGCGTCAACTGTTGCTGGGCGAATGCACGGGAATCAACTTTGCGCAAGAAGATTGCGGACAATTGCCGGAATGGGTGTCGCCAGAAGAAAGCATTAGTTTTGCCATCGGTCACGCGCGCGCCATGGCCGTGACGCCGGTGCAGATGTTGCGCCTCGTCGCAGCGCTTGCCAATGGCGGAAGGTTGTATCGCCCTTTTTATCCAACTGGCGCAGAAGCTTGGAGAAATTCTCGGCCGGAGCTGCAAGGCTCGCTTCCCTTCGGAGATGAGCTGCGTTATATCAAAGAGGGGATGCGGCAAAGTGTGGTTTATGGCACGAGTGTCAATGCAAGCGTGCCTGAAGTGATCGCAGCCGGAAAAACCGGCACAGCAGCCGAGTATTTTGGCAGCAATACAGCGGCCTGGTTTATTGGCTTTGCACCATTTGAAAAGCCGGAGATTGCGATCGTCGTATTTTTGGAAGAGGGGCGAGGCGCGTTAGATGCCGCGCCGATAGGGGGGAGGGTTTTCCAGGATTACTTTGCGCTCAAGAAAAACATGAGATAGCCGCTACCCGTCACCGTCCGATTACGGAATGCCGTATGATTTCATTGTCTCCAATTTTCCCAAATCAATAAGCGCCAGTGCAGCTTTCAGATCGGCCGGTTCAAGTTGATAGCCGTTTACTTCGACGACGAAACGATCGGCCACCAAAACATTTAACACGCTGCTTTCTGGATCGGCTTTCTCATAGCCGCGATAACCGTGATAGCTGATCGTTCTTTCATAGCCCGCGTTTGTTTTGCGATCGAAATCGTTCATCGCCCAGGAAAAAATCGTCATGCTTGCCAGGCTTTGCCGCGAACCAAGATCGGTGATCTTGATCGTCAGGCTGCGGCCTTCGTCGTCGTCATATTGCGCTTCGGCCGTTGACATGGTGAAACCGAATGCCGCTGAGGTTTCACCGGTAGTCGCTTCACGCTCCAACGTGAGCACATTCTCGGGTAACATTGCCTGCAAGTCATGAAAATCGACGGGAGTGACCTTGCGTTCGGTTTGCGCGGGCGGAACCACCGATTGTCCAAACTCGCGGCTCGCGTCAGGAAGGCGCCGGATGGTTTCCGGTTTTTGGTTGTCCTGCTGATTTTGAGTGCAGCAGAGCGCAAGCAAACAGGCGCAGCATACGATGATCGTTTCGCGTTTCATTGAGCCACCGTGATGCTTTACAGAATTATTCTCTGAAAATATTGCCTGCGCTCTTTAGCACAATTCTTGATCAAAAGCAATTGGAAATTTCCCCGCGCGGCGAATGGGTCATTCTTGTGAGATAACCTCGTTCGTTCCCGCGGCAATTCTGACTTTGCGCGAGCTGCCATCGTTGGTGCGGATGGTGAAGCTATAAACCGGTCCGCTATCGCCATCTTTGAGTTTCCACTCAATGGTCTCACCGGGCGTTGTTGCCAGCGCAGCCTGTTCAGCCGCATCACGCACGGTTAGATCCGGAATCTCGGCGGGCAGTGTTTTGCCCTCGCTTTCGAACTGAGCCGTTACGTCTTCGCGTTCGATAATTTCGCCGTTGGCGGCGTTAATTTCGATTTCAAAAATGCCGCTTTCGTTTCTAAGCCCGAGCTCGTAGGTTACCATGCCGTTCTCGTGCTCAACCTGTCCCTCGAAAATCTTGCCGCCGCTTATTTCTTTTTGGGCGATTTCTTCGATTTGCCCACGGTCAAGCTGACCTGTGCTGGGAGTTTCCGGCGCTGCGGTTTGCTGTTGATCAGCGCTTTGCTGAGAATCTGCCGGTGCCTGTGCTGCGGACTCTTGCTGAGGTTTTTCACAAGCAATAATTGCGACAGCCAGAGCTGCGACCATGAATTGCCGAAGCTTGAAATTGACGGACTTCATACGTGACTCTCCTGAAAGATTTGTCTGTGGATGGGTTTAAGAACATGGTAATATAGCAACAACCTGGGAAAACGGCGAAAAACTAAGTATATTTTACGCGACGCGCGAGGTCGCAACTCAATATCCTAAACCAAAAGCGTGGATTTGTTCATATGAAAAAAAATCTTATGGAAGCGCCCAAAAAGCATTTGAGCGGATTCCTGGACAGAAGCTTGCAAGCTCTTGAAAAACAGGTATTAGATATCCCTGTGGAAAAGTGGAACTTGAAAGTGAACGCGGAATCGTGGTCAATCGAGGAAATTATTCATCATTTAATTCTTGTCGAAGTACAACGGTTACAGCAGCTCAAAGACTTACTTGAAGGCCGGCGTGAAAGTGCACCGGCGCGCGCTGAAATTCAGAAACCGAACTTCGACCAAATTCGCCACCGCGAGAGTCCTGTTAAAACCCGTGAGGAGATGGAGCCATCGCCAGGCATTCCAGCCAAAGTTTTGCTGGCGGGACTGCGCCGCGCGCGCAACGAGACCATGGATTTTGTACAAGCCGCTGATCTTACTCAATTGGAACACGTGTGGTTAAACACGATTTCACTTGGCCCGCTGAACGGGGTGGAATTCATTGAATTCCTGGCAGCCCATATGGAGCGCCACGCAAAACAGATTGAGGACGTCCGGAAATCGATTTAATATTCACACGACGATGGGGGGGGAAAATAACACAGAGGAATGCCAATATTCAATATACTCGATTCTCTGTTATGTCAACGAGATGGTGGGTTAGAAAATTAACCCCCATTCTGGCTCTTCCCTTTTGGCACATATTCATATTAGTGGTTCCATGTTGTTTGGTGTGGGTCATCGCATGATTATGAAACCAAGGTGACAACGATACGCCGAAGGCGTTATAGAACTCAGCCCAGGGTGCCCAGCTTAGTTTTAATAAAATTAGTCGGGGCGAGAGGATTTGAACCTCCGACCTCTTGGTCCCGAACCAAGCGCGCTAGCCGAACTGCGCTACGCCCCGATCTCGACTAATTGCGAAAGTACAATTTTACAAATCGACGAATATCTCTTAATCCGCGAATGTGGCTTTTCTCTCCGGCATAAACGGTTGAAACCGGAACGAATTCAAGCCGCAATCCACCTTGACAAGCCTTGATCAATATCTCTGATTCTGTTTCATACCCTGTCGTGTCAAGCTCGACGACATCGATCAATCGCCGGGAATAGAGTCGAAAGCCGCACTGGCTGTCTTTGATGTTCTGCCCTAGCTTGAACGAGAGCAAGGCGCTGGTGATCCGGTTGCTGGCGATCCGCGGCAAAGGCATGACGCGAGGATCAAATGCACGATACCCAATAATCAAATCAGTTTGCCGCTCACGAAACGCTTGAAGGAATCGTGGAATCTCGTACGGGTCATGCTGGCCGTCGGCGTCGAGCGCCACAGCAGCGCATGCTGACGTTTGATTCTTGATGTACTCAAATGCCGTGCGTAACGCCGCGCCTTTACCGCGATTGTGCGGATGACTTATCACGCGTACCCCGGTTTGTTTCAAGCGCTGGGCCAAACCGTCCGTCGAACCGTCATCAACCACCAGAATCTGGTCATTTTGGATATAACGGCTGACGTCATGCACAACTCGGACAATCGTATCGCCGGGGTTGTATGCCGGAATCACTGCCATGATATCGCTGGCAAGACTCATGGGTGATCAGCCATGCCAAATAACAATCGTGTTTGCAAAGCGACTGCTACAATAGAAAAAAAAGAGGTTTTTTGCAAGCACTTTGTTGTGATAACTTGAGAAAAAATTAGGTCTCTACGCCCTCCCCAAAAGGGGCTTTTAGAAATCCGATCGCGCAAATTCGCTATTCGACAGCCGGTTGAGCGAACCGATAATGTCATGGAGAAAAGCAATATACTGGCGCCGCAGAAATGCCAGATTTTTAATGCGTCCGAACTTGCTGCGCGGCTCATATTCACATTGGAGGCCGATTCTCGTCTCAGCCGGGGATTGCTCGCCGAGATCGAAAACCAATTGGAACAACTCGATCCCGTGCAACACGCCGCTGCGCTGCACCGGACGTAAACTGAACCGTTCGCCCTCGAGCCATTCCGTAATCTCAAATTCGACGTTTTGCGTGTGCTCTTCTGGATTCAATTGCGCCCGCCAAATGCCACCGACGCCCCGCGGGTTTCCTCGCATATGCTGCACACTTGTAACGCTCTCCACCCATCGCGGCGTGTTATCGAACGTTGAGACAATATGCCACAACCGCATGCGCGGTTGCGCCAAAATTTGAGAGATGGATAGAATCGTCATGTCTGCAAGTCCTTGCTCGTTCACGTTTGTTCATCGACTCCTCCACCCTCTCGGCTGCGCGATCACGGCGCCGGCATCCATGACACGCGCAAAATAACCCTGGCCAAAACACTAGCCCATCGCCGCGCGCTTGCGCGGGTTTTGCGTGTTTTCACTCGGAACCGCAATCTCAAACTTGACCGCCTCCGGTCCAATATTTTCACGCACAAACTTCACGAATTCCGCATTCGGCCGCACTTTCAAGCTGCGCGATTGAAAATCATAAATGGGCAAATCCTTCCCGCTCACGCGAAAATAAAGGCTGCAAACGCCTTGATGAATGCGCAAGGTTTGTGACAGCCGCTGCACCAGCATGTCATTTAATTTGTCGATTGGCATGTCGAGCAAAACTTTTTTGGGAATGGTTTGCCACGCCTCGTCGATGCTCAAAACTTTTTCAACCATGATCTTGGCGGGCTCTTCTTCATCGCGGCTCGAGGTGCGGCCGACAATCACCACGGCGTTGTCAACTTGCAATAAATCGCGATGCAAGCTCAGCGCATCACTGAAGACGATGGCCTCGGTGCTGCCGGCGTAATCTTCCAGAGTCACAAAGGCCATTTGATTGCCTTTGCGATCCAGAATCGTTTTCACATTGGTGACCATGCCGCACACCATGACTTGCACGCCGTCGCGCATGCCTTCCAAATCCTGCAAACGCTGTTTTGAAAATAGATTCACTTCCACCGCGAAACGGTCGAGCGGATGGCCGGAGAGATAAAGCCCGAGAAATTCCTTCTCGCGCTTCAAGCGTTCGTCCGGCGGCCAATCCGGAACTTCCGGCAGAGAGGGCGACATTTCCATTTCAGCGGGCGCGTCGTCGAATATGGAAACCTGGCCGCGAAACCGGTCATCTTGCTCACGCTGCGCAAAGGACGTCGCCGCATCCAGCCCGAGCAAGAGTTGATTGCGGTTCGGAGAAATCGTGTCGAACGCGCCGGCTTGCACCAGGCTTTCCAAAACTTTCTTGTTTACCACGCGCAAATCGACGCGGCTGCAAAAATCAAAAATCGCGCGCCCAGGCCGACGTTCTTCACCGCGCCCAAACCGTAACGGATTTTCTGATCGACCACGACGAACTCGGCTAGGCTTTCATTGACATCCGCCGGCAACACCGCCACGCCCATGCGCCGGCATTCGTCGATCAACGTCACAATGCGCGAGGTATTGCTCATTTCGCTGGTCAGCGTCGCCGCCATATATTCGGCCGGGTAATGCGCTTTGAGATAGGCGGTTTGATAGGCCACCAGCGAGTAACCTGCGGCATGCGACTTGTTGAAACCGTAGCCCGCAAACTTGTCCATCAAATCAAAGATCTGATTGGCGATCTTCTCGGAAATGCCGCGCGCGGCTGCGCCTTCCACGAACAATTTGCGCTGCTGCTGCATCAACTCGACGATCTTCTTCCCCATCGCCCGGCGCAGCAAATCCGCGCCGCCCAGCGTGAAGCCGGCAAGATCGCTAGCAATGCGCATGACTTGCTCTTGATAAACGATGATGCCGTAGGTTTCCTTCAAAACCGGCTCGAGCAACGGATGCAAATATTCGATCGGCTTCGTGCCCTGTTTGCGCGCGATGAAATCATCGATCATGTCCATCGGCCCCGGGCGATACAACGAGTTCATGGCAATGAGATCATCCAGGCATTGCGGCTTGAGCTTCTTGAGATATTCGCGCATGCCCGAGCTTTCGAATTGAAACAAGCTGATGGTTTCGCCGTTGCCGAAAATGGCATACGTCGCAGCATCATCCAGCGGAATGTTATCGAGGTCAAGATCGATGCCGCGCTGCTTGAGCATCTTCAGCGTTTTGTCGATCACCGTCAGCGTGCGCAGGCCGAGAAAATCCATCTTCAAAACGCCGATGGTTTCGAGCGCCTTCATGTCATACTGCGTGGTGACATCGCCGGTATTCGATTTGTACAACGGCGTGTAATTCGTCAACTCATCCGGCGTAATCACGACGCCCGCCGCATGCGTCGAGGCATGCCGCGCCAGGCCTTCCAGCACTTTGGCGTAATCGACAAGCTGCTTGTTGGTTTGATCGCCTTCGATGAGCTCGCGCAACTCGTTGACGCTTTCCAGTGCTTTGTCGAGCGTGATGCCGATGGTCGCGGGAATCATTTTTGCGATTCTATCGACGTCGCCATAGCGCATTTTCATCACGCGGCCCACATCGCGAATCACGGCGCGCGCCGCCATGGTGCCGAACGTGATGATTTGCGTGACGTTTGCCTCGCCGTATTTTTCGCGCACGTACGCGATCATCTCCTCACGGCGTTCATAGCAAAAATCAATGTCGATGTCCGGCATCGTCACGCGCTCGGGATTCAAGAACCGCTCGAAGATCAAATTGTATTTGATCGGATCGATATTCGTAATGCCGATGCAATAACTCACCAAACTGCCGGCTGCCGAGCCGCGCCCGGGCCCAACCGGAATGCCTTTGGCGCGCGCCACGCGTGTGAAATCTTGCACGATGAGAAAATAGCCGGCGTAGCGTGTTTGTTTGATCACGGCCAGCTCGTGCTTTAAGCGCGCTTCCAGTTCTGGTGTTATTTCTTTATAGCGCTGGCGCAGGCCTTCGTAGGCGAGCATCTCAAGATATTCATCTAGCGATTTTTGTTTATGCTCCTCCGGCAAGGCGAATGAAGGCAAATGCACCTTATCAAAATCCAGCTTGAGATCGCATTTCTTGGCGATTTCTTCGGTAATGCTCAGCGCTTCCTCGTGATGGGGAAACGTGGCTTTCATCTCCTCGGGGGATTTGAAATAGATCTCGTCGGTAGTGTACCGCAAGCGATTGGGATCGTCGCGATCCTTGCCGGTTTGCAGGCAAATCAGCACATCATGCGGCTGTGAATGCTCGCGCTTGAGGTAATGCGTGTCATTGGTGATGACGAGCGGAATACTCAATTCGCGGCTCAACTCAGTGACTTTCTCGCGCACCTCATCTTCTTCGGGAATGCCGTGTTTATGGATTTCGAGATAATAATCGTCGCCGAACAGCTCGCGATAGTCCAATGCGATTTGCTTTGCGCCTTCATAATTATTCGAGAGCAGGGCTTGCGCCACCTCCCCTTTCAAACAGGCGGAGAGCACGATAATGCCTTCGTGATATTTTTGCAAGACTTCACGATCAATGCGCGGGCGATAGTAAAAGCCTTCGAGATAGCCAATCGAAACCAAGCGCATGATGTTTTGATAGCCCTGTAAATTCTTGGCGAGCAAAACGAGATGAAAAGAAGTGTCGGCCATCCCCCCCTTTTGCGCGGTCTTTTCCTTGCGGCTGCGGGGCGCGATGTAGGCTTCCACCCCGATCACCGGCTTGATGTCGGCTTTTTTGCAGGCCTTGTAAAATTCAACAGCCCCGCACATGTTGCCGTGATCCGTAAGCGCCAGCGCCGGCATGTGAAAACGCTTTGCCGCATCTACCAAATCCTTAATGCGGCATGCGCCGTCGAGCAAGCTGTAATGCGAATGATTGTGGAGATGAACGAATCCAGACATGATTGCAGAGGTATAAATGATGAGATTGAGAAGTTTGATCAAACCGACGGCGAAAGTAGAAAACTAATGGGGCAATTGCAACAGGATTTCCAGCCAAATCATTTTCTTTTATTGCGGCAAACAAAAAAAGCCAGAGCACAATGCCCTGGCTTTTCTTTGTCAAAGTCAGTTAAACTCAAGCGCCAAGTTGCTTCAGATACTTTACCGCTTTCTTGGCAGAGTTGGAGTTGCTGGCAAAAGTCATCAACGCATTCAGCTCCGAGCGCGCCAACTCGGTTTCGCCGGCTTTCATGTAGGCGATGCCGATCATCAATTGCGCGTCGTTGGATTTGTTGTTGCCGCCTAGGGCCAGCACTTTCTGGAACTCGGCGATGGCTTGATAGTAATTGCCTTGCGCGAAATAAGCTTCGCCGATCCAATATTGACAGTTGTCAATCAGTTGCGAGCTGCCGCCGCGCGCCAGCAACTCACGAAATTTGCGAATGGAACGGCCGTAGTTGCGCACGTAGTAATCATCCAAAGCATCCTGATAGTAGGCGCCATATTCGGTATTATAAACTTTGGAATCATCGACGATCTTCGCGGGCAAGGGCGCTGGCGCGCTGGCAATTTGCTGCGTCTGTGAAGCCGTTTCCAGCGCCGCGATCTGATAGTTGACATTCTTAAGTTCGTTGCGCAAGCTGTCGATCGCGCGGTCTTTGCCGGACGAAATCGTCGAAAGCTCCTCGACTTGCGCGCGCATGCTGTTGAACAACTCGGGCGTCAGAAAGCTCTCGGCCTGATTGCTGGTATTCGATTCCGGCATATCCGTGAACATGCCGCTCGACATGTCATCATCGGCCGGTGCTCCTTCGCTTTCGTTCTCCAACATATCCAACCGGCTGAGAACGTCGCTGTCACTGAACGCGCCGGAGCCTGTGACTTCGCCTTCCGGTCCGAAGGTGTCCTGCCCGGCAGGCATTTCGGTATTGTCGCCAAATTCGTCTTCAAAGCCGACGTTCTGCACGCGGCCGCTGCACACCACGAAGAGGCCGACGACGACCAAAAGTAATGAAAAAATAGATGTGCCTAAAACCCGTTGTGTCTGCGTCATGATGTTTGCTCCTAGATCAAGTTGTAAAGTCAAAGAGGCTGTGCCCGATCCTCAAAAAACGTCCTGTTGTAACGCCAGTCACGAGACATAAATACTTCATTATTGTCAAAAACTATCCCGCCGCATTCCCGGCCTCTGCCAGCAACTCTTGCGCGCTTTTTAAGTGCGTTTCTGAAATTTTCTCGCCGCCCAGCAGGCTGGCAATGGCCTTAACCCTCTCTTTCGCGGCCAGGCGCCGCACACTCGTTTGGGTGCGCTCGCCGCTCATCTTCTTTTCGACGAGAAAATGACTAATGCCCATACTTGCAATTTGGGGCAAATGCGTAATGCAAAGTATCTGATGCGAATTTGCCAGTTTTTGCAAACGTTTTCCCACGGCATGCGCCACCCGCCCCGAGACGCCGCTGTCGATTTCATCAAAGATCAAAACCGGAATTTCGTCGCGTTCCGCCAAAATCGATTTCAACGCCAGCATGATGCGCGAAATTTCGCCGCCGGAAGCAACCTTCACCAGCGGCGCCGCTTCCTGGCCGCGATTCGTCGATATGAAAAAATCGACAGTATCGATGCCCTCACGCGTGGCTTTGACCTTTTGCTGCTTGACTTCGACAAAGCCGTCTGCCTGCGACTGCACGGAGAGCCGGACTTCGAATGTCGCAGAGGGCAAGCCCAACTCGGCCAGTACTTCCGGCACCGCGGTTTGCAATTGCTTGGCTGCCTCCCTCCTTTTCTTCGAAAGTTGCAGACAAAGCTTTGCGCAGGTTTGCTCGGCGGCTTGCAGGCGCTGCGCCAAGTCCGCCAGCGTTGTGTCAAAATTTTCAAATTCCGCGCGAGATTTTTCCAGGCGCTCAAAGTGTTTCAACACTTCGGCCATGGAGCCGCCATATTTGCGTTTGAGTTTTTGCAAATCGGCCAGGCGTTGCCGCGCTTGTTCGAGCACGGCGATCTCCGCGGCTTTGAAATCATTGAGCAATGTTTTCAGGCTCGCATCGATTTCAACCAACTCGCCCAACGCTTCACCGGCAGTGTGCAGTTGCAGTTGCGCCGCAGTCTCACTCTCTTCCAAAACATGGGCGATTCTCGCTGCCAGCTCGGCGCGATGCTCAGCATTGCCCAACAGCTTGATTTCCTCTGCCAGGGTTTCCTCTTCGCCGAGTTGCGGGGCAATCTGCTTGATTTCTTGCAATTGAAAAATTTCAAGCTCAGCGCGACTTTTGATCTCCTGCTGGCGCGCTTGCAAATCTTGAAACTGCACACGCAGATGGCGCGCTTCTTCCCAAGCTAGTGCAACCTCATCGCGTTGCTTTTCCAGTCCGGCAAAGCTATCCAAAAAGCGCAAATGCGTTTTGGCTTGCAGCAGCGATTGGTGCTCATGCTGGCCGTGCAGGTCGGCCAGCAATTCGGACAGTTCATCGAGCACGCTCGAGGAAACCGGCGTGTCGTTCACAAACGCACGACTCCTGCCCGTGGGATGAAACTCGCGCCGAATGAGCAAAGACTGATCATCTAAGAGATCGATTTCCTGCCGCCGCAGTAGCTCCAGAATATTTTGCGAACAATTGACAAAGAGCCCTTCGATCACCGCCTTGGTATCAGCCGCGCGCTGCGGATTGAATGCTGCTTTTTCACCCAACAAAGCGGCAATTGCGCCAACCAAAATCGATTTTCCCGCGCCGGTTTCGCCGGTGAAAATATTCAAGCCCGGGCCGAGTTCCAAGTCAACCTGATCGGCCAGCGCGTAATTCAACAGCGAAAGCTTTTGCAGCATTCGCCCAGCCTCCGTTTGCTGTGCGCCGGCCCGAGAGCTGGCAAAGATCAACTGCTGTCATCTTTGCAAAGCCCATGCCTGCCGGCGCTAGATCATCATAAAATGCCGTTTAAGACTTATGCGCGCAACGCCGGCAAACACTTCTCCTTGCCAGCGGTTGCACCGCTGAAATATCTTACATGGATTATACGCTTAGGCAGGATAATCAAAAAAATACAATTTGGCAAGAATCGTCTGTCACCCCAATCACCTTGCCGGACATCGAGCAGATTGTCTTTTAATGAAACATGAGGCGGAAAAATTCATACGCTTTTGTAACGTGTTTGAAGGTGATTAACCAAAATCTTTGGCCTCGAGTTTAAACGAATTGTTCTGCGCTGTAAACCGCACCGAACAATTCGAAAACCGCAAGCCTCTCCCTCATCGCCGGATAACCGCAACTTTACCCGCCTTACTGACGCCGGTTTCTTCTATATACGCCATAAAAAAGTACACGCCGCTTGGCACCAGCTTGCCGTCATTATCACGGCCATCCCAGATGACTTGCGCGCCGGGCACTTGTTCGCGCGCAAAGGAACGCACCAACTCGCCCGAAGCGCTGAAAATTTTCACCGCGCTGTTTTCCGAG
>QEVD01000330.1 GCA_003576975.1 Candidatus Zhuqueibacterota bacterium
TTTTGCACGCAGATGCCGGGCAAGGTCGCTGGCCTCGGCTTCATCACGAAAAACCGTTCCAATACTATCGGCGAAATTCAGCGGCGCACTGCGGCGCTGATGTCTGCCGCGTTTGCGAAAGAAGGTTTGCGTCACATTATTGGCAATTCCCATTAAAAATGTTCCGGGTTCAGCGTTGTTGAGCCCTTTATAGTTGTGAAAGCTCTTCAAGGCCTCGAACATCGTCTCCTGGGTTACTTCTTCCAAATCCATTCCGGAAAGTCCCCATTTTTTTTTAAGATAGTAATGTACGATTTGCCGGCGTGAGGCAATCCAATCAGGATCGATGACTCTGGGATTTTGCGCGATGGTTCTTTCCTTCCACAGATAAAGGTTAGCACCTCAACCACCTTGCTGCAGCGATCCTCCGGGAAAAATTATCATCCTGAAAAGTTTTTGTGAGTAAAACGAAAACATCTGGGTCTTGTCTGATAGAAAGGGGGAGAGTTCACGACCTGGGCCCTACCGCTTTATCAGACGATGATGGAAGCGTAAAATAGCGCTCTCATCGCTCAAAAGCAAACAACATCACTGTGAAAATCTCCTGACGCCACCCATTTCGTTCACGCCCTTTTCAACTGCTTGTGCAAGGTTTGTAATCCCGAGTCCTGTGCTGGGCTGCCGCTGCTCTGCCAAGATCTTGGCATGCACGTTCGCCCATGTGGGACGAGAATGACAGCGATCTTGTCACACAGTTGAAAAAGCGCGACGATTTGCGTCGCAGTCGGCCGGCTGATCCGCATAGCTGTCGGTTAAGCATCATTCTATTTCAACCAGAAAGGCTTAAACTATGCGTTCAGTCAAGCGTTTACTCGTGTTACTGGCGCTGTTGGCATTGCACGCCTGTTCCACAAATTTGCCAACTTCGCCCGAGAGTCAAGATGTTCCCAATTTGGCAAGCGATACCGGTAATTCTACACAGCAGGGCGGAGGTGATCCGCCGCCACCCCCGCCTGGCAATGGCGGTGGTTGGTACTAGTGTTGGTTAAATCTATGAAGCGCCGGAGAGAAAACTCCGGCGCTTATGGGATAAAGGTCTTTTGAGATTAACAGCAGAGCTTGAAAATCTGAAATGTTTACAAAAATTCAATTGACTATACAGGAACATCTACTTACTATTGCGCCACAAATAACCCAGCGTTGTGTTGCACAATTACTCAAGAAAGGGTGGCGCAACATGATCCGTAAAGCTTTTTATTGGGCAGACGCGCAAGCGTTATGTTTTTGGAAGAACGCTATGTCTGGACTCGGAGTCGCTGCGTTTGGTGTGCTTCTGGCTCTGTTGGCCTCAGTCGTTGTTTTGGGCAATGATCGAGACGAAGCGACCCTCCGGCACCTTAAGGAGGTTCTCTGGCCCAGAGCTTATGCGGAGCAGGATGTCAAGCTTCTGGATTCGATCCTTGCGCCGGAGTTCTGCCGGATCGATGCCGCCGGCAACTGGTCGACAAAGAACGACGAGCTTGAATACATTAGCAAGAACAAGCCCAAATATGATTCTTTGGTTTTCTCCATCAAGAGATTGGACGTGTTCGAGAACGGCACAGCCATCGTGGCGGGTGAGGGCACGGTCAAAGGGCAGGATGAGGCCGGCCCTTATGCGATGACCTATCAATCTACCAACGTGCTTATCAAGCGCAACGGCGCTTGGAAAGCCATTTCGTCACACGTCTCTGGAGTGAAGCGAACGCCAGCTCAAGAACGCGGGCCCTCGGATGATGCGGGATCGCGCCGTTGAATGCAGGCGTAGGGCGAAGCAGTCAGGATTGTTGTTTGAATCAGGGTTTGGTTAGCCAAGCGTGCTGTGATATTTATACCGAACTCCTCGTACGGCGACGCCAATAAATAAGACCCCCACCAGCCAAAGCTACGAGCAAAATTCCTAGAATAAGCCAGCGGTGTGCGTTGTTCGGCGATTCCAACTGGACCTGCCAATCGTAACCGTAGTAACAGAATCCTGCCCAATCCAACACACTGTTATCCTCGTTCGACAAGATTTTAAGTTTGGCCGCTTGCAGGGCTTGCACTGCGGTTTTCCCGCGCGATAATGCGTGATAGTATCGTTGAAAAAATTTTGCTGTTACCATATCATCCACGGACCACAAACTCGCGATCACGCTGGGCGTGCCGGCAGCGCGAAACGCTTGTACGAATCCCTCGAAACCCTCGCCGTTTAAGAAAAGGCCGCGCGCCGTTTCACAACCGCTCAAAATCGCGATTTTAGCGCGCAAGTGCATGCGAAAAATTTCAAAGGCATAAATCTTATTGTGCGCCTCGGATGCTTCCATCTCAGACAGAAGAATCTCAGCAAAAAGCGGCTCTCCCGCCTCGCTTGCCGCGTGGCTGGCGATATGCAGCCAGTCGCAGTCCGGCAAAGCGGCCAACACGTTTTCGCGTGTAGCCTCTGTGCCTGTCAGGGTGCGCTGAATCTTCACTGTCTGCGTGATGGCTTGCAATTCCGCTTTGCTGCCCGGTAATGCGTAGGAGTTCATGCGGCGCGGTGTAGCGGCCGTCCTGTTCGCCAGAGTGCGCCAGCGTTGGGGATCTGCAATCAGCAGGAAGGAATTAACAGCAAACTGTTTTGCCTCGGACTGATGCAGTGACTGCAAAGAAAGGCCATAGCGCGTCACATGACTTTTGACTAGATGTTGCACCTCTGTTTGCGTCGCAGGCTCGGTCACCAAAACTTCAAAAGGCAGGGCGTGCAAAACATCGTCGGGAATAAGAGCCAGCGCTTTTTCCTTGCGCACGGCCAGAAAATCCCGCAACAATAAATTGTAAGCTTCATGCGCGGCCGAGGTATCAAAGGCAGTGTGTGTTAAACCAGAAGAGTTTTTTAGGCGCAAACGCAGAGCAGGATTAATTCTGGCCAGCAGCGGTTCGAGGGCGCGACGGCCAACGGAAATCTCCTTGCCTTTGACGGTATCGGCTGCCACCAAAAATGCCAAACTGATCGTATCACCCACGAAAAAACTTATCACAATCTCTTTCTGATTTCCTAAAGACTGCCGGAATTGATCGAGCGCATCTTGATTAAATGCCGGTTGCGGCGCCGCTAGATTGACCATAAGGTCTTGCACAAGGCTTTCGCGCTGCAATTCCAGGCGGTGCAACTCCGCGCGCAGCAAAGGCGTTTCAGCGTCGACGCTGTCCACAGCAAGTCGCAGTTGCTGCAAAGTTATCAAAGAATCTAAGCGGGTCACTTTAATACGCGCCGAATGTTCCGGCTGATTCTCGCTCAATTGGCGCGCTTGCCAGCGGTTACGCTGCACGACAAGATCTCGAGCTTGTTCCGTCAGGCAAAGCGCTTCTGCGGTTTCCCCGGCTCGTAAGAGCGCGCGGCTCAGCCCGAAAAAGATGGCACGTTCATCTATCGCTAATGAGGTTGCCTGCTGCAAATTAGCCGTTCGCGTGTTGGAGGCGACAACCGCTAATGCCCGGCGGTAGATTGCAATGGCGCGCTGAAGATCCCCGGCCTGCAGCACGGTTTCGGCTAATCGGGTGAATGCTTTTAAGTAGTGAAGATAATTCGGCGATTCTTGCAAGCGTGCCAGTGTTTGAGTGAGAAGGCTCTCGGCAGCCGCGAATTGGCCGGTACGCCGCAACAACTCGCCTAAATTGATTTTGGTTTCAAGTTCGAGATCAAGGAACCCCGCTTGCGATGCAGTATCAGCAACTGATTGAAACAGATGAAAGGCCCCTTGCGGGCGTTGCAATAGCATGAGCACACGTCCGCGATCTATATTGAGGCTCAAAGAGCGTCTTCGCTCTTTGCTTTTTCGTGCATGCGCCAGGGCACTGTCATAATAGACAAGCGCTTGCGGGTACTGGCCAAGCTCTTCGTAAGCATTCCCGATGTTTTGCAAATAAATTGGCCGGTGCAGGGCGATCCCATTTTTTTTCGCTTGCTCCTCGTTTTGCAAGAATCTTTCCAGCGCTTGGTGCACGCGACCCGCATTTAAATCCGTTACAGCAATGCTGTATAGCAATTGCAGGGCATATTCACGCTGGCCGATTGAATCGGCGAGGGCAGAAGCACGCAAAAAATTCTTTCTGGACGCTTGCCAGTGACCAAGATTCCTTTCCATGCTGCCCAGCCGGTAAAAGACGGTGAGGAGACTGTTCATGTCTGAAAATTTTCGCGCCATGATTCGAACAGAATCGAGATGCTGGCGCGCCTCTGACCAGCGGCAGTGGTTGAGAAGTTCTTCACTCCAGGCTAGATGTATACTATATTTCAAAATTTCGTTTCCGATGCGTCTCGCCAACGCTAGACTCTCGTTTCGCAAATCTTCTGCCTGTTTCAGGTTGCCTCGTCTCAGCTCCGTTTGATACAAAACATGAAGAAGCCGCGCCAGGCCTTCTTCATCGTCTTGTTTGCGGCAGACAGCGATTCCATCAGTCAATAGCTGATGCGCCTCATCGAATCGAGCTTGATAGTTCAAATTGTTACCAAACGTAACATAGACATCCCAACATTTATACCCCTGATTCACTATAGAAAAAAACTCAGTTGTTGCCGCAGCCGGTTCATTCTTGGTTTGATGTAAGTATGCCCGGGCATGCCGCAATCGCCAATTTTCGGGGTGTAAACGGCTTTGCTGTTGAAGAAATCTTTTTGCTTGCTCGCGGTTACTGTTTTCAATGTAAAGTTCATATGGCCTAAGATTGCGGCAACCATAGCGCAACGCGTTTTCAGCATGCCTCAAGCTTTGAGGTTTATCCTTGAGATAATGATACAAGGTTGCCAGCGCGCCTGCAATCTCGCCGCGATATTCTTGAGCGGCCGAATCCGCCAGCATCTGCTCAAAAAAAGTCACGCCGGCTTGTGCTTTGTTCTCATAGATGTACAGAAAAGCTGCCGTCTGAAAAACGCGTGGAAAAATTTCTTTCTGCTGGAGCGCATGGCGCAAGGCTTTATACTCCGCTGGGATAGGCTGATCGCAGCGGGCGTGCGTTTGTAAGATGGGCAAAAGTAAGGCGCCGATCAAAATATACAAGCGCCATTGGCAGGCTGGCAGCATTGGCACAAACATCTGTTGAGGCTGAAATGTAAAAGCCCGCAATCAATATCGAATTGCGGGCTAATTGTTTTGACAGGCGCTGCGGTTACGTGTAATCGTCCATAATGCGCTGCAACGTTTCCCGGCTCGGGCGCACGCGGCTTTCAGGCAAAACGGCCAGCGGCTCGTCGACGAGGTTAAGCAGGCTGATAAAGTCATCTGCTTTGGGATTCACGTACAAGATGCCGGTCAGCACCTCCTCGCGCTCGCGCGCCTTGGCAAGCACACGCTGCGCGTCCATCTTGCGAGAAGGATTGTAATCCGCGGGCAGTTTGCTCAACAACAAACGCGAGCCGTCATGCAGCGTAACTTCCTGCGTCGTGCCCGGGGCATAATCCACCGAGATGTCATCAAAAAACGGCACAAAGCCGAGATCGCTGAGTTTCTCTTCGTGTTCCTTCACATAATCGTAGCTTTTCGTCGAGCCTTCATGGTCATTGAACGTCACGCAAGGCGAAATGATGTCGAGTAAAGCCATGCCGCGGTGTGAAATCGCAGCTTTGAGAATGGTGGTGAGCTGGCTCTTATCGCCAGAAAACGCGCGCGCGACGAAGCTGGCGCCCAACTCGATGGCCATCGCACACATATCGATGGCGGGCAGATCATTGACCACGCCAGTTTTGAGTTTGGAGCCTTTATCTGCGGTCGCAGAGAACTGGCCTTTGGTAAGGCCGTAGACGCCGTTATCCTCGATGATATAAATCATAGAAAGATTTCGCCGGGTGAGGTGCACGAACTGACCCATGCCGATCGAGGCGGTATCGCCGTCGCCGCTGACGCCGACGATCATGAGATTGTGGTTTGCCAAAGCTGCGCCGGTGGCCACTGAGGGCATGCGGCCATGCACGGCATTGAAGCCGTGTGACGGATTTAGAAAGTAGGCCGGTGATTTGCTGGAACAGCCGATGCCGGAAAACTTTGCAACGTTATAAGGATCGACGCCCATATCATAAAACGCGTCGATGATGCGCTCGGAAATGGCGTTATGGCCGCAACCCGCGCACAACGTGGTTTTGCCGCCGCGGTAGCTCTCGCGCGCCAGGCCAAGACGATTGACTTTTGCTGCCGGGGCCGGACGAGCCGGTTTTTCAGGTGTATGCGCCATGTCAGTTTTTCTCCTCGTTTAAAATGCCTTCGACCACAATGCGCGCCGGTATCGGCAGGCCGTCGTAGCAACGGATGTTGCGCAATTTTGCGTGTATGCTTTCATCATAATCCATCGCCATCAAACTGTACATCTGGCCGTCACGATTCTGATCGACAACGTAAACGCGCTCATGTTGTTCGACGAAGTCTTTCACCTCGCCGTTGAACGGATAGGCACGCAGGCGCAAATAATCGACTTTGATTTGATGTTGCTGCTGCAGCTCGTCGAGCGCTTCGAGCGCTGCCCAGTGACTCGTGCCGTAGGCGATCAGGCCGATGCGGCTGCCGGGGTTCCGTTCGAGCACGGGCGCGGGCACGCGTTGCCTGGCGGTATCGAATTTATGCGCCAGACGATCCATGTTCGCACGATAATCCTCCGGGCGTTCGCTGTATTGCGCACGATCATTGTGTCCGCTGCCGCGGGTGAAGTACGGCGCTTTCACATGCTTGGTGCCGGGCAGGGTGCGGTAGGGAATGCCATCGCCGTCAACATCTTTGTAGCGCGCGAACTCCGCCACTTTCTCCAGATCAGCGGCGCTGAGCACTTTACCGCGATGGATCGGTTCCTCGGGATATGCGAACGGATCGGACATCCACAGATTCATGCCGAGATCGAGATCACTCATCACGAACACCGGCGTTTGGAATTCTTCCGCCAGATTGAAGGCCGTCACTGCCATGGAGAAACACTCGGCGATCGAAGAGGGCAGCAGCATGAGGTGTTTCGTGTCGCCGTGCGACAATACGGCGGTGGATAAAATATCGCCCTGCATGGTGCGGGTCGGCAGGCCGGTCGAGGGCCCGACGCGTTGAATATCGAAAATGACGACGGGAACCTCGGCGTAGTAGGCCAATCCAATGAACTCGGCCATCAATGAAATGCCAGGGCCGGACGTTGAAGTCATCGAGCGTGCGCCCGCCCAGCCGGCGCCGATCGCCATGCCGATCGCGGCCAGTTCGTCTTCGGCCTGTACGATGGCGAACGTTGCTTTTTTCGTCTCCGGGTCCAGGCGATGCGGCTTCATGAATTCGATCAAGGATTCACATAATGATGATGAAGGCGTGATGGGATACCAGGTTGCCACCGTGACGCCGGCGAACATGCAGCCCAACGCTGCTGCCGCGTTGCCGTCCATAACGATTTTGCCCGCGGTTTCATTCATGCGTTCGACGCGGTAAGGAAGTTCCTTACTGAAATTTTTCTGCGCAAATTCATAACCCGCTTTCGCGGCTTCCCAGTTCATAGCCGCGGCTTTGGCTTTGCCCTTGAATTGTTTTTGCAGCGCGCGCTCGACTTCGGCCATGTCGATGTCGAGCAAATACGCCAGCACGCCGTCATAGATCATATTCCGCACGAGCTTGCGTAATTTCGACACCGGGCACACCGGCACGACCAGCTCGTCGAATGGCACGGGGTAGAAGGTGACATCGTTGCGCAGCTTGTTGAGTTGCAGGGGAACGTCGTACACGGCTGCCGTGCCCGGTGCGAGGCTCATGACATCCTCGTGCGCGGTTTCGGGATTCATCGCGACCAGCACGTCAATTTTTTCGCGCCGCGCGATGTAACCGTGTTTGCTTACGCGCACAGTAAACCATGTGGGCAAGCCTTGAATGTTGGAAGGAAAGAGATTTTTTCCGGAAACCGGAATTCCCATCTGGAAAATGGCGCGCATCAGTACCAAGTTTGAGCTTTGGCTGCCGGTGCCATTGGCGGTCGCAACGTGAATATTGAAATCGTTGACAGTAGCTTTGCCATTTTGCGGAACAGTCGGGGGCAGGTGTTGAACAGCAGTCTCCACAATACTCCTCTTGACTCAAGTTCAAATTGAAGGAATTAGGTTTTATCTGAAGCACTTGAAACGTTTTGAACCGCAACGGAGCAAAGAAAAATCGGCGCTGAAGTCGAAGGCGGAATCGTAATCAAGTGATAGCGTGAAATATACGCCCCGTACAGGCAAAAAATCAAATTCTTTCTTCCAGAAATGGAAAACGATGCCGCAACGCGGCGGGCGCATTTATGCTTGCCCCGGTCAACGCCGCTTGCAACTGCAAGGCATTAGCGAGCGCCTGGCCGTTGGTATAATTGTTGAAAACGGCATAGCAGGCCGAGGTTTGCCCAAGCAGGGTTTTTATGTTGGCAGCGATGGTCGCCAAGTCCGCCGCAGAATAAATATAATCATGGCGCTGATCGCGGCTTGCGTTTGCTTTCAGCCAGGTGGCTTGATTGCGCCCGTCAAAACGTAAATAGGCAAGCCGGCTGGGCGCTTTTTGATTGAATATAAACGATCGCCCAAACCGCGGCTGATCGACATGCGCAATGCTGGCGCCGCTGTTCAACAAATCCTGCTGTGCCCCGGCCTCTTGCCAGGAATGATGATGCAATTCGATCACGAACGGATAGCCCGCAAACGCATCCGCCAGCCCCAATATCCAATCTTGATTTGCGCGAGATTGGCGAAACGCCGGCGAAAAAGGCGCGATTAACGCGCCCAAACGCCTGCTCTGCACGAATGGTTCGAGACCGGCTTTGAATTGGTGGACATCTGTTTTGAAGTTGGCCGAATGTTCACGCACGAGTTTTTGCCACAAGCGCACGGTAAAGCGAAGCCGGAGATTGTCTTTCGTCAAATCGAGCCATTGTTGTGCGGTTTTGAGATCGAGCGGTTGATAAAAACTCGAGGAGATTTCAATGAGGTTGAACGCGCGCGCCAGAAACGCAAGCACGCCGTTGAAATTTTGACTTGCGAGCAATGGCAGCAGGGCCGGGTCTTGCCAGGCAGCAATGCCGATAAAAAGATTTTGAGGAACAGCTCGAGAGGGCGGCAAATCCATGAGTCTTGAATTTTGAGTTCAGGGTTATTGCGCCACTGGCAAGCGCCAGGGCAATGGCAAAACGTGATGGTGTTCAGTAATAATATCCCGTCATGATGCACATCTCATTATCCTCGGCGGAGAATCCGAAGCGCAGCGCAAACGGTTTGTCGTCGTTCACGTAGGTGCCTTCATAGCGCAATCCATCTCCTTGATGAATCACCAGCGGCGGGTTGAAGTAAACCGTGTGTGGATTGTCCCACTCCAGGTTCTCATAAACCGTTTCGCCGATTTGATTGTTTTGGATGCGAGAAATCTTAAAACGTTTTCCGTGCCGGTGCATGTGAGATGATAAAGCGATGACATGCGTCTCGCGTCCGGCAATCCAATTCGCGCCTTCGGTTTTAGTCGCGCCCGGCGGAATATCGATAAACAAATTGTTCTCAAAAAGAACTTTGGCCCTGTGTATCACGCTGCCGGCCGGCGCGCGGTAGAAGTTCACATAGACTTCCGCCTTCAAGCTGGATTTGCCGTTGGTATTGACAAAATGAGAATTCAAATCAAAAGTCACATTCGTGGGCAACGGAATGCCGACGCCCTCGGGAAACTCTATTGTGATCTCCGGCGTTTGCGTGCCGCCCACAAACTCGCGATTCAAAATGCCCTCAAATGACGAAGGCAGGCGCGGGTCGAAGTCGCGAATGCCTGCCGGCGGAGGTGGACCGGTTTTCCAGCGATACACAATAAAATGGTGGCTGCCCTCGGGCTGCTTGATGACGATGCGATTTATCGTGTAATCCGCCGGCAAATCCACGTTAACGGTGGAATAAATTTCCCGCTCTTTTCCAGGTTCAATATAAAACGGGCCGACGCTTACTTGAAAACCCTCGTCCGGAGGCGGCGATGCCGGCGGCACAAAAGCCGGTTCCGTTTCCGGCGGCGCGGTGTAGAGATCGGGCGCGTCCGCGACATGCGCGGTCTCTGAAGCCCCGGCTTTGATCCATGCGCGCATGGCGTCGATCTTGATGCTCGACAAACCCGAGGTGCCCCACGGCATGAGGCTGCCCTCGTTCGGACCTGTGCCGGTCAGTTTCTTCATCAAGAAACTTGAGTCCGGTTTGCCGGGCATGACACGCTGCCAGCGCTTTGCTCTGGCTTGCTCATTGGCAGGATCGACGTTGACGAGATTGGCATAGCTCTCGCCCGCAACTAGAGAAAGGCCGCCCGCGCGTGTTTGCGTCGAATGGCATGAACTGCTGCTGCAACTGGCATCGAAGACTTGCGCTTGAATCATCGCGAACGTGGCGTCACTGGGCGCCTCCGGCTGGGCCGGCTGATTTTTTTTAGTGCAACTGATCAAGCCAGCGGCAAACAAATAGATCACGGCAACAAACAAAGCGCGCATGGTGTTCTCCGCATGAAAGCGATTGCAGATGATACTTTGCATCAAAGCCGAGGGTGTGCAGCCTCGAGCAACCTCTGGTAATCTTCCTCGGTGTTGACATTGAAGAATGACCGCAGCGCGGGATCGATGCCGCGCAATTCCGCCTCCGGCACAATGCGCACGCGCGCCTGTGCGAGCCATGCCGTCATGCGAAGCGCATTCTGCTGAAGCTGCTGTTCGATAAACGGCAAGCAAGCTTTGGTGTAAACCGCGCACAACGGCTGCAGGCGATCATGCGCAAAAGGAACAACGGCGTCGAAT
>QEVD01000331.1 GCA_003576975.1 Candidatus Zhuqueibacterota bacterium
AACCGCTAAACTGAATAAACAAAGCCATCCGGACTGTCGTCGCACAAAGAACGGCAATCGTGCTTCGTTATGCTCCTGCATGACACGCTCCTGAGGTTGATGACTCGGTGCAATTCTCTGGATCTCGATTTTGCCGGGATGTCTTTACATACGAGAACGGAGATTGAATTGCAAAAGAAATTTTGGTATGACGTTCCGAATTTCTTAGCCACTCGCCCTGGCCAGCGCCGCCCGGCTCACTATCTCATAAGCCTTTTCCAACAAAACACAGATATTCTTGTTCTTCACAGTAAACGGTGCTTCCCCTAATCTTTTGAGCACGGCAAACTCCACCTCCGGCAAAGCGGGATTGGCTGAAAACACGGCAAGCTCCGCCCCAGCTTCCCAAAATGTTCCGAGACATTCTTCCAGCGGTGTCGCTGAAAGCGCGACGCCAAGCTCTGTTTCTTCAACCGCAATGACTTCTTCACCAGCGCCGGCGCGCTTTTCGCGCAGTTCGTTGATAAGCTGCTTTTTGCTCTTGCCGCGCAACTTGAAAATCAAAAACGGATCGTCGTCAAATTGCTCCGCCAAAAGATAATACACCGCCGCGATATGCTTGCAGGGATTCGCCCAATCCGGACAAGAACAATCCGTCTCCAGCTCGCGGGATGATTTTGGAAAAAGCGGCACCTTGGCCGTTTCGAAAACTTCTTCGATATTTTGCGGCATCTCTCCGGCCAGCAGCTTGGCCACGAAAATCGCCTGCTCCGCCATCGCCTCTGTCACTTTCTTCCAATCTTTTTGCGAGAGCGGCTTGAGCGCGATTTTGATTTGGTAGGGCTTGGGCCGCGAGCCTTGCACTTTGGCGGTAACCAGACCTGCTTGCACGTCAATCGACATCACTTGCCCGCTCCGAGCATAGCTGCGGCCGCGCCCGAGCCGCGCGCCCATGTTGAACGATTCCAACACGCCAATCCACCGTTTCGACCACCAGGTTTTGCCGATGCTGCCGCCGCGGCTCTTGGTTTTGATGCCGTTTTTGACCGGCTTCGGTCGAGTGGGGCGGTACCAGTAATAATCCCAGTAGGACATGATCTTCCTTTTTATTTATCATTGATCAGCGTTCACTTACATGCACCGGTGCATTTGTTTCACAATTTTTTCTCCCATTCTGCAATCTGTTTCTCAAACTCTTGCCGGGCTTGCGTCTTTAATTCCTGCATTTGTTCTTCGGTGAGGAGGAGTCCTTTTTTGATCGATGCCGCTTCATGAGCATAACTTTGGGCTTTGTCCTTCTCATCTTGCGAATTGAAACCAGAAAGTGCAGCGCGAGTTTGATGATAGGCCGCAAGCAGTTCCAGCGCTTCGACTTTCGGCCAAATGTAACCGGTCTGTTCGGCGATTTTTAAAGTCTCGTACGCATCGTCTCCAGCTTGTTCCAACAAATCAGACGCCGAGTGAAGTCCAACTTGGGCAGTGGGATTTTGTGAAACTTGTGAAATTGTCTTGCCCAAATTGGACTTCGCCATGCCTAACCGCAGCCGGCCGCGTAAAACCAAAAGATCCGCCTGCCGTAGGCGAAAGCCTTTATCCGCCGCTGTGAACAAGGCATCATTCGCTCGTTGCAAGCCTTTTTCATGCTCCCCCTTGGCCTCCGCCAATAGGCCCCATACATGGTCAAGATGACAGATACCTAGTACCATGCCGGAAGGACGCAGAAAGTGCTCAGCTTGCCTCAATGCTATTTCTGCATTAGACAATTCCTTCAGATGGATTTCATACCGCCCCTTTAGTAGATAGCACCTAGCCAAATCTCTATTCCAACCCTTTGTCTTGCATATTTGAATATGTAGGGTATTTATGAGTTCAAAAGGTTCCCATGCACAAATTCGCAAGAAAAATTCAGATTGTGTACCCATTGATGCAGAGCTTGCGGACTCATGCCCACGAAAAACTTTCAAGATAGATAGTGAAGATGTAAGTCTATAAATCTGGTATGCACGATATGTATTGCCCAATAGAAGTTCAGAATAGGCTTTTAGATCGAATTTATATTTCAAATTAGAAAGATTACCGGCTTCATACCAACGTCTCCACGTCAGAGATGTATTTTCTCGTGCCTGCTTGATATTCCCCATTATCATCTCTATACTTGATATTTCATTCAAATCAAATGATCGACTATATCTGCCAAGCAATGATTGAGTAAATTCCAGGCTTTTTTTACGCCATTCCAAGGATTGAGCCAAATTTCCTAAACTGAGATGATATCCAGAAACTCCCGAACAGTATGATGCGACATAGGACCTTCCTAAAGTCTCTTCTACTTTTTGAATACGCGCTTCATTTCCGACAAAAGCTAAACAGAGGTCAAGGCCTTCGGCAACTGCAGGAAAATTTCTGAACGTATCAAAGCCCTGCTCCCAGACAAACAATCTCCATCTTAAACTATTGGCTAGTACAAACGCACCTTCATCACAGAGCAACTGTACGGCATCCACAAGATCACGAACTTCTTCAATGTTTTTGGGCCTGTGAGCAGCTGGCGGTGTATTGAGGGCTTTCCACATCTTTTTCCACCACGGCCTCACTTCTTCATTTGACATAACTCTCGGTTTGGTTTTGAGAAAATCAGCAGCCTCACGCCGCGACCCTTTTAACCTATTTCGTGTACGAAAATAGTCGCGGATAACCGGGTGGGTGGTGATACCGCCGACAGTCTTTTCGATGAGAAAATCACTCATCAACAAATCGAGTTGCTTTTCAATGTCCGTTGCATTCGCTTTTGCCAGTGGCGTTTTCTTTAGGGATTTCATGTTGCAGACTAACGTGACCAAGCTCTTACTTGCCACCGGACGTTTGAACAGGCTTAAGATGCTAAGCAATTCATCCTGCCCGTTCTTCAATTGTCTTTCATAGAAACTCAACAACCGCTCTAATTTTTGGCTCAACCGATTGTCCCCGCTGCTGGCGAGTAGAACTTTGCCAGAAAAATTGTCAATCTTGCCTAAGCATTCCCGTTTGATAGCACTCGCCAAGACACGCAAAGCCAGCGGATGGCCGCGCAGATTTTCGACATAATCACCCATCAGCCGGTCATCTCCCCAAACGCCCAATTGCTGCAGGAGCGAGAGGCCATCAGCATGGCCCAACCGAACGAGGTTCAGATGATGAAAGCCGACACCGCTGAAGCGTGCCAATTGTGGAAATTGAAAGCGGCTGGTCAAAATCATCAGGCTTTGGTGCGGATACCGCAACCAGACTTGTAGCAGTTGTTCTAACTGCGGATGATTGATCCGGCCATGCGCGGGGCTGCTCGCTTCTTCTTGCAACACCTCCACACCATCCAAAATCACGAGCACGCGCAAGTCTTTCAAAACTTCCAATAAGAGGGTCAAGGCTTCCCTATCGTCTTTGCTTTTGACTTTCGTCATTGGCTTGACGAAATCAACCAATATCTGCAAAAACTTACCGACATCCAGGTCTTCATAAAAGCTCCAGTAAAACACTGGCATCTGCGCCAGCTCTGGAGTTCTTTCCTGCTTTAGCCAGCGCCCCACCAGCGCGGTTTTGCCCTGTCCGCCAATACCGGTGATCGCGATCATTCTGGTTGCCGGATCATTAGCCCAGCGATTCAACGCGGCAAAATCCTGCACGCGGCCTTTAAAGTTGGCATCATCTGTTGGCTGGTGAATGTATTTGTCTGTTAACACGGTTTTCAGTTGTGGCGGCGTTGCGAGGGGCTGAATCTCTTCGGCGGTTTGTGTCGCGTATTTTTCCGCTAGCATCGTCAACCAATCGGTCAGCGCTTGGTGGTGATTGCGGGTTGGGTAAAAGAGAATGCGTGCACCATACACCATTTCCACGCGTTCGCGCAACAGGTGGGTGACTTGCAAGTCTTTGTCATTCAACCCGACAAAAGCAATGTGGCGCAATGGACTTTTTTTATAATCGCCGCTGATATTGTTGAAAAGCTGTTTGATGTAGGGGGCGCTCATGCCGAAACCGAGGATGAGCAGCTTTTCAAAGGCAAAAAAATCTTCCAGTAGCCGTACGAAACCACGGCGGTCATAAGCTCGACGGTAATCATCGAGCGTCAGAATAATGGAATCGGCGCGGTCATAACGGCCGTGGGCATGCAATACTTGGCGTTTGTAATTGCGGTCACGAATACGCCGGGCTTCCTCCTGATCCCAGAAATAATACGAAGTGGTGGCTTTGGGATAGAGGGCGGCACGCGCATTGGTCAAACCGGCATCATAGTTTAGAGTGAGATAATTGTGAATCGGCAGTTGCAACAAAGCGCGGTGGGTCAAGGTAAACGCGCCGCCGGTGTGCGGAGAAATCTTGTCGCTAAACGTTTCGTAGAGATACTCGAAATACAGTTGCTCTCCGATTTTATGGCGCAATTGCTGGGCGGTTTCCAAAGGGGTTTGTGGCGCTTCCTGCTGAAAAAACGTCGCTTCGTCCGAGTTGATCTTTCCACTGTTCAAACTGTGCGTGATGAATCCTTGCAGAAACTCATTCCACAACGGCCATAGCCCGGCGGAAGCGCCAGCGCCGACCAAAGCAATCGCTTCACCGGATTCAAGTAGCTTATTGAGTTCTTCAAGTACCGGGCCATTGCCAGTGATGGATTGAATTTCTTTTTCGATACCGTGGATATTCATGGTTATCAATGGTTACTGAAAATTAAACACTCTGCCGGCTCAGTGCAAACACCTTTCGCAATTCATCGGTGGATAATTCGGTGAGCCAGCCTCCCCCATTCCCACCACATTCTCCTCATGGGCTAATACGTATCTTTTAAGATGTGCTCTCTTGTCGAAGCCTATCCGCTTCAATGCGCCGGGCCCAGCAACACCGCATTCATGAACAACAAATTCAAACCGTCCATGAACGCGCGGTAGTTGGGATCCTCGGCGAAGGCGATGACATGGCCGCGGCCCAGGCGTTGATACATAAGATAAGCTTTGTTGGCAATCTGCTTGCGGGAGGTTTCCCAGGTAAAACCGCTGGCAAGCACTTTGTCTTCGGCGAGATAAACGCCGACATTCACACCTTTGTCGAGCGTGAGCGGCGTGTAGATGTTGCGACTTTCGACGATCGCAATCGCGCGGCCATCGTCATAGCCGGCGCTCAACCAATGCGCAGACTCCAGTTGAATGCGCATCAAAGCGCCCGGCGTGTATTCCGGCAATTCCTCTTTTGGTTGAATGGCCTTCTCCAAATCATAAGCGCCGGAGGCTGTGGTGGGCGGCGCTTCTTCTTTTTTTTCTTTTCCGGCTTCGCGCTCAGGCTTGCCGTTCTTCAATTCGCGCGAGGTTGCGAGCAAATCGACTTTCTCCTGCGTCAGCCAGCGCGTGGCATCACCGAATGTGATCAATGTGCCGCCGCCGCTAATCCACGTCTTGAGACGTTGCACGATACTTTCGTTTAAAATCCCAGAATACCCTCCGCCCCAGAAGCCCGAACCATCCGGAAGAATCAAGACATTAAACTTGTCCAAATCTGCCGCGCCGATTTGCCAGGAGTTGATCACCGTCACCGGATAGCCGTACATTTGCTCGAGTACGTAGCGCGTCCAGCCGGCAGAGAGCGGGCTGGTCGGCATGTTGTAAGCCATCGCCACCTTGGGTTTGCGAATGAATTGCACATGATTGCTGCCGAAGTTGACGCCTTCACTCACCCAGGAATTATCGGTGGCATATACGTCAACGCCGTGAACTGCCGCCAGCTTTTGCATGCGCGCAAAAAGATCATCGGGATTGTCTTTGGTTTTGATGATCAATGAGCCGCGCGGAAACTTGCGGCCCTCAAGTGTGAATTCTTTGTCCGAAGTGTGTGCGCGCACATTTTGCCGCAGCAAATCCGCCAGCGCAGCAGCAGCAGTATTTTTGCCCCAGGCCAGCAGATAGGCAAGATGCGCCTGGCCGCCGTGAACCTGGCCTTGCGCGACAGGCGGCGTTTTGAGTGTGCTCAAA
>QEVD01000332.1 GCA_003576975.1 Candidatus Zhuqueibacterota bacterium
CTGTGCCGGCGGTGATCACGGCATACTCTTTATTGATCCGTTTATTCAACCCGGCGAGCACTTTGCCGGGGCCAATTTCATAAAATGCTTCTGCGCCCTCGGCAATCATATTCTCAATCGTTGTGAACCAGCGCACTGGGCTAATGAGTTGCTGTCCCAGGCGCTCGCGCAACACGGCGGCTTGCTGCTCGGGCTTTGCGGTAACGTTGGTGTAGACCGGGCAACGTGCCTCTTGAAAATGGGCGGCGGCAAGCGCCTGTTCCAAACCGGCGCGTGCGCCTGCCATCAGCGGGGAATGAAATGCGCCGCCCACGACAAGCTGCTTCGCCAATTTTGCCCCACGTTCCTTCGCCAACGCCATCGCTTTTTCAACTGCACCAACGTGCCCGGAAATTACGGTTTGCTCGCGTGAATTAAAATTCGCGGCTTGCACAACCCGGCTCTCCGCAGCGAGCATCGCCGTCACTTCGCTGCAAAGCGCTTCAACTTCCTCAGGCGCCAATCCCATGATGGCAGCCATGGTGCCGGGATTTTCAATGCCGGCTTGATGCATCAACTCGCCGCGCAACTTGACCAACCGCAGCGCCTCCTGAAAGCTCAATGCGCCGGCGGCAACCAAGGCGGAGTATTCTCCCAGGCTATGGCCGGCTGCCATCGCAGGCAAAATATCTTTTTCCTGAAGCAGGCGCGCGACGATGGCGCTGTGAATCAAAATGGCCGGCTGCGTAATCGATGTTTTCGTCAGCTCTTCCAGCGGGCCGTCAAAACAAATTTTTTGGATATCAAAGCCAAGCACCTCATTGGCCTGCTGGAACATCTCACGCGCGACCGCATGTTCCTCGAACAGATCCTTCGCCATACCGACGAATTGCGAGGCCTGCCCCGGAAAAATGAATGCGACTTTCTGGCTCATGGCTTAGAATCGAATAAGTGCCGAGCCCCAGGTGAATCCCCCGCCGAACGCCACCATCAAACACAAATCATTCGAGCGCAAACGCCCTTTTTCAAAGGCTTCATCGATGGCGATCGGAATGGAGGCCGCAGAAGTGTTGCCGTAATCTTGCACATTGACGTAAACTTTTTCCATCGGCATGTTGACGCGTTTCGCCGTGGCGGTAATGATGCGCAAGTTCGCCTGATGCGGAATGAGCAGGCTGACGTCTTCGCCCGTCATGTCATTGCGCTCGAGAATGCTGGAAGCGGCATCGCCCATGGCCGTGACCGCGTGCTTGAATACTTCCGGACCTTGCATGTCAAGGTGAAACAACTTTTCCGAAAGTGCAATGTCGAACGGCACTTTGGTACCGCCGCCGATCATGCAAAGCAAACTCGTGAGACGGCCATCGCTTTTGATGAAGGTGTCGATAACGCCGTGCTCGTCTTGCGCCGGACCGATCACCACCGCACCCGCGCCGTCACCGAACAACACGCACGTGGCGCGGTCGGTCCAATCCGTGATGCGGCTCAAAATTTCGCCGCCGACAACGAGAACGTAGCGCGCTTTGTCTGCCGCGATCATGTTATCCGCCATCGTAAGGCTGTAAATGAAGCCGGAACAGGCGGCAGAAAGATCAAATGCGGCGGCGTTCGTGGCGCCCAAAATTTCCTGCACATAACAGGCGGTCGAGGGGAAATAGGCGTCGCCTGTTACCGTGCCAATGATAATGGCGTCCAATTGCTCCGCTGAAATTTGCGCTTTTGCCAAGGCCTTTTGCGCCGCAGAGGCGCACAGCTTTGAGGTCAAATCGTCTTTCGAGGCGATGAAGCGCCGCTCGATACCGGTGCGTGAGCGGATCCATTCATCGCTGGTATCGACCATTTTTTCAAGATCGGCGTTGGTCAGCACGCGCTCGGGAACAGCCCGCCCGGTACCCAACACTTTTGATTTAGGCGTCTTGCTCAACGAGTGACACTCCCTTTTGAACTTCGAATGCTTCCAATTCGCGGCGGATGATTTGATTGATGCCTTCGCGCACCATGGCCACCGCCTCCTTGACGGCATTGCGAATGGCTTTCGGCGTGGAGGAGCCGTGACAAATGATGGTCACGCCATCGACGCCGAGCAGCGGCGCGCCGCCGTATTCTTCATAATCGAAAATTTTGCGCAGGCCTTTGAACGTCGGCTGCATGAGAAACGCGCCGATATTCAAAAAAATCTTTTTGCCAATTTGCCGTTTGATATGCCGGCGAAACACATTGCCGAGGCTTTCGGTGTATTTCAGGATTACGTTGCCCACAAAGCCGTCGCACACCACCACATCGGCCTTGGCCTGCAAAATGTCCCGGCCTTCGACGTTGCCGATGAAATTGATATTGCTACGTTCCAGCATTTCATAGGCTTCGCGCGTGACTTCGGTGCCTTTCGAACGTTCTTCGCCAATGCTGAGCAGCGCAATTTTCGGCTTTTGCATGCCGACGACGCGCTCCATAAAAATGCTGCCCATCAAGCCGTATTGCAGCAGATGAACCGCTTTGGCATCGACATTCGCGCCGACATCGATCAACATGGTCACGCCATAGCCGTTGGGAATCAAAGAGCCAATGCCGGGGCGATTGACCCCGGGGATGCGGCCGAGCACGAATAGGGAGGCTGCCATGGCTGCGCCCGTATGCCCGGCGCTGACAACGGCATCGACCTTGCGATCCCGCTGCAATTGATTCGCCACCAAAATCGAAGCGTCTTTTTTCTTCTTGAGCGCTTCGGTCGGTTTATCCGCCATTTCAATCTTTTCGGAGGCGTGATGAATCGAGTAATACTGCTTTTCGCCTCGCGTCAAGAGCGGATGCCGCGCGATCTCTTCGGCAATTTTCAACTCGTCACCGACGAAGACAACTTCACATTCGCCTTCCATCAAACGCGCAGCTTCCAAACCGCCCTGCACAATCGCCGCTGGTGCAAAATCACCGCCCATCGCATCCAATGCAATCCGCATAGCTTCCTCTTTTCAGCAAACGCGCGCGCTCAGGCGTCGCTCCGGGGAGCATGCTCCCCTTGCTCAAAAATTCTACTATCGCTGGCCTGCTTCGCTCGTTCATTTTTATCGAAAATGCGAGCGCGCCGCGAGGATTCATGGTTTTCGTCAAGGCAGCTTCGTCGCTGTGGTTGCAATGAGATTGCTACGTCATACGAAACCATGTCATGTGGGCTGTGTATCGTCGTGGTCAATAAATGATGCAGGCTGAAAGAATGCCGAATCTCATCCTTTATCACGGTAGGAAAAAGGTCAGGATAATTCGCGCGGCAAAAACACGGAACGATCATTGTAATAGCCGCAATTGGGACAAATGCGATGCGGCAGTTTCGGTTGATGGCAATGGTTACATTTAATCGTTTTGACGGACTCAAGTTTCCAATGTGTGCGTCGTTTATCGCGGCGCGTACGGGAATGGCGTCGTTTCGGATTAGGCACAAGAACCTCTCTTAGTTGAATAGTTTCTGCAAAGCCTGCCAGCGCGGATCAAGCGGTCGCACGCCGCACAGGCAGGTTTCTTCATTCAAATTAACCCCGCAATGGGGGCACAGCCCTTTACAATCTTCCGAGCACAGGATTTTTGCCGGCACCGCCAGCAGCACGAGATCACGGATATCGTTGGTCACATCAATCTCGCGCGCGTCTTTTTCGAGCACATGCACTTCATCTTCGGAGAGCGCCAGCAATTCTTCATCGCTGGTAAAGACCACGCGCCCGGTATCGACAATCGTACGATCGAATTCCGTTAAACAACGATCACACGTGAAGCGACCAACAGTGTTGATCGTATTGCGCAGGATTAACCGCGAGGCGCGCCTCTCCAGATCGACATCAATCTGAATTCTATTGGTGAGGTTGGGATGAGCAACAATGCCACAATTCTCCGGCTCTTCCTCAAAATGAAGGGAATGCAACCCCTCGGCTAATCCTATCAAAGAAATCTTCATCTCGCTGCAAACTCGAAATAAGTGGTGCGCAATTTATAAAACCGGCTCATGGAAGTCAAGCTAAAATTCCGGCTCAACCCGTGCATTTTCATTGATCTTGGCGCACCCGATCCAGCCAAAAACCGCTCTGCAACTGATAAACCAGTTCATCCGCCAGGGTTTGCGCCTCTTCCTGCGTTGCAAACCGCCCAACCCGCACGCGATACCAAATGCCGCCTTTCTCCGGAATATTCGCGCGTTGAATATAAACTTCATGCCCCTGGCCTTCGAAGCGCGCCGCATCTGTTTCAGCATTCCGGCGGGATTGCCAGGATGAAACTTGTACGGTGTAAATGCCTTCACCGGTGGCGACCACCGTCGGACGCGGTTCTTCTACTGGCGCTGGCGGAGGCGCGGTATCCGTCTGCGGTTGGATGTCAGAAATTGCAGCGGCGGGCTTGGGTTTCTCCGCCTCCCCCTCTTTCCGATTCCACCACCACAAGCCGGTTGCGATCAAGCCAAACAGGACTGCCACGGCAACGACGACTGCCCATTTCGATTGTTCGGAAGTCATATTGAGACGTCTCCTGTGTTCGAGCGGCTACGCCAAGATTCCGCCACGACGAGCAGCGGAGTTCGATCAAAACAGCGAATTATTTTGTCTCGATCAATTCGCGTTCCGCAAAGAAAAACGCAATTTCAATCATCGCATTCTCAGGCGAATCCGAGCCGTGCACGATATTGTTCTGCTTGCTGGTAGCGAAATCTTTGCGAATGGTGCCAGCGTCCGCTTGCGCAGGATCGGTGGCGCCGATGAGCTTGCGAAAATCAGCCACAGCATTGTGCTTCTCCAACGCCAGTGGCACAACGCGATCGCTGCTCATGAAGCTCACCAAATCTTTATAGAACGACCGCTCTTTGTGAACTTCATAAAACTTGCCGGCGGTTTCCGGCGTTAGGCGAACCATTTTCATGCCGAGAATGCGAAAACCGGCCTGCTCGATGCGATCCAGCACTTTTCCCATTTTTTTGGCTGAAACACAATCTGGTTTTAGAATGGCGAGAGTACGTTCCAACGTTGAACTCCTTTTTGCATGTTTAACTTGAAGCGAAAGTTTGATTTCATAAACCACCGGGCAAAAGCCCATCACAAAAAGCACGCGTTATTACTCGCCGGATCTTCTCGCCGATCTCGGGCCGCGAGCAACCGGCGACTTTGTTTTGGCTTTGGCACTCGTCTTCACGGTCGAGGTTTTCTTTTGAGCCGACGGGCGTTTGACTTTCTGCAGCAACGCCTGTATCCTCACGCCAATCTCAGCCGGACTTTGGCAAACCGAGGCGCCTGCTTCTTCCAGCTTGGCCATCTTCTCTGCCGCCGTGCCCTGGCCACCGGCGATGATCGCGCCCGCATGTCCCATGCGGCGTCCGGGCGGCGCGGTGCGGCCGGCAATGAACGCCACCACCGGTTTGTTGAAATGTTTTTTGATATACGCCGCGGCTTCTTCTTCCGCTGTGCCGCCGATTTCGCCGATCAACACCACGGCGTCGGTATCATCATCTTCGGCAAACAATTTCAAGGCATCCAAATGGGTCGTGCCAATCACGGGATCACCGCCAATGCCGATGCATGTCGATTGCCCGATTCCGAGATCCGAAAGCTGTTTCACGGCTTCATACGTGAGCGTGCCGCTGCGTGAAATGACGCCGACGCGGCCTTCTTGATGAATAAACCCCGGCATAATGCCGATCTTGCACTTGCCGGGGGAGATCACCCCCGGGCAATTCGGGCCGACCATGCGCACGCCGGTTTTATTCAAAAACGCCTTCACAGTCAACATATCAATTGCGGGAATGCCTTCGGTGATCGTCACGATTAACGGCACGCCTTCAGCCGCGGATTCCATAATCGCATCGGCGGCAAACGAGGGCGGGACGAAAATCGCCGCGGCATTTGCGCCTGCTTCTTTTACGGCATCGGCAACGGTGTTGAAGATTGCACTAACACGCGCGTCTTTTTGTCGATTAAAATGCTCAACTGCGCCTCCTTATCAATCAGATCAAATTAACTTCATTTCCGCTTCAATTTGTTTTTTCGACGACGAGTTGTCGGCCGATCAGCGACTTTCGACAAACCCGTTTTGCTATCAGCAAGGGAGGGGTATACAATATCCGGTTTAGAGCGCTGCTTCGAAATAACTTCCTCCCGTAAAATCTCATCCAGATACCACCACCAATGCGAGCGGTCGTAATGCCCTTCACGGAAATGCCTCAAATATCCCTTCTCCGCGCCGACGATCGACAGCGCAGATTCACGCATTTTTCTGTCAAGATCAGCCAAACACAACCTTTGATTCACCGATAAGGCTGAAGGCTGTTTCTGAAGAATAGCCTCCAGCTCACTTCTATGCCATAACAAGGCATTTACATCTCCGCTGGTGTCTAAAATCGCCTCTTCTGCAGACGTGGGAATCGCTGTAGGCAAAAAACTCACCAGCCAATCGAGCAATTCGACCGCATGCTGTCGGGTATTCGACTTGGAAGATTTTCGGGAAATTGTCTGGCTCATCGTCGGGGTTTCCAGATAATACGAAAATCATACTGGCGTTTCAAATAAGCCAATCCGCCTTTTGCGACAAAACAGGTTTTAACCGCTGTGGGATATTGCGGCGTCCATGCCACAAAAAGGCGAGTCACTTGATCAAAAAAGCCTATGGTCGAGCCGCCATGATCATATTCAACGATATAACTTTTTTTGTGAACGATCTTCTCCGCCTGATACAAAGCTATTCCACGGTTATGCAACTTTGTCCAAACCTCCGGTTTGAGGCGCTCCAAAGCAAAATCGCGCCGCACCCGTTCGATCAATTCATCAACTTCCGCTTCGGTCCAAGCCATTGACTATCCCCCGCAAATCCTCACGCCTGAATCGAAGCCACCACCTTTTCTGCTGCGTCTTTGAACGTGCCGGCCACGATGATCGGCAAGCCGGAATGGGCCAGCAGTTCGCCCGCTTCTTTGGCGTTGGTGCCCTCCAATCTCACCACCAGCGGCACGGTGATTTTCACATTCTGCGCCGCTTGAATCACGCCTTGCGCAATGCGATCGCAACGCACAATGCCGCCAAAAACGTTGATGAGAATCGCTTTGACATTGGGATCGGAAAGAATGATTTTGAACCCGTTCTCGACGGTCTCGGGATTCGCGCCGCCGCCAACATCGAGAAAATTCGCCGGCATGCCGCCCGCCAGCTTGATGATATCCATCGTGCCCATGGCCAGACCTGCGCCATTGACCATGCAACCGACATTGCCGTCAAGCCGGACATAATTCAGATTGTACTTCGAAGCTTCGACTTCCAGCGGATCTTCTTCATTCAAATCGCGCAACTTGACAATGTCCGCATGGCGGAACAGCGCGTTGTCGTCGAAATTCATCTTGGCATCGAGCGCCAGCACTTGGCCGTCTGTGGTCACAATCAACGGGTTGATCTCGGCGAGCGAGCAATCGGAGGCCACGAATGCGCGATACAATGCCTGAAAAAATTTCACGGCATTCTTGAACGCTTCGCCTTCCAACCCGAGGCCGAATGCGAGTTTGCGCGCTTGCGAAGCCCGTAAACCGGTAAGCGGATCAACATACTCCTTCAAAATCAGCTCGGGGGTTTCTTCCGCCACTTTTTCGATTTCCATGCCGCCGGCCGTGCTGGCCATGAACACGAGCTGGGACGAAGAACGATCCAACACGATGCCGGCGTACAGCTCGCGCGCAATGTTCAATGCTTGCTCGATCAACACTTGATTGACGCGCTTGCCCTCGGGCCCGGTTTGCGGGGTGACGAGCTGCATGCCAATCATCTTGCGCGCGATTTCATAAGCCTCATGCGCATCTTGCGCGAGCTTGATGCCGCCGCCCTTGCCGCGCCCGCCGGCGTGAATTTGCGCCTTCACCACCACCTTGCCGCCCAGCTCGTGAGCAATGACGCCCACTTCTTCCGGCGTTCTGGCAACTTTGCCTTTCGGCACCGCCACCTCGAATTTGCGCAAAATTTCTTTGGCTTGATATTCGTGAATCTTCAATGCTCCTCCTTGGAAAGTTTCCAGATATCTTTCAATCTATGAAAAATGGTTTCAGACGGCGCCATCGCGAATTTTCTTCAAAATCTCGGCGTCGGCCAAATCGCCTTGGCGGCCGGCGGCCCTCTTCAGGTGAATGAGATCATCAAGGCTGACAAAATTGATTCGCACGCCGTCGATCTTAAGAACGTTGCGATTCTCCCAACATCTCTGAAAATCCAATCCCGGCGCCTCCGACAAAACATCTACGCGAATATAGTCATCAAAGATCGTGATCTTGCTTTTCATCATCTTCTCGGGATCAGTCAAATATGCTGTGCCCAAGCGCAAAGCCTTGAAAACTTTCAACAATTTCGTGTAAGTTTTTTCACTCGGCAGAACGGCAATATCCGCATCCTTGGTGCTTCGGGGAATGCCGTATGCGATTGCCGCAAGACCGCCTATGACAAGATACTTAACGCGCGCGGCGTTTAGCGCCCGGAACAGGGCGAGATACCTTTTTAGCATGATTCCTCGGATTTGCGCGCTCGATAGCGGCAACGAACTCCATAAACTCAAACATACTTTTGATGCGTTCTGCCGGAGTCAATTTAAGGAAACTGCGGATCTTGGCTTCCATCGTTTCATGTTCGAAGCCGTAAAGTACCTTCGGCTCCTGGGGCATATTTTGTTTCTCCCAAACTCAAAATTTATCTAACATAGAAATGACTTATAAAAGAATTTTAAAGCTTGCCTGCCGAAAATGCTCATCATGAGTCAAAGTTTCGACCAAGCTCCTTTCTTTCATGACTGTCATCGAAATGCAATCGGTCAAGCTCCACTTCTTGTCTGTATACTTCTCATAAACGTTCTTGGCGGATCGATGCAGTTGATCGCTCTTGGAAAGTATGGCGACCCAGCAGGCAGTGTCAACGAAGGCGTGCTTTTGGGCCATTTCGCTTGCTTCGCTTCGGCGTCCCATAGAGATAATGATCGTGTTCCTTTGCCAAATCAGGAATGCCAGTTTCTACTGCCAGGCTTGCAATATCAAAAGCCGGATCGTCCTCAACCTCAGGCAATTTCTTAATTAAAAGTTCCACGGCTTGACCGTCTTTCAGCTTCACTTTTTGCCTTGGTGTTGGAGCAAAAACACCATTCCTGTAAATAGCGCGAATGGCAGTTTCCATAATTGTACCTCAACTAAGAATTGCATTGATCTGATGGCATTTACTTCTCTACTCAGAATTCCAGCTTTAATCAAGCATTTTTACCGCACCACAACAGTTCCCGTTTTGCCTTGCCAGGCTTCTTCAAACGCGTCAATTGAAGTGATCAGCACACGCTTGCCCCCGCTCTCCAAAAAATTGATGGCCCCGCGAATCTTTGGCCCCATGCTGCCCGCCGGAAAATGCCCCTCCGCGTAATAAGCTTTCAACTCCGCGAGCGTAAGGCGATCAAGCCATTTCTCGTTCGGTTGTTTGAAGTTGATGGCGACTTTCTCCACCGGCGTCAGAATGGCAAGCTCGTCCGCGCCAATGTCTTTGGCCAGAACCGCTGCCGCAAGATCCTTGTCGATCACGGCATTGATGCCTTCCAGACGTTCCTCGCGTTCGTGATGATCGAGATAAACCGGAATGCCGCCGCCGCCCGCCGCAATCACGACGTGACCGCTTTGCACCAATTCGCGAATAACGTTGCGCTCGACGATGGCCAGTGGCTCGGGCGAGGGCACAACACGGCGCCAGCCGCGGCCAACATCTTCTTTCATCACCCAACCCAGGCGTTCACGCAGCTCTGCGACTTGCTCGGCGCTGTAAACCGGCCCGACAAACTTCGAGGGTTGTTTGATCGAGGGATCATCGGGATGCACCACGACCTGCGTGACAATCGTGACGACTTC
>QEVD01000333.1 GCA_003576975.1 Candidatus Zhuqueibacterota bacterium
GACAACCAAACTTTGATCGGAAGCGAGTGGAAAAGTAATGCCTAAAATTTCGTGCCACTTTTTGGCTTCTTCCGGCGGGTAGCCGTGAATGCCGATGAGCACAGCGTCATACTTTTCAATCTCAGAAAGATTCTTTTGCAGCTCACCGAGCTGCTTCTTGCACCAGGGTCACCAGGAGCCGCTGCGAAAGAACTCCAGCACGACGTTCTTCTTGCCGCGAAAATCAGCGAGACGAATTTCCTTGCCATCGGCAGCGGTCACCAGAAAGCCCGGCGCTGTGCTGCCGACAGTCACGTCAACCGGCGCGTTGCTCGTGGGCAATTCGTCGGGGAGATCGATGGCCAGCGCGCCGGCTTTTTCATCGAATTCCCAAGTGCTGCCAACACTGGTGAAAAAGGCTGCGGCGGATATAAAAAGTTGGCCGTCTTTCTCGCGCGCTTCTTTTTCGCCGATGGTGAAGGGAAGGCATGCGGTTTCGGTGCAAAGAATCGCCAGGCCGCTTTGGCGCTTGAGGGCAAACCCCAGCGCCTGCGCCAAACGCTGTGCTTCGAGAAAAAGCGCGCCTTTCTCATTGTGCGCGGCAATCGACACGGTTTTAGTTTTACCGTTCAGCAAGATTTTTTTAACCATGATCTCTTCGCTTGCGAAAGTCACGGTGGCCGCCGCGAAGATGAGCACGGCCACCGCCAGGCAGGTTTTGTTCATGATCTCTCCCGAAATTTAGTTCACGCGCAATGCATTCGACTATTCGTCATTTGTTCAAACCAATTTTCGATAGTCAATATTCCCCTTCAAGTACTGCGCGCTGTACCACGCCTCCACAAGACAAGGGCAATCGCAATAAACCAAGACGGCGACACAATTGAAACGACGGACAGCGCGTGCTTGTCGAACAAGCCGCGCGGTGTTGGCAATAATCCAAGATGAAATTCTGGGCGGGTCACTGTCTGCATTCGCGGTGTTCCTTCATAAAATCCGGCGGCGGCCAGCGGATCATTCTGTTCCACCGGCGCTGTGATTTGTTCGACAACTTCAAACTTGGTGTAGTAGTCGCCGCCAGTCATTTGCCAAGTGATGAGTGTTGCAAGTGTGATCAGCGCGGCTAAAACGAGAATGATTTTTGTTTGCTTCGTCATGATCTATTTTCACAACCCGGACATGCCGGAACTAAAAAACATTTCACCAACGGATAGATGAAGGCCAACTGATGAAAGATGAGAAGGTTGATCCGCTGGGCTTTATCTATCCGTTTGGACAATCTTTGCTTTTTGCAACGGCTCGACTTTAAAGAAACTAAAGATCAGCCGCGCAGCGAAAGCCGACATTGTTGAACGTATGATTCGGCGGGCTGGCGCCGCGAAAGCTGGTGTTGTAGGCGCCGCAATAATTCGGGCTGCAAAACCAACTGCCGCCGCGCGCCACGCGATTCTCACCGCTCGCCGCGCCGGTGGGATTCTTCGCCGGTGAGTGCTGATAATAATCCGCCGCATACCAGTCAGCCGTCCACTCCCAAACGTTGCCGAGCACGTCGTATACTCCAAAATCATTGGGCGTGAAACGGCCGACCGGCGCGGTATAATAAAAGCCGTCTAACAATTGATTGTCGGTCGGCCAGGTTCCTTGCCAAAAATTCGCTTCCACCAAATGGTAGTTCGCCGCGCTCGCATGTTGCTCGGAGTCGAGACGATGACTTTTTGCCGAGGGCGATAAATCATGTGCGGCTTTCATCGTCGCATGCTCATGGTGCGCGTTCACCGCGGGCGTGTTTGTTTCATTGAACGCCGCTTTGAAATGTTGCGTGCTGCCGCCGCGCGCGGCATATTCCCATTCCGCTTCCGTGGGCAAGCGCTTGCCCGCCCATTTTGCATAAGCCGCGGCATCTTCCCAACTCACGCACACCACGGGATGATCCATACGATCATCGATGGAAGACGCCGGCCCTTCCGGATGCCGCCAGCTTGCGCCGGCAACGGCTTGAAAATCGCCGGTGCCTTTGAGATAGCCCCACGCATAGCCATCACGTTCGGCTTGCGTCACGTAATCCGTCGCTTCGATAAACGCGGCGAATTGGCGATTGGTGACTTCATAACGATCCAAGAGAAACGGCGCGAGCTTGACCGCGTGCACCGGCGCTTCGTCGGCATTTGATCCGGCCATGCCCATGTTGAAAACGCCGCCTGGTATGATTGCCATGCCCGCGGGAACACGGCGCGCGCCGTGAGATTTTCCGGCAAGCATCGCCGTCGCCGACACAACCACGGCCAACGCGGCAATGCTGGTCAATATGAATAACATTCGCTTTTGCATTTTCAAACCATCCTTACTTCGTGCACAAGACGATAATCAAATTAGCGCGGAGAGAGTGGCACGCAACTTCTCTCCGCACGTTTTGGTTGGGTGAAGGAGGTACCAGGGGGGCCAATTTTTTCCAAACTCAGCCGCTTCACGGCTTTTTCTTCTTGCCCGCGCACGGGTTGCAGGGATTCTTTGCTTTGCCGCCGCAGGGATTGCACGGATTCATCGCTTTGCCGCCGCAAGGATTGCAGGGATTGGCCGCCATTGCGCCGGCTGCAGAAGTGCCGACCAAACTGGTCTCAACTGAAATCGTCTCGCCGACTTTCGTGCCGATGAGGCCCATGCCTTTGGGGCCGCTCACGCCGAAGTCGCTCAACTTGACGTCGAAGCTCGCACGCGCTGCCAGCAAATTGCCGGGGAGTTTGGTTTTGGTCACCGCATTCTCTTTCAAATACGTGAGGCGCCCGGGAATCTCCAGCCGTTTGGTTTTGCCGCGTAGCGTGAAGTCCGCCACCAGCGTAGCGTCATAGGTCGCCGATTCATTGGTGACTTTGACCGGCTTGAAATTTTTCGTCTCTTTGATTTCGAGCTTGACGTTGGGATGAGCGTTGGCGTCGAGCCAATCCGCGCTGCGCAAATGCTCGTCGCGCAATGGAATGCCGGTGTTCAAACTCGCCACTGAGATCGTGAACTCGCCGTGGCCGCCTTTTTCCGGGTGCTGCGGATCGAAAGCGACGTGCCCGCTGACTTGATTCGTGGTGCCGATGATGTCCTCCAACGGCGCCTGGCTTTTGAAGGTCACGGTGTTGCGGCCCATTTTATCGTTGAACTGAAACACACTGCCCTGCAAGGCCTTGCTGCAAGGGTTGCAGGGATTTTTCGTCTGCGCGTTGGCCAAAGATATCAGCACCAACACTGAGAATAGGATGAAACTGCGGAACTTCATTTGACACTCCTTTAAAAATGATTTGATGAAAAGTAGATTGATTTGAATTTTAACGAATACTCAAGTTGAACATGCCGCCCTCAAGAGCCGGCAGAATGAGGTTTCTCGTCTTTTCGCCGGGAGTACGTCGTTTGAGCGTTTCCATGGTTTTCGTTCGTTCAGTATGTGATCACGTGATAGCCTTGAGCCACCAAATTCCTGATGCTGGGGTGACCGTCATATTCGCTGAGCAGCGGCACTTCCAGTTTTTGGATTTGTTCTTTCACGCCAAAGGCTGAAGCACAATAACTGCAAGCCTGGAGCACACCTCTTGTCGCGTGATACAAAGCATGGGCTTTATGATCGGGTTGCGCAAGCTTCGGAAGCCACGTCGTACCGGCTCCTTCGAAGATCACGCGGACGTCGTCTTTAGCCTCTTTAAATTCTTTGGCGGCCTCCAAAGCATTGGCAACACGTCCCAGCCCTTCGTGGGAAGCGGAGTCCGCTAAAACTAAAATTGCGACTCTGTTCATGGATGTTCTCCTTTGTGGTTTGAGGGTAAAATTTTAATGAAACGCCGCACGACGTTCATGAGTGCCAATGGCTCAAATTCACCATAAGCGAAGAGCTGCTTATTCACGTAAGTTGCCGGCACGATCACCGCACGCAGTTCTTCGGGAATGCCGGCGCGCTCATCCAGATTGAAAATCTCGATGCCGAGGCCGGGCACGGTATTCCGCATTTGATGAATAATTTGAAGAACCTTGACACAGGCGCGGCACTCATTGGTGACGAGAACTTGGATATTGATTTGAGACATCGTTTTATCATTTTTCATTGCCTTCGATCAAAATTGGCCGTTTCTATTGAACTCAACATCTGTAACAAAATCGGGGAGGCTAAAAAGTGTCGGGAAGGCGACAGTTGGCGGGAAAGTGTGGGGAATTTCGGAAATAAAAAGGCTCGGATGGTGTTCCAAGCCTTTGAGTTTTGAATCGACCGCCGTTATTTGTTACAACACGCCGGATACGCCGGGCAAACCGGCGTTCCCCGCAACGGGCAATCATTGCGCTGGGGGTGTGAGTCTCCTGAAAAGGCAAAAGCGCTCAAAGCCAGTGCGAGTATGCCCAGAATGAACGTCAGCTTTTGTTTCATTTGGGTTTCACCTCCTCTGGGCGTTTGGTCTTCTCTTTTTTCATAGGCAAAACTTCCTTGACGAACGCATTGACGTCGCCCAAGCAGCATTCGCCTTTGGGATTTTTGATGTCACACGCGCAGTTACCGGCTTTGATCTCTCTCGCGATTTCCAACGCGGCGGTGGATTTGCCGGTTTTACTGATCTGCTGTTTGATGTGAGCGCGTGTCCAATCGAAGCAATAGCAAACCGGAGCCTCAGCGCCCCGATCCTTGACAAACACTTTCACGGCCACGTCACCGATTGCAAAGAAGGGCACGTTCTCATTGGAGAAATAAACCACGTTGCAAGCTGGTTCCTTACAGAAGTAATATTGCACCTTTTGAATGGCATCAATTTTTTCCAGCTTCAGCAAATGTTCCATCGTTCGGCGCTGCACTTTGCGCGAAAGCGTTCCGGATACAGGACATGCCGCTTTTGCGGGCGCGGGTGTTTTCTCTTCAACGAGACAGCAGCTTTCACCGTGATGTTGGTCGGCCACTATCACATCGATGGGTTGCGTGCAACAGGAATTCATTTTCATTCTCCATTGTTCTTATGTGCAATCGCCGCCTTGTAACCCGTCTCGTCAACGCGCTTGATCAAAGCCTCGGGCTGCACCAGCGCGGGATCGTATTCGACCACGCCTTTTCCGGTTTCATATTCCACACTGGTGCGATGAACGCCTTTGACTTTCGAGAGCGCAATTTGAATATGGGAAGCGCAGGCGGCGCAGGTCATGCCTTTGACCTTCAAAACCACCGTCGCTTTGGGCGCAAAGGCAGCATTGGCCGTGGCCGAAGGCTTGGCGGCGAGATAGGGGTACGATACGGCAAGCGCAGCAATAATGGTTGCACTCCACACGCCGATCTTGTTCCACTTGCCGGCGTCTGCGATTTTGCACGAGCCGTCTTCGCATTTTACTTCGCGTTTGCGATAGGTGAAACAAAACGCCGCGCCGAGCAGGACGGCAGTGAGTCCGATGAAATACGGACGATACTTTTCAAAGGCGGCAAAAGCGCTGAGGCTGCCGGCGGAAGATAAGATGGTTTTTTGCATGATTTATTTCCTCTCATTCAAAGCAAAGGCATGTTGCTCTTGGGTTTCATCCAGCCCGAACATGTCTTGCAAGTTGGTGATAAAAATATTCGAAACCAGAGAATAAAAGATGGTTTGTCCGTCGCGGCGAGTTTTAACCAGATTTCTATCCTTGAGCTTGCGCAAGTGCTGCGAGACCGCGGAGTCCGTCAGTTCGAGCACTTCGGCCAGATCGCACACGCACATCTCATGGTGAGCGTGCAACAGATACAGAATTTTCAAGCGCTGGCTGTTGCCGGCCACTGCCAACAGATCGGCCAAAGTCGCCAAGCCTTTTTGGCTGGCGAGGTTGCGCTTGATCAGGGCAAACTCGGCTTTGGAAAAATTCGGGCCGATGCAGAGCTTGCCTTCGACG
>QEVD01000334.1 GCA_003576975.1 Candidatus Zhuqueibacterota bacterium
AGCAAGCCCCATGTCCTACATTTTCCTCTTTGCCACCGGTTTTCTCATTTCCCGTTTGAGCGTGCGCTATCGCCTGGTGGAATTGTTTTTCGCGCGGATTTTCCAGATTCGCAGCGACTCGTTTAAGCAATTTTTACTGTACGTGCTGCTGGCCTCCGCGTTTGTGTCGATGTTTACGCCGAATTTTATCGCGGCGCTGACTCTGCTGCCGGTGCTCAACACGCTGGCCAAAAGTTTTACGCAACATCACGAACCGAAAGTCGCGCGCCGCTTGACCACCATGATGGTCTGCACCGTGATGTACGGTTGCAACATCGGCGGCATGGGCTCGCTTGTCGGCAGCCCGGCCAACGCCCTCATGCTCGGCGCGCTGGAATTATTTAAAGTCGAAAATCGCGAAAAAATAAATTTTCTCTCCTGGTTCGGCTGGAGCCTGCCCCTGGTCTTGATTATGGCCGGCATTGCCTGGGCGCTGGTCGTTTATCTGTTCGTGCCGAAACGGCAACGCGAGGAGGGCATCGATATTCCCGAGTTTCACACCAGTCGGGAACAGCCTGAGCGTGTGCGTCGGGCCTGGCGCGCCATCGGGATTTGGTTTGGATTTTGGGCCTTGCATTCGATTTTGCAGATCGCCGCGCCCGTGGGCGGTTGGAGCATTACTCTTTTCAATTTTGAAATCGGCTGGAATCTCTGGGACAAGCTCGCCGGCCTGTTCGGCATATGCTACGCGGCTTTGCTCTTTGCGCCAATTTTTCGCGCGCCCAACCAGCAGCGGCAACCGTTGTTGCGCTTTTCAGATTGCTTTAATGAATTGCCGGTGCGCGCTTTTGTGTTCGTGGCGATCATCCTCGCCATCAGCGGGTTGCTGATTTACCTCGACGTGCCGGAATGGTTGGGCAGCCATCTGGTGCAACTGATTCCGCAGGGCCTGCCGCCGTTTGCGTTCTATTTTTCGTTATGTCTAATCACCACCATGTCCACCGAAGCGCTGAGCAACACGGCCGTAGCCGTGGTTCTCTTCCCGCTCATCCACGGCCTGGCGCTCAGCCTGGACTTAAACCCGTTGGTCGCGATGATGGCAATCGGATTGGCCTCCACCAATGCTTTCATGTTGCCGCTGGGCACGCCGGTGAATGCGCTGCTCTACGGCGGTGTGAAGAACGTCTCGCTGGCCACCATGGCCACTTCCGGTTTTATGTTGAATGTGATCAGCGCGCTGTGGATGGCGGGCTTTTTGGAGTATGTCATTCCGTGGTATTACGGCTTGCAGGACAGCTTTTCGACGATTATGTTCGCGGGCGCAGAGGCGCTTTTGAAGATGGGCAGCGTGTTTTAAAGTAAAGCGTAACGATTCAGATTATCGCCCGGGTGCTTTTCTTTCTCTTTTTGATGGTGCGAGAGCTGGTTGCCGGAGGGTTGTTATTTTCTTCTTTTCGGAGGGTGTATGCCCGATTCCACTTCCGTTTCCTCATTTCTGTCTGACCCCGTCGAATTGGTGAAATTCATCGGCGGCATTGTCGGCATTATCGGCACTTTGACGGCAATCGTCGTCGTCTTTTTCACCAAATTCCTGCCCTGGTGGCGCACGCGCCGCGATCGCCGCTCGCTAGAAAAACGCTTCGGCGCGGAGCTTTATCTCAAAGCCGTGATCGAGCGCTCGACGCAATATTACATCGACCCGTTCTGTCAGGTGCTGGATCCTGCCGGCGCGGAGGAACCGCGTAATCTGGCGTTCAACCCCAAAGACAATCTTTTCAAAGTCGTCAATGTTGCCTTGCATCACCCCACCGAATATCGCTACTTGATCCTCCTGGCTGATTCCGGCATGGGCAAAACTTCGTTCTTGCTCAATTATTATGCGCGTCACCTGCGCCAGCGCCGCAAAAAATTTGATCTGGCCCTTGTGCCGCTCGGCATTCCTGACGCCGACGCTCGCATCAAAGAGATTGCAAACAAAAACAACACCGTGCTGTTTCTCGACGCGCTCGATGAAGACACGCTTGCCATCGTCGATCACGTGGCGCGCTTGCGCGATATCTTGGCGCTCACACGTGATTTTAGCCGCGTGTTGATCACTTGTCGCACGCAGTTTTTTCCGAAAGAAGAAGAAATCCCCAGCGAAACCGGCATTGTGAAGATTGGGCCCAAGGCTGCCGGCGAAAAGGCGCAATATGTTTTTCACAAGCTTTACCTCTCGCCGTTTACCGATGAACAAGTGCAGGCCTATCTCAAACGGCGCTATCCCTTTGCGCAACGCCGCCGCCGCAGGCTCGCGCAAGACATGGTGCAAAAGATTCCCAATTTGAGTGTGCGGCCCATGCTGCTCAGCCACATCGACGATCTGGTGCGCGCCAACCGCGAGATCAAATACTCCTTTGAGCTTTATGAAGACATGGTAGAAGCCTGGTTGGTGCGTGAAGAAGGCATTGTTCCGGGCTTGAAAAAAGAGCCGCTGCGCCAATTCTCTGAACGCCTGGCGGTCGATCTTTATGTTAATCGCAAGCGCCGCGGCGCTGAACGCATTCCGCGCGCAGAACTGGCCGAGCTGGCGAAATCGTGGAATATTCCGCTAACCGATTGGCAGGTTTCCGGCCGCTCATTGCTCAACCGTGACGCCGTGGGTAATTTCAAATTCGCGCATCGCTCGATTATGGAATATTTGTTTGTTAAGCGATTCACCGCGGGCGAGAAAGAGTGTTGCGGGTTGGAGTGGACGGATCAAATGAAGAAATTTCTTTTGGAAATGATCCAAGACCATCTTGCTTCAAATAAGCCAGTTCCTTTTGACGCCAGCGTTGCTGATTTGAGCGGATTTGTGCGAAAATTGCGCTCAAAGGCGCTGGCGAAGCTTTCTCAGAATGAAGTCATTCTTATGCTGAAGCAGCAAGACTTTTATGATGTGAACAAATACAAAATCGGCAAAGGGCTTGCCCATCACTACGAAAGCTATCACAACAACGAAGTGGTAATGGATTATGCCACCGGCCTGATGTGGCAACAAGCCGGTTCGGAGAATTACTTGATTTACAAAAATGCTCACGAATACGTTCATAAATTGAATCAACAGCGTTTTGCAGGATACAACGATTGGCGCTTACCGACGTTGGAAGAAGCAATGTCCTTGATGGAGCCGAAGAAACACGGCGAGTTATATCTTGATCGCGTGTTTGATCACAAGCAACGCTGGATTTGGACATCTGATCACCATAGCGAAGGCGCGGCGTGGGTGGTCCTTTTCCGGTGGTTACTGCCGCCTCCCCCGTGTTGACAGCCCCTACTACGTCCGTGTGGTGCGGGGCGGATAATCGGTTATTTGACCCTTTTTCTTTTTTGATTCTTTTCTTTTGCTGTTGCAGAGCGCGCGTTAGCAAGCGGCCTCGAAAATTTTTTTGGAAAATCACCTCCCCAAGATATCAATGGAAACGAGAATCGAACTCAGGGTTTGCGGCTTTTTCGTAAGGTTGGACAATGGTATCAACTCCATCTTTGTCATTTTCTGAAAACCTCTGGTGAAAATTCAGCCTGGCTTCAAACTTCACAAGATCCCGCCCGGCGGGATGACATTTTAATTATAGTGACGTGGATTTAACGTGTGCGAAGCCGGCGGGCATATGCGGCGCTGTCATCAATATCCTCACGATCTTGAGCAATCAGCCAGGTGTGTTAATCTGCCTCTAGCGTATCAACCCCATCTTGCTTTTCGTTAATTCACCAGCTATATTCGAGCCACATTCATGCTAGCATCCTTCGGAACGAAGTCCTGGAGAAGCACATGACCTTCGACGAATCGACCACGGTGTAAACAGTGCGTCCCACATTTGAAGAATACGAAAAGCTTATTTTTACTCTGCCGGAACATCCCTGAACTTACCGGCACACATTCGCATCACAAACACGTTCATCCTGATTTGAAACATCATCGTATTCCAGCCCCGTTCATGAGTTTTTCCAGACCGAATTTGCCTTTTTTGATTCAAGAAATCGAAACGACGCTGCTTTAAGCCGCATCAATTAGGTGTTGATCATTACTCCTTGTGAATATTCATGCCTTCTTCTCACATATTAATCGTCGACGACGAGCCCAACATCCGGCGCTCGATGGAAATGATTCTGCAAAGCGCCGGCTATGAGGTCGCGCAAGCCGCCTCAGCAGCCGAAGCCATGCAACGGTTGAGTGAGCAGAGATTCGATCTGCTGCTGCTTGACATCGTCATGCCGGAAATGGATGGCTTGCAGTTTCTGCCCTCGCTCAAGAGTTTGCCGCACCGGCCTATCGTGATCATGGTTTCCGGCAATGCCACCATTCAAAATGCGGTGGCAGCCACGCGCGAGGGCGCTTATGATTTCATCGAGAAGCCCATCTCCAAAGAAAAACTGCTGCTGGCCGTGAAAAATGCGCTGGCGCAACAGCAACTCGCCGAGGAAAACTCGCGTTTGCGCCGTGAAATCTCCGGCAAATTCGAGATGATCGGCGACAGCCCGGCGCTGCAAAACATTCGCGCACAAATCAGCCGCGTGGCGCCCACCAACACGCGCGTGCTGATTCTGGGCGAAAGCGGAACCGGCAAAGAGCTGGCGGCGCGCGCCATTCACGAGTCGAGCGAGCGCGCCAACGGGCCGTTCATCAAAGTCAATTGCGCCGCCATTCCGGAAGACTTGATTGAAAGCGAGTTGTTCGGTCACGAAAAAGGCGCGTTCACCGGCGCCACCGCCAGCCGCGAAGGCAAATTTCAGCTTGCCGATCGCGGCACATTGTTTTTGGATGAAGTCGGCGACATGAGCCTGAAAGTGCAAGCCAAGGTTCTGCGTGTGTTGCAGGAGGGCGAGTTCGAGCGCGTGGGCGGAACCAAAACGCAGCGCGTTGACGTGCGTGTGCTGGCCGCCACTAACAAGAATCTCGAAGAAGAAGTCCGGCGCGGCAATTTTCGTGAAGATTTGTGGTATCGCCTGAACGTTGTGCCGCTTGTGATGCCGGCGTTGCGCGAGCGCCGCGCGGATATTCCTGTGCTGATCGAGCATTTTACCGCGCTGTATTGCGCCGAAAACGGTTTCAAGCGCAAACATTTCAATCCGGAAACGCTGGAGAAACTCACGCAATACCACTGGCCGGGCAACATTCGCGAGTTGAGAAACACAATTGAGCGCCTCGTGATCATGACGCCGGGCGACACCATCTCGCCGGCGGATTTGCCCATGTCGTTGCAAACGTCTCATGCGACTGCCGGGCCGCGCTTTCCGATTGGCGCCTCGCTGGAAGAAGTACGCAAACAAGTCGAGCGCGACTACATCACGGCGTGCTTGCAATCCGCCGGCGGCAACATGTCGCGCGCGGCGCAAATGCTTGGCCTGGAGCGCAGCCATCTCTACAAAAAAATGAAAGCCCTGGGACTGGAGGCGTGATCGTCTTACAATTTTGTCAGCGCAACGTTTATTGCCAATCTCGTAATTTTTGCCTCAAATAAAGTCTTGCTTTTCAGCAGCACCGGTGTATATTTGAACGCGTTGTGTTGCGTGCAGGGGAAACGCCGTGCGATCACCTCTTCTTTCGATCACCTCCCATTTAAATCATTGCTATTGCCGCCCTCAGACGTGAAACGAGATTTCCGTTTGTTCGATTATGGCCACCCCTTATCAAGCAACCATTCGACGCGGGAAGAAACGCAAATACCGTGCGAGGCAAGCGCGCCGTCAAAAGCAACGGCGCTTGCGCGCCGCGGCAGCGTTTAAGCCGTTCGAAGGAAAACGCCAAACCGGGCGACTCTGGCAGCGTTCGCAGCCTGCCAATATTCCTGCGTTGCCGGCTCAGCGGCATGATTTTCACATCGTGCGTTGGGCTTTGCTGTGGTTGCTGCTCCTGATCTCCTCGCTGCACGAGTTGCCGGTTCAGCCAAAAATTAAACCAATGCCGGAACCCGCAGCGCGCGCGGAATCTCAATCCCCTGTTCGGACAGAAATCCCCAGCGAGTCAATGTTGGATGCAGCCTCAAGGCCGGCCGCGTTGCAGCCTCGCCGGGATGTCATTATTCCTCCCAAACTTTCCCAGCCGAGAAAAGCAGCCCCGGTAGTCGCGCGCGCGTCAGAGTTTTCGTTCTCGCCGCCGATGAACCGCATCAATGAAACAATGTTGCCGCCTCATGAAATGTTGGAAACGCCCGCGCGCATTCGCTGGGAACGGTTGGCGTTGGTGCAGGCCGCAACGCTGGGAATGGGAGGCTATGGATTTGTGAAGTACAACGGCTTGTTCGGCAAAGTCGGGCAGCCGTTCAAAATTGGCAATGATTTGACGAAAGATCACACGCTGCTGTTTGATGAGGTGATGCATTTTCAAGGCAGCTATCGCATCACGCAGGCGGTTGCCGGAGTTTATCAATGGGCGGGCGTGCCGAAATCCGTTGCCGATTGGATTGGCGCGGGCACCTCGGCATTCATTATGACGGCGCTCGAGTATGTTGACGGCCGCCGGGTGAAGGACGAGGCGAGTTATTCGGATCTGGTCGCCAATTTTGCCGGCATCGGCTTCGCGTTGGCGAAAACGCGCGTGTCTTTTCTGCAAGATTTTGATTTGCGCTTCAGCTATCTCACCCCGGCGGATCCTTTCCGGCATGATACCGTCAAACGCTACGAGCGCATGACGCATTGGCTGACGTATGATCTCAACCGCAAATTCGGCATGCCGTTGCATATCGGTTTGGGTTATGGTGTGCGGTACCCCTTTCAACCGAAAGTCAAACCGCAGTACTTTGTCGGCATCGGCCTTTCACCCCTTGTAATTTTGTCCCACCTTTCACCACCCGCGGCCAAAACGCTGGAGTTCTTACGATTTTATCACTTCGGCAATCGCATGCAAATTTGAAATTGCGCCCGCAGATGCGAGTTCGGGCTTACAACCGGTAGCACCGTGTTGCAAAGTTACCAGACATACCGGCGTGTGCTTTTCCTGCCTTTGGTTAAAAATTTCCTGAAAAAATCGGCTGCCTTTATTGGGAGGGGAAGTACGGTTGGTGTGAGAAACTCCTTGCATTTTGAGATCAGCATAATATTTTCATCGCTGGACAGTGATAGATGGCCAATGTGAAAGCGGCGTGGAAAAATTTTGTGGTGTGATGGAGCTTACTGTAAGATTCTTTGTCCCTCACCGAAAATCACCAAGTTTGGAGGCTGACATGGAAGAAACAATTCAATTCAAGTTGAACGGCAAGCCCACACGTTTGCAAATTGACGGCAATCGAACCCTCTTATGGGTGTTGCGCACGGACTTTGCCCTAACCGGCACGAAGTACGGTTGCGGCGAAGGCCTGTGCGGCGCTTGCACGGTTATGCTCGACAAAGAAGCAATCCGTTCATGCCAATTGAGAATGCAAGACGTAGCAGGAAAAGAAGTCACGACTATCGAAGGGCTGGCGCAAAACGATAAACTGCATCCGCTGCAGCAAGCGTTTATGGAACACGACGCGCTGCAATGCGGCTTTTGCACGCCGGGAATGATACTCAATGCGCACGGCCTGTTGTTGAAAAATCCCCGTACCTCCGCCGCAGAAATCATTGCCGGCATGGATGACAATCTCTGCCGCTGCGGCGCGCATCAGCGCATCGTGCAAGCCATTCACAGCGCCATGACAGGAGGAATGAACAAATGAAACACAACGAAGAGTATTTTGATCCCGGTTTCGAAGAAGCCGTCTCACAATATTCCCTCAGCCGCCGTGACTTTCTCAAACGTCTGGGCGGCGGAATTTTTGTGTTGTGGGCCGCGCCCACGAATCTTGTTTCCTCGCTTGAAGCGCAGGAACGCATGTACCCGGCGGATTTCAATGCCTATCTGCGCATCGGCGAAGATGGCCGCGTGACCTGCTTCACCGGCAAGATCGAGATGGGGCAGGGCATCGTCACCTCGCTGGCCCAGGAACTTGCAGAAGAGCTTGAGGTCTCGCTGGAGGTTATTGATATGGTGATGGGCGATACCGACTTGTGCCCGTACGATCGCGGCACCTGGGGTTCCATGTCCACACGCTTCTTCGGACCCGCGCTGCGCGCTGCGGGCGCGGAAGCGAAAATGGTGCTTGTTGAGCTGGCCTCCGAACAGCTCAAAATTCCCAAAGAACGCTTAACTGTGCAAGACGGCGCAGTTTTGGAAAAGGCCAAGCCGGGCCATCGCGTTACCTATGCGCAATTGGCCAAAGGCCAAAAGATCGCGCGCACGCTGACCGAGAAAGCAATTGTCAAAAGCGCTGCGGAATACAAAATTATCGGCAAGCCCGTGAATCGGCGAGATGCGATGGATAAAGTGACGGGCAAAACACAGTACACCGGCGATATTCAAATTCCCGATTTACTGTATGCACGCATCTTGCGGCCGCCGGCGCACGGCGCGAAATTGCTGAGTGTTGACACAACTGCGGCGCAACAGATTGCCGGGGTGCAAATCATTCGCGAGGGCGATTTGGTGGCAGTGCTGCACAAATATCCTGATGTGGCAGAAAATGCGTTGAGCAAAATCAAAGCCGAGTTTGACACACCGGCAGCGAATGTCGATGATAAAAACATTTTCGATCATTTGCTCAAACTGGCGCAAGAGGGTGACGTGGTGGCGCAGGGCGGCGATCTCGCTGCCGGGCAAAATAGCGCTGCAATGGCATTCGAAGAAACCTATTTGAACAGCTACGTCGCGCATGCGCCAATGGAGCCGCACACCGCAACCGCGAAATTCGAGGGGGAGAAGATTACGGTGTGGGCCTCGACACAGTCGCCGTTTGGCGCCAAAGGTGAAATTGCGCGCGCGCTCGAAATGCCCGAAGAAAAAGTGCGCGTCATCACGCCGCATGTCGGCGGCGGCTTTGGCGGCAAGTCACGCAACCAGCAAGTCGTCGAAGCGGCACGCTTGGCGAAGCTGGCCGGCAAGCCGGTGCAGGTGGCGTGGACGCGCGCGGAAGAGTTCTTCTATGATTCCTTCCGGCCCGCAGCAGTGGTGAAAATAAAATC
>QEVD01000335.1 GCA_003576975.1 Candidatus Zhuqueibacterota bacterium
CCATTCTCTATCCCTCGCGAATCAGCCGCAGCAAAAACAAAAGGCCACAATCACCAATGATTGTGGCCGCTATATGCAAACAAAGATCACAAACTTCCAGATAGTTGGAAGATTCCTCCCAACCACCCAGTTTTTAACGGAAGTCGATCACCTTTTTTATCCTTTCTCTCATGATGCGAATTGTCTCATTCTATCACCTCGATCCTCAATACTCCCACATCACATGCCCCAAAGGCGCGCGATTCAATTCTGCGCGATAGTGCCGCCAATTGGGCATGAATTGGTCCAGCAGGGCAAAGAAGCGTTCGTTGTGCGTCGATTCGAGCAGATGAACCATTTCATGAACCACGATGTACTCCAGGCATTCATAGGGTTTCTTGGCCAACTCTGTGTTTAGCCGAATGCTGTGAGTCCGATGGTTGCAGCTTCCCCACTTGGTTTTCATGCGCTGCACAAAAAAGCGCTTCACCTTCACGCCCAGCAGAGGCTCCCATTTGGCGAGCAATGGCGGCAGGGCCTTTTTGATCTGCTCGCGATACCATTCTTCAACGATGGCGTGTTTTCTAGCTTTGCTCGTGCCGGGCCGCACATGGAGAAGCATGTGACGGTGTTGCAACTCAATGGAAGGCGCTTGTTCTTCTTCTGCCACCGCAAGCAGGTACCGCTTACCCCAAACATAATGGCTTTCACGATCCACATACTCACGAGGGGTTTCGCGTTCCTGCCCGCGCAGCTTTTTTTGTTGCAGTTTGATCCAGCTCAGTTTGGAAATGGCAAAAACACGAATGGTTTCGAGCTTCATGCGCGCGGGCGCGGAAATCCGCACACGGCCGGCGGGAGGGTAAACGCTCAAATGGATATTCTTAATATCCTTGAGCACCACGTCCACTGTGATTCCACCCAACTCCATCTGTGTGGTCATCAATATTCACCTTTATGCGCGAAGATAATGCGAAAGATACGCTCCACTTCCTCGTCATCCTGGATAAAATCGTACAAGGCCTGCTTAATCACCCGCTCCCGCGGCTCGACTCCGCGCCAATCGTCAGGCCGCACTTGCTTGACTGTTTCGTCAATCCGCAGGGCCAACTTCAAAGCCGAGTCACCAAGAGCTTTGAATTTCTCCTGCTCAATTGGCCTTTCTTTCAAATTATCGCTGATTGGCTGTGACGCGGGCTTTTTGAAATAGTTGTAAAGCGCACGCAAGGCCGGACTCTTCTTGAGTTCCGCCGGCGTGTCATCCGTATGACCGGCCTGCACGTTTTTCGCCACTTCCGCAATGCGTTTCAGATATTCCTCATACGCGATAGCCCTGGCTTTGCGGGCTGCAACAATCTCATCCAGCAAGGCCGACATTTTCTCGTAGAAGGCCGGATCGTTCAGGTGTTCTTTGATGATCTTGCTGCGCACATTGTTCTCAATCGTTTCCGCGATCGCGTCCTTGTTCCCTTTCAACCCACCGAGTTGACTGGCAATGGCATCAGCAATGCCGGTTTTTACAATCAACTCCAGCAACGGCATATCGTCAAAAGGTGAAATCTTCCTCGGTTCATCGGCCTGGATATAAGTGTCGATCAAATGCCGCATGTCGGCTTCATAGGTCTTCAGATCGAGATGCTCACCGCTGGCTCTGCGAATGATTTCCCGCAGCTTTAGATAGCGGTCAAGTTCTTGCTTGAGGCGGGCAATGTCGGCGCTGCTGTAGTCCGCAGCTTCAAGTTCATCCGCCAGGTTGGCGTAGGCCCGCACCAGCGAAGCCGTTGACTTGTAGAATGCGGCCCGCTGCGGCTCGCGTTCTTGCAAGTCAGTGGCAATCTCGGTGTTGCCGCAAAAGTACTGAATATGCTCCAACTCACCTTGCGGCGGCTCGACGGGCTCGCACAGTAAGGCCAGGGTTTCCACCGCATTGTCCAACCGCTCTTTCCCTTTCTTGAGGCGATCTTGAATCAGCACTTCAGGATCGGGGCCGCCCGCGCTGTTGTCCAACTCAGAGGTATACACCGCCAGGGCATTCTCAACCTTTTTGAACAGGTCTTTATAGTCAACGATGTAGCCAAACTGCTTGTCTTCACCGTCGAGACGGTTCGTGCGGCAGATGGCCTGAAACAAGCCATGATCCTGCATGGACTTGTCGATATAAAGATACGTGCAGGGTGGCGCATCGAAGCCCGTGAGCAGCTTATCCACGACTATAAGCAGCTTCATGTTCGCCGGCTCTTTGGTGAAGAGCTTCTTCGCCCGTTCTTCGTAGGTCTCCGTTTTGGACATGCCCGACTCGGCTTCGACGTTTTTCAGCAACTCGGTATAAGTATCATAAATGAACTTTTTGTCAGTTTCGTTGTTCGCCCCAGTATCTTCTTTAGTAATATCCTTCATCTGCGGATTATAGGAGGTCACCAACCCGCATTTACCCTTAAACGGCGTCTTCTCAAACAGGACGAAATACTTGCATGCTTCGTAAATGCTCGAGGCCACCAACATGGCATTGCCCCGCTCGCTGGAGAGACGCGGTTTCACGCTAAAATCAAAAATAACGTCGCTCACTACTCGTTCCATGCGCGACCGCGAGCTGAGCAATTTTTGCATCGTACCCCAATGCTTTTTCAGCTCGTCTTTCTGCCAGTCATTGAGACCTCTGGTCTTGGCTTCAAACCAGGCATCGATCTTTTCTTCAGAGCCGAGACGCTGGTCGATGTCTCGCGCCTCGTACACGAGATCGAGCACGACGCCGTCGTCCACCGCTTCGCTGAATTTGTAGGTATGAATGTAGCCGCCAAAGACCTCGAGGCTGGATTTTGCGTCCTCCTTGAGCAGCGGCGTGCCGGTGAAGCCAGCGGCGTGCCGGTGAAGCCAATGAACACAGCGTTCGGCATCATCGCTTTCATCACCCGATGCAGCTTGCCGCCCTGCGTACGGTGGCATTCGTCCACGAACACAAAGACCTCACCAACCGTTTTGCTGGGTTTGGCCTTGAGTTCTTTGATGAACGCTTCAACGTCCTTCACATCGCGCCGGCCGAACTTGTGAATCAGTGAGCACAACAGCCGCGGCGCGGCCTTGCCGAGCTGGCGCATCAGGTCGCGGCCGCTGCTGGTGCGATAGATGGTTTCGCCGGAATCCGTGAACACCCGATCAATTTGCTTGTCCAGCTCGTCACGATCGGTGATGATCACGACGCGGGCTTTATGATTGTGCCCCAAAATCCACCGGGCCAGCAGCACCATGACGATACTCTTGCCGCTGCCCTGGGTATGCCAGATGATGCCGCCTTGGTGGCGCTTGACGTGTTCCTGCGCCGCCTTGAGGGCGAAATACTGATGCGCGCGCGGCAGTTTTTTTATGCCGCCGTCAAAGAGCACGAAATCACGCATGAGTTCGATCAGGCGGTCCTTGCGGCACATTTTGAGCAGGTACTTGTTCAGTTTGTAATCCGTGTTGTCTTGCTCATCTTCTTTCCATTTCAGGAAATATTTTTCTTCCGTGCCAATAGTGCCGTACTGCAGGCCTTCGGAGTCATTGCCGGCAAAGATGAACTGCACCGTGCTGAAGAACCATTCGTTGAACTCGGGCAGTTGGTTGGAGATACTCTGCCGAATGCCATCGCCGATGGAAGTGCGGCTGTTTTTCAATTCCAGCACGCCCATGGCAATGCCGTTCACATAAAGCACCAGGTCCGGCCGCCGTTCATGATTGCCGTGCAATGTAACTTCCTCGGCAAGGGCGAAATCGTTCTTCTCCGGCTCCCGCCAGTTGATGAGATGTACGGTTTCCGTTACCTTGCCGGCCTCGAGCTTTACGGGCACACCGTAACGCAACAAGCCAAAAACCGCCTTGTTGTTATCATGGAGACTGCGATGGTGATTGTCCGCCTCCGTACGCAACTTGAAAATGGCCACACTGATTTGAGCCGGCGTATAGTCGCTTCTGTTGAGATAGTCTGCCAGCAGCTTTTCCTCGATATTGCTGTTGCCCTCACGCTCGCTCCAGTCGCCCAGATAGCGATAGCCCAGCTCCTCGCGAAACAGGGAAATAACACGATTTTGCGTCACGCGTTCGGGTTTGCCGATAGTGGTCATTTCAGTATCTCCCAACGACCGGCCTTTGTGGAACCAACATGACGAATGATCCCTGCCGATTTTAATTTACCTAAATGGTATTTTATTCCATCATCGCTGAAACCCAATTCTACTGCCATCGCTTTGCGTGTTATCGTCGGATTAGTGCGTAGCAAAGCCAAAATTGTTTCTTGGGTAGTTTCTTGGGTAGTTTCTTGGGTAGTTTCTTGGGTAGTTTCTTGGGTAGTTTCTTGGGTAGTTTCTTGGGTAGTTTCTTGGGTAGTTTCTTGGGTAGTGCTTCCCATTTGCTGCTCAGAAAAATGGAACCCAAACCATAATCCCGTCTTTTCATAATTTATTTCCGGCTCCGGCAGCCTGGCGGCTTTGCATGCTTCCAAAATGCGCGCGATACCTCTGCCCCAGGCCTCGATCATGCCCGCCCGGAAGAAGACGTTGGCGATGTCGGGATTGAAGGGTTGGGAGGGATGTTTGCCTTTCAGCTTGGCCACTGTCCAGTCAGGGGGAAGCTCGCCGGGGTTCCACACCATGATCTTGTCAGAATACACACTGATCTGAATTGGAGTACCGGCTCCATAATCCTTGTGGATGATGGCGTTCAAGACCGCCTCACGCAGAGCCGCCTCAGGTACGGGAAAGGTTTCCAAGCGCCGGATGCCCCGGTAGCTGATGCTCGCCCTCAGGTATTTGGTGAGCAAGAGATCCATCGTCTTGGACACCTGGGTCAAGAGATCGCCGTGGATTTCGTCGTGATAAAGCAGATCCGTGCTGGTACGAAAGAAACCGATCTTCACAAAGGCACCGGTGAAGAAGCGTTCCGGATCGGGATGGAACACAAGCACAGCGGCCCGTTTGAGATATTGGCCATCCAGCAAATGCAGCCTATCGAGAAGCCCCGAAGAGGATTCCCGGAGAACCGTGGAATCCAGACGCTGGCTTTCTCGCGCTAATTGCCGGAAGGCAACAATGGCCGGCTTGGACAAATCCTTGATTGTAACGTGGGGCACCGGCACACCGTCCCAGTGCCGCCCTTGTTTGCGCAAAAGGAAACGGTCCAGCGCGGCACCCTTGAGAATCTGGTTCGTGCTGCCGCTGCGAAAGAAATACTCGCCTTTGTAGCTCACCGGATTCGAATAGGGCTCCACCACGATTTCAAGGTATTCTCTGCCAGCTTTTGCACGTAGGTTGACTTTCACCATGATGCCCAGAATGTCCCTGACTTTGTTGGGAATATCCTCAAGCAGTTTCGGCGCATTGGAAACGCCCACAACTTCACCCCGGTCATTCTTTCCGATCACCAGCATGCCGCCCTCGGCATTGGCAAAGCCGCAGATCCATTTGAGATATTCATCCCGCCACGAAGCTTTGTATTCGATATTCTGGTCTTCCTTCATATCAATCGTATCCTTCCCGTCAACAGTTCCTGCATCATGCCCTGCTTGAGCTGGCGGGCTTTCGCGAGTTTGGCTTCCAGCGCGGCGAGTTCGGCATCCATGTCGCTCAGGATGGCGGCGATGGCCTCTTGTTCATCGAAAGGAGGAACTGGAAGAAATACTCTGGCGATGTTGGTTTTGCTAATTCCGGAAACCTTTGTCCCGACAGCAAAAAACTTGAATTGACGCTTGATATCAGCAGTCTGAAAGCAATATCTCCGATATGTATGACCCAATTCATGCGTCCTGCTTTTTGCAACAATGGTGTGCAGGCCAGAAATGAATGGAATCTTATCTTTGTTGACGATTACAACATGCTTGCTTGTGCCTTCATCGTCTTCCGACGCATCAACAAAGACAATGTCTCCATCTTCCAGCAACGAATTTTGCGAGACTCTTTTCAAAGGAATGTCAAGCTTTGGAATTTCTGGATACTCAGCTCGAACATCAATAAAGGTTTTCTGCGACGTATGAATGTCGCCATAGTGCAAATAGCAGTAACCCTCCGATGAAAGTTGATCGCGTGAGGCTGAGAAGCCACCACTGATGTCAAACAACTCGCTGAGAGACTTCACCTCCCACTCCCCACTAAACCCCGGCAGGCGCTTCTTGCCGGTGAGCAACTCCTGCATGGCGCCTTGTTTGATCTGGCGTTTTTTGGCGATGAGCTGCTCCAGCGATTCGATGAGGGCATCCGCATCGCTCAACGCCTCGGCGATGGCTTCTTGTTCTTCTACGCTAGGCAGAGCAATAGGAAAGTCGCGTATGTCTTTACTTGTGATGTTAGGGTCTTTACGGCTGCTGCTTGCAACGGCCTTCCAATAGTTCACTCGAAAATTGAGCACTCTCAGTAGATACTCTGGGCGCAGTCGACTCGAATTACTTTTTATTGCTGTCAATGCCTGATTGACCGTCGCAGAAATACGGAGAAGTCCAGTGCGACCAATTTGATTGAAACCACCATACATGGCAACAAGAACAGAACCAATTGGATAGCACCTGAGACTCGTCTCGTTGAGCGCGGCCTGCGTCACAAGTTCCTCAGTAGAGTGGATTTCTGAGTTGTTGAGATCCAGCGTCTTCACCCAAGGGATATGTCCGTTTCGGTAATAGCGGTCAACTAATGCCCGCGATGGCGTAGTTCCCGAGGAGATCTCGGCCACCATGCCTATGGTCGTAACAGTCCAATCCTCCGGAATCACCCCCACCTCCGTCTGCTTGTATCCCGGCTTCATGTCCATGCAAACCCCATCCTTTCCAAATGGCCGTTCACTTTCGTTTCCAACTCGGCCACGCGGCTGGTCATCTGCGGCACCGGTGTTGCATAGCGTTCGGCCAGTTCCTTCACGCGTTGGGTGAGCGCTTGGCTGATGCGATCCATCTCGCCGTGAATGGCGGCCTCGAGCGTGGCGAGCCATTTGTCCTCCACCACCAGCGTCTTAATCTCCTTTTCACTGAGCTTGGGATATTGCGCGTAGGCTTTGGCGTCCAACTCGGCCTCGGCTGCTTTCAACTTTTTCTTAAGTTCGGATTCTTCATTGGCAAGCTTCAGCCATTCCTCCAACACCGCCTTCTCTTCCGCCGGCAACTCTCCGTTTTCATTTTTCAATTCATCTAATCGCGCGCTGACATTCGCCTTGTTAATTTTTTCCAGTTCAGAGAAAGCGCCTTCCTCGCCGCCGTGTTCTTCTTCCAATTCATTCATGCGAGCCGTGACGCTTTCCAACTCGGCTTGCAATCGGTTGATCACCTCCTGTTCTTTGGCAAAGTAGCGGGCGACGATGAGTGCTTTGGGAACCAGGTCGCAGGCCCAGCCTTTGTCTTTCTCCTTGCCCTTCTTGTCTTTTTCAATGATGCGATAGGTCTCGGCTTTCCAGCCGTCGGCAGCGATGAGATAGCAATCGTCTTGCATCGTCCCGGCCCAATAATCCATGAGGTGCTGATAGACGTCGTATTTATCAATAAGCGGCTTGCCCGTGTAGTGCGCCAAAATATCCTCAGCGAGGGCGGCGATGATTTCCTTCGGATGACAGCCGGCTTTTAAAGCCTTGAGCGTGCCGGTGTTTTTGTGTCGCCAGGCAGCAAAGACGGCATTCATCCGCTCGGTGAAGGCGACGAACTCGGGGTGTTCGTAAATGGTCTGCTTCAGTTGCGCCAGAGAAATTGACAATTGCGAATAGTCTTCTCTGAGCGGAACTAAGAGCGCGGATTTGAGATGAGGCAGGACAGCCCAATATTTTTCAAGCGCCTCAACGTCACGGTTCGGAATGCCGCCGCGCAGGTGGCCCGCAATGTCCTGCACGTCCTCGGCCTGCTGGCTGTCAATGTAACGCGGCAGGTTGAGGTTGAACTCGTTTTTCTCGATCTCCGTGAAGCTGACCATGCGGGAGTATTTGGGGATTTCAAGCTGCCGGTTGAAGACATCGACGATCTTGTGGATGTCCATCGCGCGCAGGCGGTTCTTGTTTCCATCTTTCATGAAACCGGCGCTGGCATCGATCATGAAGATGCCCTTGCGAGCGCGGGCGTCTTTTTTGTCGATCACCACGATGCAAGCGGGAATGCCGGTGCCGTAGAAGAGATTTGCGGGCAGTCCAATGATGCCTTTGATGTAGCCCTTGCGTACAAGATTGCGGCGAATGTCGGCCTCGGCATTGCCGCGAAACAGCACGCCGTGCGGCAGAATACACGCGCCGGTGCCCGTGCTCTTGAGCGAGCGGACGATGTGCAACAGATACGCATAATCGCCCTGCCTGGCCGGCGGCACGCCAAAAGCCTTGAAGCGTTCATGCGGATCGTTGAGCGGATCGAGACCGGTGCTCCAGCGCTTGTCACTGAACGGCGGATTTGCCACTACATAGTCGAAGGTCTTGAGCGTTTCGTTGTCTTTGTCTTTGAATTTGGGATCGGTGAGCGTGTTGCCCTGCACGATCAGCGCTGTGGGGTTGTTATGCAAAATCATATTCATGCGCGCCAAGCCTGAAGTGGCAGCGTCTTTCTCCTGCCCATTCAAAGTGACCGGCGTGCGCGCTTCATCGGCAACCTTGAGCAACAG
>QEVD01000336.1 GCA_003576975.1 Candidatus Zhuqueibacterota bacterium
GAAACCAGCGCCCCTCGGTTTGCGTCAACGCAACCCGCTCGCGTATGGCGCGGCGAAACGAAGGCTGATAGCGGCGTTGACGATCGTGACTCGACCACGCCGGCCTGGGGATGCTCTCGGCTTGCGGCATTGAACTCGCTTCAGATTGACTAGACTGCGGTTGCAACCGCAGCAAAAATGCAGGATAATTATCGCAGTTCACCAGCCCCAAATTTGCCAGCCTAGTGAGGCCGTTTTCGATTTGTGCCGTGGAGAGATTCGCGCCGATCATGAGATCACGAATCAAGCTTGCGCCGTTTTCGCGCAGAAAATTATAAATCACTTTTGCAGATTCATCGAGTTGTTCCGCCGCGGCCGTCAGCTCTGCTTTGCTGAAAAACATATTGCCTTCGCCGCGCAGGATAAAACTGAGATAGCGGCGGCTATCTTCACTGGTGCGCTGCGCGAGCGCAATGATTTCACCGCGCGCCACTTTATCATGAAAATCTTGCAGCGTTGTGGTGAATTGTTCTCCACCCACGCGGCTGCGCAGAATTTCACGTTCAAAAACTCTCAACGGGAATTGATAGCCGCGATAGCGTTTGAGCAATTCCTCCAATGGTTGCCCGGGCAGGCCGAGTTTGTGCCAGCGCAGCAGAAAGCGGTAAAATGTCGCACGATCGGCGGGCGCAAGCGCCTCGCGCCGCAGCGCAATCGCGCGACGATAAAGTTCGGCGAAGTTATGGCGGTCACACCACTGTTCCTCACGGCTGCCCATCACGAGCCGGCCGCGCACGGCTTCAATCCGATGGTATGTTGGTACGCCGCAAATCAGCTTCTGTCAATGGCCCATTGGCTCGCAAAATGTGTTGCAGGATTTTTTGTGCATTTTTAGAAGTAAATGGCTCCGTGTAAAGCCCTGCTTCCGTCGCCGCGATCCAACCCAAAAACTGATTTTGAAGTTGTATGATGCGCTTTTCACTGGCTAGCTTTTGCAACCAAGCGGAGAAGCCGCCCTGGCAGCGGCGCTGCAATTCCTCTTCCGTAATCGGTCCGAGCTTTTCGATGATGACGAAGAGATCTTCCTGAGATTTTGCCTGCGTTTCAGGCGTCAAACATTGCCAGCGCGCTTGTGCTGCTGCGACGATTTCCGGCGTCACGAGGGTGGGAATCGTTTCACGCGCCAGAATTTCTGCGAGCAGCGCACTGCTCACGTCTGCGGCCTGCCCGGGCGCGCGATTGCGATCATATTCGTACAAATTTTCCGCGGTCAAGCGAAACATCAAGCCGGAGGCCATGGGCGAAGGAAAAGCGGTTTCGACCACGTGCAGCTTGATTTCTGCTGCCTGCAGACGCGCCAGCACCTCGCGCAGAGCCGGCAGATCAAAAACCTCCTGCAAACAATCGCGATACGTTTCAATGAGAATGGGGAAATCCTGAAACTGCCGCACCACTTGCAGCAAATCCGCTGCGCGCAGCCGTTGCAGCCACAACGGAATGCGTTTCCCGGCGCGCGAGCGCGGCAGTAACAACGCGCGCGCCGCATTGTAGCGAAAATGCGTCACAAACAACGCGCTCGTGCTCAACGCTTCCAAGAGATTATGCTCAACTTCTTCCGCCGGTAAACGCAGCAGTTTTTCAATTGGGATTTGCTCGGTGGCATCGAATAAACGCATCACGATGCCGTCATCATTGTAGCTGAATTGTACCTCGGCGCCATAGCGCTTTTCGATCGCGCGGCTCAACGCAATAGCCCAGGCGCCGTTGACGCGGCTGCCGAAAATGGCATGCACCACCAGATGCGGCTCTTCGGCGTGATCCCGAAACCACTCAACCACGATTTGTTTGTCGTGCGGCACGGCTTCGGTGATATCGCGCTGGCGCTGCAAGTAGCCCGCAAGATTCTCGGCAATCGCTTCATCGCTGTGACCGTGCTCCATGAGCCACGGCAGCTCAGCGCCGTGCTCGATCTTTTCTAATAATTCCCGGCGAAAGGCGCCGATCTTCAGGCTGGTGGCATAATCGCGATACAAATTATCGCCCTTCCAAAACGGCGGTCGCGGTTTATTCGCGCGCACCGGCGCAACCATGATGCGGTCGCGTTGAATTTCTTCAATGCGCCACTCGTTGCTGCCGAGATAGAACACATCACCCACATGCGACTCGAACACGAACTCTTCTTCCATTTCTCCCAGCTTGGTGTTGCTGTCCGCGAGGTGAACGGCAAAATAGCCGCGATCGGGAATCGTGCCGACATTCATTACAGTCAGCAAGCGCGCGCCGCGGCGGGCGATAAGACGGTCGTTGATGCGATCCCACGTGAGGCGCGGTTGCAGAGCGCGCATCATGGCGTCGGCAAAGCGTCCGGCCAGCATATCCAATACGCTATCGAACATGGTTAGGGAAAGATTGCGATAGCAATAACTTTGCCGCACGAGCTTGAAAAGATCAAGTCGAGGCCATTCTTGCATGGCAACTTCAGCGACGATTTGCTGGCTGAGCACATCGAGACAGTTTTCCGGCACGATCGTCTCTTCAATGTCGCTGGCGAGCATGCAGCGTGTGATGGTGACGGCGTCATCCAAATCCGCAGGATAAAGCGGAATGAGCCGGCCTTTGCTCGTCGCGCTGAGCAAGTGGCCGCTGCGGCCGACGCGTTGCAGGGCCGCGGAAACCGTGCGCGGCGATTCGAGTTGTACCACCAGATCGATGCTGCCGATGTCAATGCCAAGTTCGAGCGAAGCCGTGGCGATCACCGCAGGAATCTCGCCCGCTTTCAGCCGTGCTTCGATTTCATAGCGCCGCTCGCGCGCCAGGCTGCCGTGATGGGCGAGTGCAATTTCCGCCTCGGGATTGCCGCTGGCCGCGCGATGCTTTTCATTCAACAAGCGCGCAATGCGTTCGGTCTGTGCTCGCATGTTGACGAATGCCAGTGTCGTGCGATGGCTTTGAATCAGCTCATAAAGCTTGTCGATTACCGCATGCCAAACGGTGGCTTCGGGCAGATCTCCGAAATGTTCCACCGGTGAAATCACTTGCAAATCCATGGCTTTGCGCTGGCCGCAATCGACGATGGTGACGGGACGCGGCGCCGGTTGGTCGCGGCCCTCACGAAAAACTTGCCCACCGAGAAACGCCGCGATGCGTTCGAGCGGTTTCTGTGTTGCGGAAAGCCCGATGCGCACCGGCTCTGCTTGACAAACATGCATCAAGCGTTCGAGAGAAAGGCTGAGATGCACGCCGCGCTTATTGTTGCTAAGCGCGTGAATCTCATCAACGATCAGATAACGCAAGTTGCGAAACATTTCGCGGCCCTGCCGCGAGGTGAGCAGGAGAAAAAGCGACTCGGGTGTGGTGATCAAAATGTGTGGCGGCCGTCTGAGCATGGCCTGGCGTTCATTCGCGGGCGTGTCGCCGGTGCGCACCAGCGCGTGAATGGCGGGCGGCGTGAGATTCATCGCACGCGCCGTTTCCTTGATGCCGTGCAACGGTTCCTGCAAATTGCGATGAATGTCGTTATTGAGCGCTTTGAGCGGCGAGATGTAAAGCGTGTGAATGCCGCCGGTATTGCGGCTGAACTCTTTCGCATCTGCCTGCACACCGCAGCGAAAGAGATCATCAATACACCACAAAAAGGCGGCAAGGGTTTTGCCCGAGCCGGTGGGCGCGAGAATCAGGGTGTGTTGACCGGCAGCAATCACCGGCCAGCCTTGCGCCTGCGGCGGACTGGGCGTAGAAAAGTTGTCGCTGAACCATTTTTCAACAACCGGGTGAAAGGAGATCGTTGCGAGCATGGCGTTTTGCTGTGTGTGAAATTGCCAGCAAAGAATTGACGTTCGGGCGCTTGCCCTGGCGGCGTTTGCGGTTAGCCGGCAGGTTTAAGGGTCCGTCAAAGGGCGGACGGTCTGGTGCTGAAAATAAAGGGAAAGTAACTAAATTCAAAACAGAAAGCATCTGTTTGTAGTGCCGCCGGCACGCTTGCCACTTGCAAGATTCCAAGATTCTTTTATCTTCATGGCGGTAAGCAGGCTCATCATAAACCCCGCAGGCTATTCCATGAAAATTTCGAAAATCATCTTAAAGGGCGTCAAGAATTTTGACGACGTTTACTACACTTTTGAAGATAACTGGACGCAAACCGTCCCGGATGCGCTGTTGTTGATGGGGCCGAATGGGTCGGGCAAGACGACGTTGATCTCGACTTTTGCTGGCCTATGGGATTTATTGGGTAGATTCTTGGCGGAGTTGTCGTCTCCTGCTATTGAGATTCAACTTGCCGGTGGTCTCCTGAAGGGGTTTCAAAACTATCAACTTGCAGCAATCGAAATTAAAGGTTTTTTTGACGAGCCAGTATGGATTTACGTGGCCAAGAACGAAGGGCTCATTGAGGTATTCAAAGATAAAGAGCAGTTTGGCGGCCTCTTTAGTGCTGAACAACATCAGTCTGTATTCAAGAAGTTCATAGATGATTTAAGTGAGCGTCAAAAAAAACTGAAAGAGCCGGACGTAGATATCTCAGCCAGAAGTTCTCGTACGGCTTCGATCTGGGATACGTTCAATAAATCCGACAGGATTCCGTCTGTCATGATGAGCTATCGCCCAGCTGACTATTCAAAATCGAACACCTCTCATCAAAATAGCAAAGAAGCCGGCATCTCTCTAACGGGCCGCGAAAATCTGCGCGAAAGCTTTGAAGCGAATCGCTTGGGAAGCCGTTCTGATTTTCCCAACATAGTCTTTTTGCCGAGTGAAATGCGAATCCTGCCTGAGCCCGAAGAAAAATTCTTAGCCACTCCTGAGAAAGTTGTTTATAACTGGCTGGCGGAATATCGCCCGTCGACGAGGCGCGAGGGTAGCATTGAGAATTATCTGTTCACCCTTAAAGCGTTGGACGAACAAAGCTATAATCGCATCGTCGGCGAAGCAAACAAGTTTTTACAGGACAAGGCGATTGCCGGATTTGATCCGATTACTCGCCAATTAATGATCAAAACCAAGTCGGGCCAGAGCCACCCCATCTACGAATTAAGCAGCGGCGAAAAACAAGTGTTGCTCATGCTCGCCTTTATCACGCGCGAGCTGCGGCCCGGCGGCGTGGTTTTGATTGACGAGCCGGATTTGCATTTACATGTTTCCTTGAGCACGGCCTTTGTCAGCCATCTCAAACGCATGGTTGCCGAGCAGAATGGGCAACTCATCATCGCCTCGCATGCGCCAGAGTTATGGGAGCTTTTCCCTGAGACGCAGAAAATCAGGCTTGGGGCTTCGGAAGAGGTTTTGCAATGAATCCCCCTTCGGAATGGGTAAAAGAAATTGTCGACAAGGCTGGAAACAAGCGGGTTCTGCTCGTGGAAGGAAAGCGCGACAGAACCGTTTTGTCTTATTTCTTAAGTCAAGTATACCCGGAATGGAATTCCAGATTCGTTTTGCATGCGGCAGGGGGCAAAAAGCATGTGATCGATTGCATTCAAGATTATCGCGCCGATTGGGCTGGCATCGTTGATAAAGATGAGTGGTCTCCGAAACAAATCGAGGAATTGGGCCGCAAATTGCCTCGGCTCAAAGTCTTGCCGCGCTTCTGCATAGAAAACTACTTCTGTGTGCCGGAAGAGCTGTGGTCAGCTTTGCCGCCGAATCAAAAACAATCTATCCGCAATGAATTTGACCGGCTGGCAAAACCACTCATGGCTGTTCTGTCGAGCTGGCTCTCTCACGGCGTAATGTGGCGCGTCATTATGAATCGCCGCAGGGATTTGCTTAATGAAAGCGGTTTTCCAGCGAAATTGGATCATGAGCCTGTTACGGACCTGAATGAAGTACGCCGCATTTTGGAAAACTGGCATAAGCAGCTTGATCCGGATGCCATTATTAGCGAGTATCAGCAAGAATTAGCAGCGGCAGAAAATCGAGACAGCGTGGATCAGCTTCAGCATTTTGTGCATGGCAAAAAATTTTTGAGTCGTGTTGTCGTACCGGCTTTGAATCAAATCTTCGCCCAGGCAAGTGTTGATGTTTGGTTGGATCAATTGATGAGAAATGATCACGGTTTCTCAATGCCTTCCGATTTGCAAAACTTTCTCTCGGAAGTTGTGGGACTATTCTGAGCTTGGTTTATGTTGCCCTCTCTGCACAAAAGTTTCACAGCCCTGGAAAACGCCCGCGCACAGCTTCTCAAGGATTTGGAGTGTCTTCACGAGCCGCAACTTGCGTTCAAGTCTGCGCCGGAAGCCTGGTCGATTCTTGAAGTGGTTGAGCATCTCATTCTCGTTGAGCGCGCGTCATTATCTTACCTCCACAAGAAGCGCAGCGATTTGGCCTCGCTCAAAAAACTTGGCCGGGTTGACTCGGCTTGGCGTTGCTTTCTTTTGGCCTGTGCGCTGCGTTCGCCGCTGAAATTCAAAGCGCCGGCCAAATCCGTCCTGCCAAACTCCGGGCAAAGTTTGCATGAGTTGCGAACCGAGTGGGAAGAA
>QEVD01000337.1 GCA_003576975.1 Candidatus Zhuqueibacterota bacterium
GTATCGCATCTCTATGATTGCGCCGCACGCCGTCGCTGCGGCCTCAATCAATTCAATCGTGTCCGCCCACCGCCCGGGCAATCTGTAATGAACGATTCTGGCGGCGATTCGGCTTGTACACGCTTCACGACGAATTGCCCGGGCGGTTTGCATTTCCGGGCAGACACAAAATGGATGAGATGTTGATTAATGCTCAGGAGGAAATCCCATGGCACGAAAAGAGGCGACGCTTTCCAACGTCGAAGCCGCACAAAACTCTGCCGTCATCAATCCTTATGCGTTGGCAGAACTGATTGCCGGACGCAAAATTCCGTGGAAGGAAATTCCGGATACGCCGCGCGTGTTGGAAGACATTCTGCAAACGCCGTATGAGGAGTTGTTTGATCCCAAATACGAAGGCCCGCTGTACATCGGTTTGCGTTTGAATGAGCACCTGCAAATCGAACCGGTGCGCTCGCCGCTGCTGGATATCGAAGTGAGAATCGACATCAACGATCTCGAATCTCCGCCGGACCTGGATGTTCTCAATCTCAAAACACTGGCGGATCTCGGCCCGCGCTTCAACACCGAGGATATCGGCAGCATTCCCGTGAAGCGCGCTGAAATTGCCGGGCAACGTTACGTAAAGCTTCTGCTGCGCCTGCCCGAGCGGGAACGCTGGCAGCGTTTGGCGCGCATCTTTAACAAAGGCCTGGTTGAAACCATCGCGTTCGATCCCAAAACTCTTGGGCAATCCAAAGACTGGACGCCGCCGAACGGCGCCTGGAGCGACCCCGGACGCTTTTTCAATGAAGCCGCCGAGTTTTTCGATCCCATTCAAGGCGCAGTGGCCAATTGTTATTACATTGCCGCGCTCTCCGCGGTGGCGTGGGCCATGCCTTATCGCATCACGCATCTCACCCGCGCGATTGGCCAGACACAGCAGCAATTCACCAACATGATTCGCTTCTACAAGCCGGACAGCAACGGCCAGTTGGACAAAGAGATCGAGGTGACCGACTCGGTGCCGTTGAGTACGTCTTCCGGTGGTTTTATTTATTGCCGTTCAAGTGAAACGGGTGAAATCTGGCCGGCGGTTTATGAAAAAGCTTACGCCAAGTTGAAAACCGGCATCAGCGGCGATCATCCCGACATCACGGCAACCGGTTGGGGCGATTGCGTATGGGCAACGGCTCAGCTCACCGGCGGCAAACGATTCTACTACGGCACGCCCAGCTACTCCGCCGACGAACTGTGGAATCTCGTGCGCGCCAACTCGCTCAGCTATCGCACCTTCAATCCCATGACGGCGTGGACATATTCCAGCGGCGAGGCTTCGGAAAAGAAAGTCGTCTACAGTGATGCGAACGTTGTGGCCTCGCATTGTTATACGGTTTTGGGCTGGGCTTATCGCAATGATCGCAAGTACATCATTCTGCGCAATCCCTGGGGAAATACCGAAGCAACCGTGCAAACGTTGAACAGCTCGGTTTGGCTGTACGACATCAGTTGGTGGCGGCCGATCAACCTGACGGATATCGACGGTACGTTTGCCATCGAAGCCTCGGCGTTCAAAGCCTACTTCGCCGGTTTGGGCGTGGCCAAGTAAGCCTTTCTGTTTATAATAAAAAGCCCCGGCAAGTATTGCCGGGGCTTTTGTGTTTCAGGCTCTTTAAAGTTGATTCGATGCACAGACAAAGACCATTTCCAATACATCTAAAACGACTCCCCCACAATCAACTTTTCCAACTCATTCGTCTTCTGCTTGTAGGTTTTGCTCGGGGGCACCACGACGGCGAGTATCACCGATTGTTCGAACGCTTTGAAAAAGCGAAACACGATCTTGCGGTGATTGTCGCCTTCAATCATCACTTCGCGCAAGCGCGAAATACCGCCCATCACCGACGCCATGCGGCTGACGTCTTGAAACATAATCGCCAGCTCGGCAATCCGGTCACGATCGACCTGCTGGCCGGTCGGACTGAGCGCCTGCGCAATCGGCAGCCCCTCCTCACTGAACAAATGCGCTGCTTCGTAATTCCCCAACACCACAATGCTCTGCATTTTTTGTTCGATGGAAAATTGCGGCGATTTGATGGCAGCCGCGCCGGGCGCTGCTGAAACGCCGTCGCGATCGTTCGTCTTCGCAACTTGCACTGTATCGTTATCAAAATTCATGGCAGACTCTTTTCTGGTTTTGCTTTTACTGCCTCGTTCATAAAAACAATTTTGTTGATCCGTTTGCCTTGCCCTCACGCTTCGTTTCGTGCGATATGGCGCTTCGGGGTACTAAACCAACGTGCAGGGTGATCGTGAGTCGCGGGCCGGTTCAGATGATTTTTTGCGTATGAGTTACCACGCCCTGAATGGCCAGCTTGAGCGTCTCCAGCACGCCATGCCCTTTTGAGGCCACCGCCTCAATCGCCTGCACTTTGTGAAAGTTGAGTTTGGCGTTCAACTCCGCGGTGGGCAAAGCGCGCGGCAAATCGCGCTTGTTGTATTGCAAGACCCAGGGGAATTCTTCCAGTGTCAAACCGTCTTCAATTAGGTTTTGTTCGAGATCCATCAGCGAATCGAGATTCTCCGTCATGCGATCGGGCTGGGAGTCCGCGACAAACACGATGCCATCGACGCCGCGCAAAATAATTTTACGGCTGTAGGCGTAATACACCTGGCCGGGAATGGTATAGAGATTGAATTTGGGTTTCATGCCCTTGATGCGGCCCACTTCAAGCTGCAAAAAATCGAAATAGAGGGTGCGTTCTTCCCGCGTTTTCAGCGTGATCAACTCGCCGCGCAACGACGGGTCGATTTTGTGATAGATGTATTCGAGGTTGGTGGTTTTGCCGCTCAGCCCCGGCCCGTAGTACACAATTTTGAGATTGATCTCTTGAAACGCCCAATTGACGAACATAACATTCCTATCATTTGCCGCGGCGTTGCGCGTTAGAGATTGAAAGATTTATCCAATTCTTTGCCCAGCAACAGGCCGAATTCAACGTCGAGAACTTCAGAGGTTTTGGTTTCCGCTTCTTGCGCGTTGGCCAGCACTTGTTTCAAGTTTTCCACGGCCTTGTTGGCAAAAATGCGCACCAGGCCAAGCGCAACCGTCTTTTCAAAAATAATGGTCAGCAGAAAATTGAAGCCAACGTTGCAGAGGTAAATGTTGCGGCGCTCGCCCTCTTGAAAGACGAATTTGAAGCCGTCTTTTTCGCCGATGACATTGGCCATTTCGCGCATCGCGGAGAAATTGCCTGCGGTCAGCGCGGCAAAGCCGCCGAGATCGATCGCCGTGAGTGATGGGGTTGCCGTTCAGATCGCAAAACAGCGCGGAATCGGCGCGCGTGCTGACCACCAGCTCGCGCAAAACGTCACTGACTTTGTTGAAGGTTGCCGTCGATAACATAAACGGCGTTGAGGTGCGTTCGGCTAATTGCATGCTCCTGTCCTTTGGTTGATCCTTGAACTTCCTTGCTTGATCGTACATCGCACACATTCAATTGGTTGTCGTCATCTGCCCTCCGCCAGGCGGTCAGCCAGGAAGCCCGGCAAACCCGCTTCACGGATTTTTTTCTGCGTTTTGACGACATTGTACATTGCCCGCATCAGCGTGTATTCCCGGCTGCCCCACGCTGCCGATATTGATGAGATAACGATGATTGTTCTCGAACGAAATGGGATAACTTTGGTGCAACTGCATCGCGCCATGCTCGTTGCGCCCCACCACCAGCGGCGAATGCGAGTGGCCCACAAAACACGCTTGCTGATGAAAGGCTTGAAAACTTTGCTCCGCGCCTTCCCAGGATGTAATATAGTTCCACTCGTGCGGTTCATGCGGCGAAGCATGCACGAACAAATGATTATCCAACTCGTAGGTATAAGGCAGTTGGCGCAAGAAGCGCTTCGAGTCCGGGTTCAAATGTTCGCTGGTCCATTCGATGGCTTCGCGCGCGACATAGTTGAAGAAACTCAAATCCGTGTCGCCCAGGCTGGCTTCATCGTGGTTGCCCATCAAACAAACAGTAGTGTGCGCCTGCACAAGCTTGACACATTCGTCCGGGTCGGGGCCGTAACCCACTACATCACCGAGGCAGAGAATCGCATCGACCTGTAGGTTATTAAGCTCGGCCAGCACAGTCTCCAGCGCTTCGAGATTGCCGTGAATATCTGAAATCAAACCATAGCGCATGCGCATCTGCCTGATAAGGTCTAAGTTTTTGTAAAAAGTGGCGTAATATAACATTCCGGCTGAGCCGATGCAAGCCGAATCTTTCCCGGCCCTTTGGAAAAAGGGGCTCGGACGCAGAATTTGCGCATGTTTTCAGGCAAAAACGCCAAGCCGGCTAAATCCGTCACTCAAAAACGTATCGCGGCAACTTGCCGCAACCGAATTTGTCAGCCGCGAATCAACGCGAAGCGGCGCGAATAAAAAATTCGCGTGCATTCATGTAGATTAGCGATTCGGAAAAATCTTCGCAGCGTGAGAGCTTTTTCAGAGTAATACTCCATATTCTACCCGATCGCGATCGGGTCAATATCGATATTGATGCGCATGCGCCGGCGCGATTGCGCTTTGTGGACGAATTCATAAACCCGGCCCAAGGTCTGCCGCATCAGCCGGCTGCCGGGGTCGTTTGCGTTGTCGCTTTTGATCATCACCTGCCAGCGAAATTCATTTTGGATGCGGCGCAACGGCGCGGGCGTTGGCCCATAAATCGCCATCGGTGTTTTGGATTTGCGCAACAATGCCGTAAAATCATCAGCCACCCCGCGCACGCGTTCTTCATCTTTATGGCGAAACACGATGACGGCAAGACGTGAGAACGGCGGATATTTCAAGGCTTGGCGATGTTGAATCTCATTCACATAAAAGCGTTTGAAGTCGTGCTGCTGCGTGCAAATCAGGCAGAAATCTGTGGGTGAATACGTTTGAATAATCACTTCGCCGGGAAGATTCCGTCGGCCCGCGCGCCCGGCCACCTGCGTGAGTAATTGGAATGTACGCTCGCCCGCGCGAAAATCTGGACGCAACAGGCTGGTGTCCGCCGAGATCACGCCCACCAGGGTCACGCGATGGAAATCCAAGCCCTTTGCGATCATCTGTGTGCCTAATAAAATATCATAACGATGATCGCCGAAATCGCGCAAAATGCGATCGTGCGCGAGCTTGCCGCGCGTCGTGTCCAAATCCATGCGCACCACACGCGCCTGCGGGACCAAATCCTTGAGCGCAGCTTCGACTTTTTGTGTGCCGATGCCCTTAAAAATAAGATCAAGCCCCTGACATTGCGGACAGGTGTCGGGCGCGCGCTCGTAGGCGTTGCAATAATGGCAGCGCAACATGTGCCCGATTTTGTGATACGTCATCGCGATGTTGCAGGCGTCGCACAAACGCATGTAGCCGCAATTGACGCATTTGATCATGGGCGAGAAGCCGCGGCGATTTTGCAGCAAAATCACCTGTTCCTGCCGCGCGATTTTTTCGAGAATTTTCTCATACAATGGCCGCGAAAAAATACCGTCATGATCCGGCGCAGTTTTGCGAAAACGCATCATGTCGATCAAGCGCACGGCGGGCAGCGGCACGTTGTCAATGCGATTAGGCAGCTCCAGCAAACGGTATTTACCTGCCAGCGCGTTGTGATACGATTCGATTGCCGGCGTGGCCGAGCCGAGCAACACCGCGGCGTGCGCCATTTTCGCGCGCATGATCGCAACATCGCGCGCGTGATAGCGCGGGCTGGGATCGACTTGTTTATAACTCGTCTCATGCTCTTCATCTACCACAATCAAGCCGAGATTTTGTATGGGCGCGAACACCGCTGAGCGCGCGCCGATCACGACTTTGGCTTCGCCGCGCTGGACGCGACGCCAGGCATCATACCGTTCGCCCGCGCTCAAGCGGCTGTGCAACACCGCAATATCAACGCCGAAATTCGCTTGAAAGCGCGCCACCGCCTGCGGCGTGAGCGAGATTTCCGGCACGAGCACAATGGCGCCTTTGCCAAGGCTCAGCGCATACCGAATTGCTTCAATGTAAACCTGGGTCTTGCCGCTGCCGGTGATGCCGTGCAGCAAAAAAACGCGGAATTGCTGTTGTTGCATCGCCTCCGTCACCTGCTGCACAGCCGCGCTTTGCTCGGCGTTCAGCGTCAACGGTTCGGCTTTGGCGGGCAGATCAGCATAGGGATTGCGCTCGACTTGCTTTTCGGTGAAACACACCAATGCTCTTTGCGCCAACGCATTCAACGACGTGCTTGCCAGGCCGCTTTTCTTCAACAAAAATGCGCGCGGCATTTCCCCGTGCTTGTACAATAGCCTGAGGCCATCATGTTGTTTTTCACTTAATTTGCGTTTCGCGCCGGTGGCTGCAGCTTCTAACGCAGCGGCAGGCTCTTCTCCTGCATGAGACGCCGCATCTATTTCGCGCCGTTCTAAAAACTTTTTGCCGGCAGGAGTTAATTGCACGATCGTAACCTTCTGCGCGGCGACCATCGTTTTACCTGCGGCTTGCGCAACTTCGACATAACCGTGCTTCACCAGGCTGCGCAAGCTCTCACGCACGCCTCGATATTTAAGATTACGCGCAAGATGTGAGACCTTGTAGCCGGTTTTGCCCAGCAACGCTTGCACAATTTCAGCCTGGCGCGGCGCACGCGCAGCCATGTCTTCCAATTCTTGCAGGCTCGGCGCGCGCATGAGGCGCACGAATTGTTTGCTCTCTTTTTCGAGACCCGGCGGCAACATGGTGCGCAACACTTCACCGAGGCTGGCGAGATAATATTCCGCCACCCATTTCGCCAAATCCATGCGCGTTTCGTCGAACAGCGGCGTTTCATCGAGAATATCCAAAACATCTTTGAGTTTTTCCGCGGGAAAGTCGATTTCGGCTTTGCGGCAGGCAATGAAACCCGTTGCGACACGTTTGCCCAAGGGCACCAACGCGCGACTGCCGACCAAGGCAAGATGATCGAGAGATTCCGGCACGCGATAGGTGTAACCACGCGAGAGCGGCAGAGCAAAATGAATTTCAGCGTAGGGGAATTGCATGTGGGAAGCTGTTCTGTCAGGCAAATGAATTCAGCCAGAGCCAGAAGGAAAATACAGAAGCGAATTTAGAATTGCAAGCGGTGGAGTTCTCGGAAGGACATGAATTCGGTATAAGCAGATTTAAACCTGTTAGCCACGAAACACCCAAGAAATACGAAAGGCTCCTTTAACGTACTTCGTCAGCAGAATTATGTCGTAAAATCATTCTGCCTAAAACTTTCAGAAGCATATTCAAAATTTGAGCGACGAATCCAGCACCAATTCCAATTGCTTTGCGCCAGTGGTTGCGCGCCGGCTCAATTCCGCCAATTCCTGCTCCAACCAACGAATATAATTGCGATAGGTTTTTCGAACTTCGATTGCGCGGCGACACAACGCGTGTACTTCGGAAGCATAAGCCGGCCAATGCCGGCGCAGTTGGAGCGGCAATTGCAGATAAGTCGGCGCGTCATCACAAAACAAAGAGCTGCGCGCCAGCGTCCAGATATCGCATTGTTTTTCGCCTTCGGGAATGCCGTTCATGCCCTGCACGAGATGCGTCAACTCGTGGCCGATAGTATTGTAGGTCACTTTGCGCGCGCGCAACCGGATCAAATTCTGTTCGCGAATGGCTGCGCCGAGATGAGTCCGGGTATACCCAACTGTAATGGTTTGGCCCTCCAACTCGGGAAAGTGGCGCAAGGCATTGTGCAGCATCACGACCAAACGCCGGTTCAGGCGCTTTTTCATGTTGGGCGTGTAACGGAGCAGCATAAAGCTTCTGAAGAATGTTTATTTGGGGAATCGCCGAGGAGTATTGCCGCCCGGCGGCTTTTGGTATCTTCTATCCGCGATTCTCGATATTCTAATACCTCGGCACTGAGGGATCGACCTGTTGCGACCATACCGTAATACCGCCGCGCAAATTCATCACACTCTTGAAGCCTTGTTGTTCGAGAAACCGGCTAACCTGCATGCTGCGGCCGCCATGATGGCAATATACCACGATGGTATCCTCGGGACTCAGCTCGGAAATCCGGTGGGGAACTTGACGCATGGGAATATGCAGCGAACCGGCAATGCGACAATAATCCACTTCGTGTTGTTCGCGAACATCGAGCAATACGATTTTCTCGCCCTGTTCGCGACGCTGGTGCAGCTCATGTGGCTCAATTTGCTTCATCTTTTCTCCGCAATGACTGCCTGTTGCTTGAAAGGTGAAGCGGAAAATAATGAAATCAAACCCAGCAAGTCAAGCAAAAGAGCGCTTGCTTTTGCGTGGGAGGAGGTTTACTTTAAGTGCAATCTTCCAAACAAAAAGAGAGACAGCAGCCATGGCGCAAAAGACGAATGAATGGAACGTGAAAGTTGTTGGACATCGGCGCGGCGTCGATTCCTCGCCTGTCGCAGCCGCGCGCTGGCTGAAAACGATGCAGCAACTGCGCGGCACAACCGCGGTTTGTCCACGCGGGCTTTACCGGTTCAAAACGTTTGAGGAAGCCGATCGATGGATGATGCAAATGCGCGTCCAGAGTTTTCTCGCGACGCGACACCGGAAGACTTGATTGAGCTTTGCCGGCAATTAAACGCCTCGGGCGTGCGTTACGTCGTCATCGGAGGTTTTGCAATTATTTATCACGGCTACTTGCGCGGCACGAGTGACATCGATCTTCTGATCGACGGGTCGCTGGAAAATATCAAAAAAATAAAACAAACGTTGCTCTATCTCCCCGATCAGGCTATTCGCGAGATCGAGGCGCATGAGGTGGCCAGCTATCAAGTGGTGCGCGTCGCAGATGAAATCGTTATTGACTTGATGACCAAGGCTTGTAGCGTTACCTATGAACAAGCTGCCGCACACGTCGAAATGGCGGAACTCAACGGCGTGAACATCCCTTTTCTCAAACCCGAATTATTGATCCAAACAAAAGACACGTACCGCCCCAAAGATCTCGCCGATAGGGAATATCTGCAAGAACTTCTCAAGAACGATCAGGGTCCGGAAGAGAAACGGTCCTGGTGGCGTTGGTAGTTTTTGCAATTCGCTAAAATTCATTTGACGTTTAAACAAAAATTTTCGTATTGTTCTGTGCCTTGTTGGGAATAATAGACGCAAAACCATTGTTGGGGGAAATTACTTAAACGCTTTTAATCACAAAAACGGAGCCTTCTGATGACAGGGAAATGGAGACCCGTTGTCGCCGTCTCTCTGAGTTTGGTTTTACTCCTGCTCAGCGTCAGCCGAACTGGCGCATCAACACGGCAACTGGCCGCCGGGCAACGCAGGTGTTGCGGCCTTTCAGCCGGATGATGCCGTCCAATTCCAGCAAACGCATGGGTACAATTGCGTGGCGTGTCTGTACTCGTTGGCCAATATCGCGGTCAATTTTTCTGATGAAACCGTAAGCGCCCCACAAACGTTTTGCCTCACCATCACAGCAACACCCCATTTCAACCTTCTCTACTGCGCCACCCATTCCAATCTGCGCGCCCCTCCTGCTGTTCTTGCCTAATTTTTCGTTTCGCTTTTTCATCTTTTGCGTTTGTCACGCGCAATGAAGCGTTTTGCGCCGGTATGTTTTTCTGGTATAAACGCGACTTGCCGTCGTGTCTTTTCGCGCATCATTTCATTGTGCTCGACACACCTTTTTGATTTTGAATTCGACAGCATCACCGGATGATTCTCCAATCCGAGGTGCCATTCGATTATTTTAAGAGGTTACTTTCATGCGAAAACTAGTTCTATGCTCCTTTTCGCTTTTGTCCCTTTGGTGTGCAGGTGAATATGTGTACGCTCAAAACACTGCACAGCCGCGGGACCGTACAAAAGTGATATTTACCGGCAAGGTGATCGATCGCCAGCTCAAACGGCCGCTTCCCGGTGCACAAGTCTATTTTCCAGATTTACGCCGCGGCACGGTCACCGATGAAGACGGCCAGTTCGAAATAAAAGACATTCAAGCCGGGCAACACAAAATTATTTGCCGTTTGCTGGGATATTCCACAGTCACAGAAACGCTGTCCTTTTCCCACGATTTGAATTATGAATTTCGTTTGACTGTTGCTCCACTTGAGGAGCAAGAAGTCACGGTTACGGCCGATGCCAATGATCACAGCAGTCTCACCGGCTCAAGCCGTTCCGTTGCGGTGCTGCGCTCGACCGAATTGGAAAGAGCACGCGGCCAATCGTTGGGCGAGACGATCAAAGATATTCCGGGCGTCACCGTCATGCAAACCGGACCATCGATTGCCAAGCCGGTTGTGCGCGGCTTGCATAGTGATCGCATTCTGGTGTTGAATGCCGGTGTGGCGCAAGAGGGCCAGCAATGGGGCGGTGAACATGCGCCGGAGATCGATCCGTTTGCGCCGGCGCGCATCGAAGTGTTGAAAGGCGCGGCCGGCGTGCAGTATGGCTCCAATGCCATCGGCGGCGTGATTCGCATCGAACCACGCGCATTGCGCGATACGCCGGGTTTCGGCGGGCAGATGTGGCTCAACGGCTTTTCGAATAATCTGCAAGGCTCCGGTTCATTGCTGCTGGAAGGCGCGATGAAAAAAATTCCCGGTTTCGCCTGGCGCTTGCAAGGCAGTTTGCGCAAAGCCGGCGACGCCCAAACACCGGATTATAACATGCGCAATTCCGGTTTTTTCGAGCGTGATGCCGCATTGGGTTTCGGGTATCAGAGCACGCGTTTTAGCACGGAATTAAACCTGAGCCATTTCAGCACGGAATTGGGCATTTTTAGCGGTGCACACATCGGCAACACAACCGATTTGCTACGCGCAATCGAACGCGGCCGGCCATTGACCAAAACGGATTTCAGCTACGATCTGCGCCCGCCCAAGCAGGATATCGTGCACAATTTGCTCTCATTGAAATCGCAAATTCAATTTCCGCGCCTGGGCCGCCTCGAGGTGCAATACGGCTGGCAGCAGAACCACCGCCAGGAGTTCGATGCGCACAAACCTTACAACGATTCGCTGGCGGCGCGCGCCCGGCCTTCCTTCGATTTGACGCTGACCACGCATTCTGTGGATCTGGCGTTCAGCCATCAACCCGCGCACAATTTCTTTGGCAGGCTCGGCGTGAGCGGTGTTCGCCAGGGCAACGTGCAAGAAGGCACGATTTTGCTTATCCCCAATTTTCGGGCCTACACTGGAGGCGTTTACGCGCTTGAAACCTGGGCGCGCGGTCGCTGGACGATCAGCTTCGGCGGCCGTTTTGAGGCGCGGGAGATGAAGGTTTATCGCATTAGCCAACAAAGAATCGTTGTAACAAATCACCGCTATAATAATCTCACCGGGGTGCTTGGCGCACTTTATCAGCTAGCGCCCTCGTGGTCGCTAGGCATGAATATCGGCACAGCGTGGCGGCCGCCGGGCATCAATGAATTGTACAGCAATGGCGTGCATCACGGCACGGCGCAATTCGAGATCGGTGATCTGAATTTGAAAAGCGAACGCAGCCTGCAAGCCGATCTCACGCTCAAGCATGATGGCGAACGAAGCCGCGCCGAGTTGAGCCTCTACAATAATCGCATGCGCGATTTGATTTTTTTAATGCCGCAGCCCGAACCCACGCTCACCATTCGCGGCGCATTTCCGACGTTTCGCTACCGGCAGGCTGACGCCGTTATCCGCGGTTTTGACGGCTTCGTCCAACATCAATTCACGAATTTTTTTGAACTGGGTGTAAGCGCCGCGATCGTGTACGGCCAAAATCTGGAGGCCAGCGAGCCGCTCGTTCAAATGCCGGCCGATCGTTTTCGCCTGTTTACGCACTGGCGTTTGCCCAAGCCGAAGGGCATTACGGACGCGCATCTTGATCTGGGCGGCACCTTCGTGCGCCGGCAAACACGCGTTCCGGCACATGCCGATTATGCCAAGCCGCCGGCGCCTTATGCGCTGGTGGATGCAAGCCTGGGCTTTCAATTTGACCTTGCGGCGCAGCCTGTAATATTCGACGCCAGTGTGCAAAACGTTCTCAATACGAGGTATCGCGATTATCTCAGCCGTTATCGCTATTTCATTGATGATCCCGGCCGCAGCTTCATTCTGCGCCTGCAAATTCCCTTCGGTAAATTTAAACAAGAATAAATACGCTGCCGCAGTTGGCGATTCACGCTGAACAAAATTTTGAGTCCAACTCATATCTCAACCAAACTGCAAAGGAGTCGTAACATGAACTACAAACGCAATCATCGCAGAGGAAAGTTGCTCTTGCTTCTTCCGGTGCTCCTGTTGTGGAGTTGCAAGGAAGACAATCCCACCAACCCGGACAATGGCAACGAGCAAGAGTTGATCACCACAGTGACTTTGTCACTCACGGAAAACGGCACGAGCAATGTTGTTACCGCAACGTTCAAGGACCCGGACGGTGACGGCGGCGCGGCACCGACTTTCGGCACGCTCACGTTGAAAGCCGGCAGCACCTACACCGGAAAAGTTGAATTGCTCGACGAATCAAAAAATCCGGCGGAAGACATTACGAAAGAGGTGAAAGAAGAGGCGGAGGCGCATCAATTTTTCTACACGCCGCAAGGCGCGTTGGCCGGAAGGCTCACGGTGACGATTACCGACAAAGACAGCAACAATCTGCCGGTGGGTTTGGAATTCACAGTTGCGGTTTCAGCAGGTGGCGCGGTCACGGGCAGCGCGACAAATTCGTTGAATGTAGCCCTCAGCCATTTTGATAATACGCCCAAGAACGGCGCAGACCGCAGTGATGAGTCGGACATCGATATCAATATTCCTGTGACGATTACCGATTGACTCTCAAAGTTTTTTGCGGGGATAGGAATGAATACCTCGAAAACGTTCACCAGCAGAATCGTGTGTTACTCGGCAAGTGAGGAAAACTTGATGATCCTATTCTCAAACGTTTTCGAGGCTTTGAATACATCAGTAACGAAACGAGTTGAGCTTCTGCAACACCGGCTCACGTCGCGGCAAACAAATTGATCAACCCCTGCGTGCCTTGCTCTCCCAAGCCTTTTTCCACGGCTTGTTGAAAGAGTTGATGGGTCAAGGCCGTTCCAGGAAACTCTTTGCCCAGGCTTTGAATCAGCTCTGTGGCCAGACGTAGATCTTTGCTCTGCAGGCGCATCATGAATCCCGGCGCGAAATCGTTTTTCAAAATGCGCGGCGTGAGATTGCTCAACATCCACGAGCCGGCAGCGCCGCCGCTGACCGCTTGCAATGTGGTTTGCAGATCGAGATTGGAAAGCTTGGCCAGGCGCAAGCCTTCTGTCATGGCGAGAATGTTCAGGGCACAGATGACTTGATTCACCAGCTTGGTGCGCTGGCCGTTGCCGTTCTTGCCGGTGTAAACGATATTCTTGCCCAGCGTTGCAAAAATCGGCTGGCACTTTTCAAAAATTTCCTGCTTGCCGCCGGCCATGATCGTCAATGTCGCGGCAATGGCGCCCGGTTCTCCCCCGCTCACGGGCGCGTCGAGCATCTCGCAGTTTGATTCGCGCATACGTTCGGCAAATTTCTCCGTAGCTTCCGGCGAAATCGTGCTCATGTCAATAACAATCTTTCCTGCAGAGAGTCCCTCCTTCACACCGGCATTGCCGAACAGAACCTCCTCAACGTCAGCGGTATCCGGCACCATCGTAATAATAACGTCACACGAGACCGCCAGCTCTGCCGGCGAATTGGCGGCCTCTGCGCCTTGCGCCACTAGTGACTTGGTTTTGCTCGCGGTACGATTGAATACCGTCAAGCGATAACCCGCCTTCAGCAAGTGTTCTGCCATGGGCCGGCCCATGATGCCGAGGCCAATAAATCCAATGTGCATAAAGTTACCTCCAACATGATATGATAGCGTTTTGCCATTGATGAATGTGTTATTGAGATGAATCTTGTGAAAATTCGATTTTAGACGGCAGCTTCACAAGATTCTTGCAGAATGACAAGTTCGACACAATTAAAACCGCTATAAAATGAAAAAGCCAATGAGTACGAACTCACTGGCTGATTTTTTTCTCACTGGCTGATTTTTTTTAAACAAGATCTCCGCTACAACGCGGTTTCAGAAAATGATCGACATGCTTAGCCGGTTGAGATTTCCGATTTCGCCAAAGGAGGACATGCCATAATCAAATTTGTATTGGCGATAATCTAGTCCCAATCCGATCGACAGCCCGGCAAAACGGTCGCTGTCGGTTCCGACTTTCTGGTCGCGGCCGAGGGTGTTGTAGCCCAAACGTAGATAGGCGTTTTGCGAAAGATTGAATTCACCGCCGGCGCGGAATTGCACTTCTTCGAATTGTACGACTTTGCCGGGATCAGGATAAGCCACCAGGGTCAGGCTGTATAACAGCGGCAAATGTGCCAGGCGCTTCGAAATGCCGAATTGATAATTTAATGGCAAATCTTCTTTGAGGCCGTCAAACGTTTTGCGCACGCGACCGAGATTGAAAACGCCCGCACCGAAATCGAAATTGTCAAACAAGCTGGAATGATAAATCACGCCAAGATCGAGCGCAAAGGCATCCGAAGAAAAATCTGCCAACGCCGAGCGAATGTATTTCAAATTGCCGCCCACAAGCAGCCGCTCGGAGTGCGCGCGCGAATAGTTCAAATAGGCGATGACATTATTTGCGCCAAAATTTCCCAGCTCTTCACCGAATTCATTCGTGCGCTTAAATTCGCCGTAGTCGGTGTATTGCAGGGCGAAGCCGTAGCTGCCCTGTTTGTGTGGCATGACATAGGCGCCGAAGAAATCCTGCACATCAAGAATGTTGTTGATATAGCCGAAGGTCGCAGCACGATTCGACATGTCTGCCAGGCCTGCGGGGTTGTAATAAATGCTGTGCGCATCCTTTGATATAGAAATAAAACTCGCGGCCATAGCGGCCTGGCGCGCGCCCACGGGCGTGCGCAAAAAGGTATAACCGGCGGATTGAGCAAATGACATCGCAGGGAAAAGCAGCGCGGCGAACAGGCAAAAGGATTTAGTCATGATGGAAAATGGGCAGAGGAATCAGAATATGCGATCGTCTTGTGAAGTGAAATACGAGCTGGTGAGCGGGATCGAACCGCTGACCTGCGCATTACGAGTGCGCCGCTCTACCATCTGAGCTACACCAGCTTGAGACAGCTGTGAGGTTGTGGCCAGGCGCAGAATCGAACTGCGGACACACGGATTTTCAGTCCGTTGCTCTACCGACTGAGCTACCTGGCCTTCAAAAAGCGACGCCAAAATAAGGCTATCTCGTTAAAAAGTCAAGGTGAATTTCAGTAAATTTAATGCCTTTAAGCCTTCACCAGCATTGCTTTTTTGAAATGTTCCCATTAGATTGACGCTGGCGTCGCGGCATGCACCTGCAACGGTCAACTTCAAACTTGCGCGAAAAATGAAAACCTCCAAAGCTGTTTTGTATCGCGAATATCAACCGATGAAGCGTTGGATTTTGCGCCTGCTGGCCCTCGCCATCGGGTCGGCCTCGTTGCTTGTTGTTGTTCTGGTCCTGCTTTGGCCTCATCTGCCTACCTGGCTTGTGGTAGTGATGATTGCGGCTGTGCTCGCGCTCATCGCCGCCACCTTCACGTTTCGGCGATTGTCGATTGAAGTCACGGAGACGGGCATCTCTTTTGGCTTTGGTTTTGTGCGCACGCGCCTGCGCTGGAAGGAGATTGAAAGCATCAAACCGGAACCTTATCTTTTTTCGCGCTTCATCGGCTGGGGTGTGCGTTACGATTTGCGCAATACCTTTGCCTATGTCGCGCAAAGCGGCATGGGCGTGGAGTTGCAAACGCGCAAACGCTGGCGCTATTTTTTCACGACCGAGCGGCCGCAGAAGCTGGTCGAGCTTTCACAGGGCAGAATCAATCAAGCGACCTCAGGGTTAGCTTCGCATTCAACCTAAATTTTCCGGCAAACCATGGCTACAAGTATTCCGCTTGTTCCGGAGTGCTTTGCCAGGCTCTCCTGCAAGAGATTCAACTAGTGCTCACTGTCCCCTGCTACAACTCCACCTTCTCCCCCTCCTGCGCCACGCGAAAACCGTTTTTCTTAATTGTCCGGCGCGCCTCACTTTCCGGTAGCAAAGCAGGATTCGTGTGATTGAGATGAATGAACCGGACCTTTGCGCGTTCAACGTCGGGCAGCGTTTGGAAACGTTGCATGCTGTGGGTGATAAACGGATGCGGAAAAGTAGACATATCGCGGCCGGGAATTTCGCCATTGGCGTAAAAAGTGCCGTCAAGATATGCGACTTCGACTGAGGCAATCATATCCTCGATGCGGGTGCCCTGCTCATCCCACAATTCCCATTTATCAATATCCGGGATGAACAGCACGGAACGATTTGGCCCAGTAATGCGGAAACCTACAACTTCGGAATACTCCTGGCGATGCGGCACAAGGAATGGCGTAATCGAGAGATGATCATTCAACTGTACGGCAACATCATGCTGCAATAATTTCAAATCAATGTTCTGATAGCGCACGAGTTGATCCCAGGGCCCATTCTTGCTGAGATAACCGTGCATTCTGGGCATGGCAAACACTGGAACATTTTTCGCGCCCAGCGATTCATGGCCGAGAAACATCAAGCCGGTGTAATGTCCCATGTGGGCGTGGGTGAGAAAAATGCCGTCGAGTCCGGGCGATCTTTCCACCGGCGCTGCGACATCCAGCAGATGCAATTGTTCGCGGAAATCAGGCGTGGCTTCGATAAGCCAGCGCTCGTTGGTGGCGGGATCGATCAGGGCGAGGCAAACGACGCGGCGCTTGCTGCGCGCATC
>QEVD01000338.1 GCA_003576975.1 Candidatus Zhuqueibacterota bacterium
GTGTGCACAACCTGCGCGCCGAGCGTTTGTATCATATGATGAAAACGTTCCGGCTGCGCAATGCCGCTGACTAGAACAACTTTTGCGGAACGCAGTTGATTTAGGGGAAATGTTTCGCGCTTATGCAAGGAGATTAACGCTTGCGCCTGAAAATGCAACGCAAATGCTCTGGCCTCAAATTGCTGGCATCTCTCCCAAACGTGATGTTGCCGTGAGGGCGCGAGATCCGTGAGTCCTGTCAGCAATAAAAATTGTGCGCGCCGCAAACTCACGATCGGTTCGCGCAACGGCCCCGCTGGCAAGAGTCGCGGAGTTTGCAGGAGAAATGCGGCGGGCACGAGAACGAGGTCGAGGTCGCGCTGCAAGTGGCGATGTTGAAAGCCGTCATCAACCAAAATAATTTGCGGATTGAATTGCTCAACGGCAATGGCAGCGGCGTGAGTTTTGTTGCGATCAACAATAACGGGCACGCCCGGGCACGCCTGCGCGAGCAGCAATGGCTCATCGCCGGCTTCGCGCAAATCCGCGAGAACTTTTTTGCCGTCGCTGACGAGGCATGTTCCCCGGCCTTCGCGGCGATAGCCGCGTGCCACGATTGCAACGCGCCACCCGGCTTTATGCAAAGCCTGCGCGAGAAAAATCGTCATGGGCGTCTTGCCCGTTCCGCCCACCGAGAGATTGCCGATGCTGATGACAAATGCCGGCAGTTTGGCGGAGGCCAAAATCCCTTTATCGTAACTCAAATTACGAAGGTGAACGAGGCCGCGATAAAGCCCGGACAGCGGCGCAAGAGGTGGAAAATGGATCATGCGTTTTGCCGCATATGCGTCATAGCGTTTGCCGGCCTCTGATGAACCTCAACACGGGCGGGTTTAATCAACATTGTGCCTCAGCTTCCGTTTCCAGCGCGCGCATGCGCGTTTCGACGTGTTGCCGCAGTGTTTCAAACGATTCCGCGTTCAAAACGGAGGGTACCGTGATCGGCTCGCCGTAGAGCGCAAGCGATCGGCTGAAGGGTTTGGGAATGATGAACTGATCCCAGCTTTTCAATCGCCAAAAAGAAGAGCTGGCGAACGTCATCGGCAGCAGATCCGCGCCGGCTTTTTGGGCAATCGCCAACGCGCCGGCTTTGAAAACCTGGCGCGGGCCTTTCGGGCCGTCAGGCATGATGGCGCCGACGCCGCCGTCCTTAAGCTCACGAATCATGGCGATCATGGCGCGGCTGCCGCCGCGCGTGCTCGAACCGCGCACGGTGGTGTAGCCAATGCGGTGCAGCGTTTGCGCAATCATTTCGCCGTCATTATGTTCGCTCACCATGCCGCAGATATTTTCGCCGCGGTGAATGAAAATCGGAATGAGAATTTTGCCGTGCCAGGTGCAGATGATGAACGGGCGCTGGTGCGCGCGCAGTGTTTCGAAATGATTTCGCCCGAGAAAACGAATGCGCGTCCAGCGCCCGACGAGCAACAGCAAGAGCCAGCCGAAGCGCGTCGCGAGCCAGAACACCAGGCGTTTTCCACGCGGCAACCGCGCCGGCGCCGCAGAGTGATCGACGATCATGTTTCCTGCATTGTGTTGTTGAAAATTAGCTTGCAAAAAATAAGAAATCTTCGCACCATCGGCCACGAAAATTTGAACCGGGGGTTTATCTTACCTCTTTGTTTGTCTTTGCTCATGTGTTCTCCGCAACATAAAAACGAAACCGATAACGCCGTACAAAAACTCGATCCCCGCTTGCGCATGGTCTTGCAACGGCCGGAGCAAACGGCGGCGGATACGCCCCTTGAGGTTTTGATAAAATTCAAAGCGCCGTTGACGCCGGAGCAGCAAACCGAGCTTGCGAACGCCGGCGTGAACGTGCAGACCACGCTGGGCACGATCGCAACCGCAACGCTCGCGCGCGCGGCCGTGCTGCCAGCCGCAAAACTTGACTTTGTTGTGTATCTTGAATATGCCAAAGAGCAAAAAATCGCCCCGGACCCTGTTCCATAAAATTTAAAAGGAGTTTGTTGCATGCGAAAGGATAATGCATTGTTCTTGAGCGCGGCTGTTTTTTTTCTATCCCAAACGTTGTTGTTTGCGGGTGAATTGAGTTCTTCGACAGCGGCGAAGCTCGATCCGCGTTTGCGCCTGCTGGTGCAGCAGCCGCTGTTTCAAAAAGGCTTGTTGACAAAAACCGGCGCGTTGCGCACGACGGCCTCCGGCGAACGCATCAACCTGTTGGTCAAAACCAAAGGCCCCGGTGATGAAATCACCGCTAACGGCGGACGCGTGCTGGCCATGATCGGTGATATTGCCGTTGTCGAAGCGCCGGTCGAGCGCCTGGAAACACTCGCGAATTTGCCAAGCGTGGTTTATCTGGAAGCTTCCAAGTTGATGAAGTTCAGCAACGATACCGGTACCACGGAATCGCGAGGCAAAGCGGCAAGGCAACAATTCAATCTCAGCGGCAGAAACGTCCTGGTCGGCGTCATTGATTCCGGCATTGATTGGCGGCACGATGATTTTCGCACGGCGCAGGGCCAAACGCGCATCAAATACATTTTGGATCTCAGTCAAGGCGGCGCCGTTTACACCGAGGCGCAGATCAATGCTGCATTATCTGGCGGCGGAACCGTCAGCGAAGCCGATCGCAACGGCCACGGCTCGCATGTGATGGGCACAGCAGCGGGCAATGGCCGCGCCACCGGCGCCAACATTCCCGCAGGAACATATGCCGGCATGGCGCCGGAAGCGGACCTTGTGGCGATAAAATCTCAAAATGGCGACAACGGCACCATTTCCGAGGCCGATGCCATTCGCGGCATGAAATTTATCGACAGCGTTGCCGCCGTGTTGGGCAAGCCGTATGTCATCAATCTGAGTTTTGGCGGACATAGCGGCGCGCACGACGGCACGAGCTTGCAAGAGCAGGCCATCGACAATCTCGTCGGGCCAGGCAAAAGCGGCAAAGTTATTGTGGCTGCCGCCGGGAATGATGGGGACGAAAATATTCACGCCGGCGGAACGCTGAACAGCGGGTCCGTCACGATTGATTTCAATCTTCCTTCCTTTACCGCCACTTCCGGCACACAAAATGATTATGTGCAAATCGAAGCGTGGTATTCCGGCGCCGCCAATCTCAGTTTTCGCCTGACGGCGCCAAACAACGCGCAATACACCGCCAATAGCGGCGTGCGGTTTGGGCAAGATACGCCCAATGGCGCGGTTATTATCGACAATGCCTCGGCTGGCGTCAATCCGCTCAACGGCGATAAAGAAGTTTTGATGCAAGTTTTCGATTTCAGCAGCAATGTGCCGGCTGCCGGCACTTGGCGCTTGACGATTTCCGGCGCAGCCCCGCGCTATGATCTTTGGCTCACCGCTTCGACCATGGCCGCGAGTCTGACTTCAAATATCGATGAGACGCGCACTCTGACCATGCCGGGTACCGCAAACAATATTATCACGGTGGGCGCGTGGGACACAAAGAAACTCTGGACGGATTTGGATGGCAATCAACTGCAAAATCCCTCTGCCACAGTCAACACCTCGGGCGCATTTTCCGGCAACGGCCCGACGCGCGATGGCCGCATCAAACCGGAGATTGCTGCGCCCGGCCGCATGATCGCATCAACACTCTCAGCCGAGGCTTCGCCTAATGCGCAATTCAGCGTTTGGAAAGGCACGGCCACTTTTCCGAATGCTTATATTTTGCGTGATAATCGCCACGCCATCGGTCTGGGCACCAGCTTCGCCGCGCCGAACGTTGCCGGCGGTATCGCATTAATGTTGGAACGAAATCCGGGTTTCGACGCGATTCAAATTCGCAACATGCTTACCGGCACGGCTAAAAATGATGGTTTCACCGGCGCGACGCCCAACAACAAATGGGGTTATGGCAAAGTTGATTTTGTGGCTGCGTTGACGACCACGGCGGTCACGAATCCCGAAAGCGGCGGCCAACCTCCGCAAAAATTTGCCTTGCTGCAGAATTATCCCAACCCCTTCAACCCGACAACTGTGATCAGTTTTGAGTTGCCGGTGAATAGCGACGTCACGTTGTCGGTTTACAACACGAACGGACAGTTGGTAAAGCAAGTGGCAAACGGCAATTTTGCAAGCGGCAGCCACAGTTTCATCTGGGATGCAACAGATGCGCGCGGCATACGTGTGGCGAGCGGGGTTTATCTGTACGTCATTAAAGCAGGGGAATTTACCTCGCAGCGCAAGCTCGTCTTGTTGAAGTAAACCGTGGTGCAGTGATTCGACGCAAAATATTCCGATTTAAGCATATTGTGTGCCGGCTAACGCCGATCGGCAATCTACAACAAAAAGCTTTCTTGCAGTAGACGTATTTTGACCGGGATGCCCCATTTTTTTAGCGCTGCCCTCGCGCAGTTGAGCAGCGCAAAAAAGATTGGGGCATTTTTTTGTGAGAAGACGCTTGCTTTTATGCGCGCGGGAAGCCATCTTTAAACCGGGATACGTGAATGCGCTGGTGAACGAAGGGCATAATATGAATCATGCAATTGCCTTTAATTTTGATCATTTGAATTGCGTAGGAGAGAGTGCTGCATTTCAGGCTGTTTTAAAGCGGGCGAGAAAAATGGCAAAAGTGCCGCGCCCGATATTGATTCGTGGAGAACGCGGCGCGGGCAAGGATTTGTTGGCGCGCTTCATTCATCAAGCCGGAGATCGCAGCGGCCGCGCGTTTGTTGTCATGCATTGCGCCGTTGTGCCGGACGAATTTTTTGCGACGGATTTTTTTGGACATGAGAAAGAAACGCATGTTGATGCGCAACCGGGAAAGCTGGAGCTGGCAAACAAGGGCACGCTTTTTTTGAATGAGATCGCCAACCTTTCGCGCGCCACCCAGGAAAAACTGCTGCGCGTTATCGAGCACAAAAAATTTGAAAAAGTCGGCGGCGCCGAGGCGTTCGACGCGGATGTACATTTTATCATTGCCACAAACGCGCCGCTGGAGGAAATGATGGATTCCGGCGAGTTTCTGCCGGAGCTTTATCACCGGCTTAGCTTTGCCGAACTGATCTTGCCGCCGTTGCGCCGAAGGCGGGAGGATATCCCCGCGCTGATTGCACATTTCGTGCAGCAGCTTCATTTCGAAATTCCCAACCTCGAACAGAAATCGTTCACACCGGCAGCCATAAAAGATCTGCAAGCGTATCATTGGCCCGGCAATATTCGTCAACTCAAAAATTTGATCGAACAGCTTTATTTGACGGATGAAGACGGCGTCATCCAATCCTCGGATTTGCCTCTGGCGCTCACTACAGTCGAGCCGCTGAACGGAACTTTTTCCGAAAAGGTTTTGGCTTTTGAAAAGACCTTGCTGCTGAATGCCATCAAGGACGCGCACGGCAACCAACGTCTGGCGGCGCAACGCCTGGGCCTGCCCTATGAACAGTTTCGCGAGTATTACAGAAAATATCATCTGCACGAGCTTATGGCGTAAGGGAGCGGCGCATGAAAACGAAAGCAAGCATTGCCGCGCAAATTGCGGCAAATCTCGACCACCTGTTGGCGCAGGCCGTGGATCCGGCCATGCTGGTGAAGCAGCTTATCGCGGACATGGAGGAAAGTTTGATCGAATTGCGCTGCGACACGCTGCGCGCTTTGGCGCGTGAGAAGCAATTACGTAAACAGATTCAAGCGTCTCAGGATTTGGTGCAAGAGCTGGCCGAGCAGGCAAAACAGGCGGTGCATGCCGGCAACGAAGCGCTGGCGAAACAAGTGCTCGCGCGCAAACTGCACACGCAAAAAGCTCGGGAAACCCTCGAAAAGGATTTGCAAGAGGCCCGGGAAATCGTCGCGCAGCGCAAGGCCGATCTTCCGCGTTTGGAAGATCAGGTCCAGCTCGCACGCCGCAAAAAAGAAGATTTGGTGCGGCGCCGGGCATTCGCCTTGCGCGGTCACGCCGCGCCGTCACGCACCGGCGAAGTTTTGAATACGGCCATCAATTCGATTTCAGATCTGCAATCAACCGGCAAGGCATTGGGGATTTATCAGACTATGGTGAGTCAGGTCGAACAGGCAGGCGAGCAAATGAGTGAAGCCCCCCGAACGGATTTTGAGCGCGAGCTTGATTTTCAAAAACTCGATGAAGATAATTCAATCGAAGATGAATTGGAACGGTTGAGGCGCGAGCAGACGCAGGCTTAATGTGTTTTGATGATTGAAATTGTTAATTGTTCTGCCGCGACTTGGCCGCAGCATCTGCCTTGACAAAGCCCCCGGTTAAGCCCTAACACAAAACACAACAGATAAAAACGTGAATACCAAAATTCATATAGCGCTCTATTTTGTTTCCCGGCCCGCATAGGGTTGCCACCATTGCGCACGCAATGTGTTAGCCTCTGCCGTGGCAGTCTCCGAAATGGAAAATTCAAACGAGGCCGCTGGCTGCGCCGCCAAAGTCACCTCCAGTTTGCGAATGCGGTCGCGCCGCGCGATGAGTAAGCTGATTTTTGTTCCCACCGGTTTTGCCTGCACCACCTCCTGCCAATTATCGAACGTGAGGGCTTTGTCATCGCATGCCAGCAGGCGATCGTCCGCCTCAAATCCCGCTTGCGCAGCAGGGGAGGCCTCAGCCACTTCTGCAATTACCGCTTGATTGTTTTGATTCTTGACGCTGACACCGAGATAAGGCGCATGCGCATTTGACAGCGTATCAACTGCAATTCCGGCGAGCGCGAGAAATTGTTCAACCGGCAAAGGTTCCGTGCCCTCGACAAACTGCCGGCGAAAATCATTCCAATCGAGTTGAGTAACGTCGCTGACACATTGCCAAAATTGCGCCTCGGTGAATCCCGGTTTGGGCAGCCCAAAACGTTGCAATAGAGCAAGCATCACCTCATCGAGGCTGCACTGATTTTTGCGTTCACTGCGAATGCGCAGATCCATGCACAGCGCCAGCAGATTGCCATGCGGATAATATGAAAAAAAGGTGCGGCCGAGATTGCCTTGTTCACCGCTGCCATAAGACCAAAGCCAGGTGTCAAAACTCGCCTGGCTGGCGCTGCGAAATTTCCAGCCGCTGTACTTGCGATATTCTGCCAGCAAATTGGCATACAGGCGAAGCCATTTCCATTCCGGCCACTGCCCGGTGCGCCGCAACGTGAGATAGCCGTAATAATCCGTCCAGCCTTCAGCGATCCACAAGCCTGTGGTATAAACTTCGCGTGTGTAATCAAACGGACCCAGCGCAAACGGGCGAATGCGCTTGACATTCCACAAATGAAAGTATTCGTGGGCGGCATATTCAAGATCAATGTCCTGGCGCGTGAGACCGGCATACACCGGTGCAACGTCGCCGGCGCTGCTCAAGTCGCCCAGGCGGTGCGGCATGCCGATGCTCGTCGAATTGAGATGCTCCAAACCATAATACTCCGCGCGCGCATCGAC
>QEVD01000339.1 GCA_003576975.1 Candidatus Zhuqueibacterota bacterium
CACGTGAAAGACACCATCAAAGGCTCATTGGTGGAATGTGTGCCGGTGGGTGAAGGCAAGGTGGATTGGCAGGGGCAATTGCGTGCGCTGGCGCGCGACAAAGTCGTCGAGCATGTCACCATTGAAACGCATTGTTTGCCATTGATCGAGAATTCAAAAAAGAACTTGGAAGTGGTGCGCCGGATGTTGGCTGGAGGTTAGATTCTATTTGCTACTTTTTGGAGCGTATTCGTTGCAAAGAAGCTAGAGGTCTTCGGCGTCGATGTCGGCGAGCCTCATTAGGTGTTTGAGCAATCCAATTTTGAGAGGTTGATTCCCGTGGATTGGCACGGATATGCGTGCAGGGTTGCCAGGCTTCACATACACATGATGGCTTCCTTTGACTCTTTTCAGTTGCCAGCCCTTTTGTTCGAGCAACCGTGCAAAATCCTTTCCCGAGATGCTTTTCACACAACAATCTCCATCACCTTGCCGGTGTTGGAAGGCTCATTTGCAACGTCAACGGACAAGCAGACTTCGACTGCCTCATAAATATTGGTCAAGAGTTCTTCGAAGGTGTCTCCTTGTGTCGCACAGCCAGGTATGGCGGGAACTTCGGCCCAATAACCGCCTTCTTCGGCCTCGTGTATGATGACTTTCAGTTTCATATTTCGACTTCTCACAAGTGTGATGATGTGACCAAAATTGTGCAAGCAAAATATCAAACCAGTCTTCAAGAAACAATACATTTTTGACAATGCAAATGATCCACACCTTCAGACAAATTGGTTGCCCGTGAAACCCGTCTATCACTTCATCTCCCACTCCCACTGGGATCGCGAATGGTACAAAACCTTCGAAACCTTTCGCCTCGATCTCGTGGACATGATCAACGCGCTGCTCGAGATTTTCGCAACCGAGCCGGAATTCAAGCATTTCACCCTCGACGGCCAGACCATCGTGCTCGAAGATTATGCTGCGATCCTGCCGCAACGCGCGGCTGAGTTGCAGCAACTGATTCAAGCGGGAAAGATTTCCATCGGGCCGTGGTACATTCTGCCGGACGAGTATCTGGTCTCGGGCGAATCCACCGTGCGCAATTTGCTCCTCGGCAAAAAAGTGGGCGCTGCCTATGGCCCGGTGATGCCGGTGGGCTACATTCCCGACTCCTTCAGTCACCTGGCGATGATGCCGGCCATTTTGCGCGGCTTCGAGATGGACACGGCAATTGTCTATCGCGGTTTCGGCGGCGAACCGGGACAGGAAAAATCCGAGTATCGCTGGGTCGCGCCTGACGGCTCCGAGGTGCTGATGATTCACCTGCCGCCCAACGGCTACGGCGATGCGTATATCGGCGAAAACAATGACAAAGCCTTTCACCGCAAGGCTCGCGAGCTGCAAGAGATTCTCGATCCACGAGCCACCACCCCGCATCGTTTGTGCATGAATGGCGGGGACCATCATTTCCCTGAACCGTATTTACCGCAAGCGTTGCGCGTGATGACCGCACTGGGCGAAGGCGAATTCCGCCACAGCAGCATCCCGGCTTATGTCGAAGCGGTCAAGAATCATTTGCGTGAGCATGAAATTGAGCTGCGGCAAGTCGAAGGCGAATTGCACCGGGGCTTTCGCTACGCCTTTGCCGTGCAGTCGGGCGTGAATTCCTCGCGCATGTACCTCAAGCAAGCGAATCATGCCGCGGAGAAAATGCTCACGCGCTACGTCGAGCCGCTGGTGATGTGGGCCACCAGGGCGGGCCGGCAACAGCTTTTTTCCATGCTGGAACATGGCTGGAAAATCTTGCTGCAAAATCATCCGCACGATTCGATTTGCGGCTGCAGCATCGATGCCGTGCATCGCGAGATGATGACGCGCTTCGAAAAAGTGCAGCAAGTGGGCGAAGCGATCATCGACAAGTCCGTGCGCCGGCTTCATCCCGATGCCTGGGAAGGCTACGAGAGTGTTTTGGTTTTCAATCCGCAGATGCGCAACACCAGCCAGGTGGTGGCCGCGCCGGTGGAATTCTTCCGCCAAAAGATCGTGGTGGGATTGAATCCGACCGTACGGGTCAAGAAGCCGCTGCCGCTCATATCGGGTTTTTGTTTGCGCGATGAAAACGGTAATGAGGTGCCGTATCAAGTCTTGCAGCATGAACCCGAAGGCCATGGCTTGCGCTACAGCGACTATTCCTATCCCTCCAAAAGACTCACCGAACGCTTTCAGGTGTTGCTCGATGCGGCGCAGGTTCCCGGCCTGGGCTTCGCACGCTACCGCGTCGAATTGAAAGAAAGCATGCCGGTCTATCACAGCAGCTTGCGCGCACAGGAAAATGTTCTGGAAAATGACTTTCTGCGCGTGGAGGTGCAGTCCAATGGCTCAATCAACCTGCATGATAAACGCACCGGTGAACAATTCTCCGGCTTGCATGTGATCGAAGACAGCGGCGATGCCGGCGATGAATACAACTATTCTTATCCACGCAAGGATGCGGTTTTCACCTCGCATGATGCTGCCGCAACAGTGACTCTCGTGGAAACCGGACCTTTGCGCGCCACCATCGAGATCGCCCTCACGCTTTCTCTGCCTGAAGGCTTGACTGAGTCGCGCCGGAGCAGAGCGCGCCGCCGCGTGCAACTGCCGATCCGCACGCGCGTGAGTCTGTATCACAACCAGCCGTGGGTGGAATTTCAGACGACGGTGGAAAACACTGCAAAAGATCACCGTTTGCGCGTGTTGTTTCCGTCGGGATTTCGCACGAACATCAGTTATGCCGACAGTCAATTTGGCCTCACGCGGCGCGAGCATCACCCCGTCAATCCAGCCGAATATACAATTGAAGTGCCCACCGCCGTCCATCCCATGCAACGCGGTGTGACAATTCTGGAGGGCGAGCGCGGATTGACGATCGCCACGGCCGGCATGCCGGAGTATGAATTGAAAGCGGAAGAACCCGGCACGCTCGCCCTCACGTTGTTGCGTTGCGTCGCGCGGCTCTCCGGCGGCGACCTGCTAACGCGGCCCGGCGGCGAGTCCGGCTGGATCACCTACACACCGGAAGCACAATGTCCTGGCACGCATACTTTTCGTTACGCGATCATTCCGCACACGGCGCCGCAGTTTGAAGCGTACGCCTATGTCAACGAACAGTTGGAAAGTTTTCATCTGCCTTTTTTGGCCATGCGGCGAGGCGGCGAGCCGGCGGTTGATCTCGTGCAATTCGGTATGGAACTTTCGCCCTCGTCACTTGTGGTCACCGCATGCAAGCCGGCGGAGGATGAACAAGGATTCATATTGCGTGTGTATAATCCCACCGCTGCCAGCGTGCCGGGAGAATTGGTTTCTGCGTGTGCGCTGCACTCGGTTCACCTGACCCAACTCAACGAGCGCGATTTGCAGGAATTGCAGATTGAAGCGGGCAAGCGCGTGCGGTTTGAAGTTGGGCCCAGGCAAATCCTTTCGTTGAGATTGAAGTTCGTAGTCGCGCCTTAAGGCGCTCATCCTTGATTCACAAACTCGTCTTGAGGCTTGCATTGTCGCTTGTAGTGGCGCCTTCAGGCGCTCACCCTTGATTGATAAACACGCCTTGAAGGTTCTGCCATCTCTTGCATGCAGTTAAGAAATTTCGATCCAGCCCCTGATAGGGCTACTACAAACAAACGAAGCAATCATGACTCCCAAACATTCTGAACATTATACTCGCGCGACCGCGCGCATGCCGTGGGCCACGCAAACCAATGCCAAACGCTGGCGTGCAGATTACGGCGAGGCCATGCCGCCGTTTATCAAACGCGGACAAGGCTGTCGCATTTGGGATTTGGATGATCGCGAGTACATCGATTTCCGTTGCGCCCTGGGTCCGATTATTTTGGGATATCGCTATCCTGAAGTCGAGGCCGCGGTGCGGGCACAAATGGAAAACGGCGTGCTGTTCAGCATGGCCAGTCCGCTCGAATTGGAAACCGCGGAAGCATTCTGTCAAAACGTGCCCTGGGTGGAACAAATCCGCTTCATGAAAACCGGCGCCGATGCCTGCACGAGCTGCGTGCGGCTGGCGCGCGCCCACACCGGCCGTGAGCACATTCTCACCAGCGGTTATCACGGCTATCATGATTGGTCGGCGTTGAGTTGGCCCAATCCCGGCGTGCCGCGGGTGTTGAACGAGTATGTGCATGAAATCAAATACGGTGATCTCGAGGCCGTTGAGCACGTTTTCAACGAACACGGCCATGAGCTGGCGGGCGCGATCACGGTGCCCTATGAATGGAATGAGGATACCGGCGAAACCTTTCTCGCTCTGCTGCGCCAGAAATGCGATCATTACGGCGCCTTGTTGATTTTTGATGAAGTGCTCACCGGCTTTCGCCTGGCGCGCGGCGGGGCGCAGGAGTACTACGGCATTACGCCGGATCTCGCCGCGTTTGCCAAGGCCATGGCCAACGGCTATCCGGTCTCTGCCTTCGCCGGCAAGCGTGAATTCATGCAAACGCTCGAAAAGACTATTATCACCACGACCTATGCCGGAGAAACGCTTTCGCTCGCGGCCAGCAAAGCCACGATGGCAATCATGCGCACGCAGCCGGTGCATGATCACATCAACAAAATGGGCAAGCGCCTGCGCGACGGCTTTCAGGAGATCATCAAGGAAACCGGGCTGCCGGCGCATGCCGCCGGGGTTGCAGCCGCGCCGTTCATTCAGTTCGAAGGCGCCGGCGAGCAGGAAAACATGCAATGGCAGAGCCGTTTGTTCGCGCAATTGTTCAAGCGCGGCGTTTTCCCGAGCGACCGCTGGTTCATCAACTTCTCCCATCAGTTGAGCGATATTGACCAGACTTTGGAGAGAGTGCTTGAAGCCGCGCGCGCCGTTCGCTGATTTGTTCCAATCCCAACGACATGTCATTCCGGAGGAATCCTGTGAAATGCTCGGCTCAGTGCATGATGCTTCACAAGATCCCCTGGGGAAGACAGCCGGTGTTTTTCGTGGGAGGATCCTGACGCGATAAACCGCAATTCAAAAATTCCCCCATCGGATCGAAACAACCCAGCAGATGAAGATGCTCTTGATCAGTTGGGTTGTTTCTATCCGTTGGAAGAAAATGTTGCTTTGAGAACAACGATTTCACTCTAAAGAGACCAAGACCCGAATGCAGTAATGAACAGCTCCATGAATCGAGATTCAAATCCCCTTATCAATTCTGAACCATGACCACCACCAACATTCGTTACTTCGACAGCTTCGCTGCCATTGGCCGGCGCGCGGGAAAAGATCCTGAGGCGCCATGGACCACCGCGCAGTTGCTCGACGAGATGCAACGCTGTTGCGTGCACGGCGCTTTGGTGTATGCGCATCAAGCCAAAGAAGTCCATCCGGAAGTCGGCAATCCCCTCGTGCTTGCTGAATGCCGCAAACTTCCTCGACTCTATCCCTGCTGGGTGGCGCTCCCGCATCACTCCGGCGAGTTTCCGCATCCTCACGACTTGTTGCCAGAAATGGAACGGCAGGGTGTGCACGCGTTGAAAATCTTTCCGCGCATCTACAAACACGCAGTTGATCGCGGCACCTTGGGTGAACTCTTCGAGGCCATGCAGGAAAAGCAAATATTGCTGCTTGTCGATCGCGGCGAATATGGCCCGGCTGTGCAAATCGAATGGCAGGAAGTCGCATGGATTTGCGAAAATTTCCCCCGCCTGCCTTTCTTGCTGCACAGCGTGCGCTGGGAAGCCACCCGCATGCTTCTTCCATTGGCTGATCGCTTTCCGAATTTGTATTTCGAATTCTCCAACTATCAGGGCAATCGCATGCGGCGCATTGGCCATGAACGCTTGTTGTTCGGCACGGAAGCGTTGGAGAAGAGCATCGGTGCGGCGCGCGCTTATGTGGATTATTCCGAACTCAGCGAGGAACAACGCCGCGCCATTGCCGGCGGAAACTTGCAGCGGCTGTTGCGCTTGCCCGAACTTCCGCCGGAGTATCCGGCACACCAACCGCAAGATGCCATCATCGCAAAGGCTTTGCAAGGCCGGCCGATTACCGATTCCGTTGTGATTGATGCGCACGCACACATGGGCCAGCGCGGCACGCGCGGCGCCGCCATGGTGTTCATGAATGAATGCGATGGCAAGGGTGTGGTCGAGCGCAACCGCCGTTTGGGCGTGAAAAAAACCTGCATCAGCGCATGGACGGCGATTTGGACGGACTATGAATTGGGCAACGAGGATACGCGGCAAGCCATGATGGAATTTCCTGAAGAGATTATCGGCTATGCCGCGCTCGATCCCAACTATGTCACGGATTGGGAGAAAGAGTTGCGGTATTATTATGAAAAGTGCGGCTTTAGCGGCATGAAGCCGTATTTTCCGCGCATGGGCGCGCCCTACAATGATCCGCGTTACACGCCCTGGTGGGAATATGGCAACGCGCATCATTTGTTCGCGCTCATGCGCGCTCATGCACCCATCCGACAACTTCAAACAAGAGATGCCAGACTTGGCAAAGCGCTATCCGCATGTCAATTTCATTTTGGCGCATTCCGGCTGGACCTGGCCGGTGGCGCGGCATCATGTGGCGCTGGCAAAGGAATTTCCCAACTGTTTCTTGGAAATCACGTTCACCTCGGTCACCAACGGCACGATCGAATACATGGTGCGTGAGTTAGGCTCTGAACGCGTGCTGTACGGTTCGGATGCGCCCATGCGCGATCCGTTTCCGCAATTCGGCTGGGTGGCGTATGCAAATATTTCAGAAGAAGACAAGCGCAATATTCTCGGCAGGAATATGCAACGGATTTTGGAGCAAGTGACGTTGGCGTAGCCCTCTGGCCCTGTCATTCAACAGGAATCTTGTGATGTTCTTGGCTTGGTGCATGGTGCGTCACAAGATCCCTGCCATTAGACAAAAGCCCGGGCAGCATTAAAGAGTAATCTATCATCAAACCGGAGACGCTCTTGGCACAACTTCTTTGGGGAAACTATGAACAACTGCGCCCGGCGCAAATTGAAGCGATTCGCGCACGAACGCCCATCGCCTACTTGCCGTGGGGCGCATTGGAGTGGCACAGCTATCACGCGCCGGTTGGTTTGGACGGCATTAAGGCACACGGACTCTGCGAAGCGCTTGCCAAAGAAACCGGCGGCGTTGTTCTGCCCGCCGTGTACGTGGGCACCGACACGATCAAACCTTACAAAGGCTTTCATTACACCATTGAGCATGCCACTGAAACCGTGACCAAGTTGTGTTTAGAGTTTCTTGAACAGCTTGCCGACGAAGATTTCAAAGTGATCGTGCTGATCACCGGGCATTACGGCGAAGGCCATGTGAAAGCCATTCAGGCAGCCACAAAAGTCTTTCGCAACAGCCATCCGAATATCGGATTGTGGGCAATGCCGGATTCGGAGCCGCTGGAAGGCGCATTTCCCAAGAATCATGCAGCGCGTGGCGAAACTTCCTTTCAACTTCTCTTCAAACCGGAGTTGGTAGATTTGAGCCTGTTGCCTGCTAAGCGCGAGGCGACGCTCGATGAAGACGGCGTGTGGGGCGAAGATCCCCGACGGGCCAGCAGCGCTGAGGGTGCAGAAATGCTGCAGGTATTTTTGAAAAACGCGGTGCCGAAAATTCGCAAACTACTCGAGGAATACGCGCGATGAAATACCGCACTTTGGGACGCACAGGTTTGCGCTGCAGCGAGATCGGCCTGGGCACGTGGGCTTTTGCCTCTCAGATTTACGGAACCGTAACGGAGCGTGAGGCGCTGAACACAATTGCCGCAGCGCTTGACAGCGGCATCAACTTCTTTGAT
>QEVD01000340.1 GCA_003576975.1 Candidatus Zhuqueibacterota bacterium
ACCGCCAATAAACGCGAATATCCGCTAATTTTAAAATTCGCGTTTATTGGCGTGCATTCGCGGTTTGAGATTTGGGCAAGTTATTTAATCGACAATCCTGAGTTCAATGTTTTCGAAAAAATCAACCAAAAATCTTCACTACAACACTGGCTTTTGAGTCAAACCGCGCGGGCCATTGAAGTCACAAGTGATGCAAGTGAATGCAGCAGGTTAGATGGCGCATTGGAGTTTGATTTTAGAGAGGCCTCACACCTGTGAATTCATCCGATGTCCTCAAGAATTTTTGGGGAGGCGTTGGCGGTATTCCAATTATTTCTGCGATTTCATTCCTTGACAAAATAGAAATTTTTTGCTATGCTGGCCTCCGTTTTCAGGATTGATGCCGCCGTGCGCCCAGGACTACGGGTGCGATTTCAATTTATTTTAAGGCAGGTTTTTATAATAGGGATCAAATGAACACCAAACGAGAAGACTTTACGCACTCGCAGACACGTGAACCCCATCGTGATCGCACGAAAGAAATTTTGAGCAAACACCCCGAAGTCCGGCAGTACATTGGCAAGAATCCTTACACTTTTTTGATCATTTTAGGCATTGTCGGCTTGCAGCTTGTTTCCGCTTATCTCATCAAAGACCAACCCTGGTGGGCGATGCTGCTGCTCGCCTACACCATTGGCGCGTTCGCCAACCATGCGTTGTTTGTGATGATCCATGAATGCGCCCATAATCTCCTGTTTGAAAAGAAAGCGTTCAACAACTTGTCGGGCATTATTGCCAATCTGCCCATCGTAGTGCCGAGCGCGATTTCATTTCAGAAATATCATCTGAAGCATCATGCGTTTCAGGGCATCTACGAGCTGGATGCGGACTTGCCCAGCCATTGGGAAGCGAAACTCATCGGCAATTCCTGGTGGGGCAAGGCAGCGTGGCTGTTGTTTTATCCGTTTTTTCAGGCGACGCGCCCGTTGCGTTTGAAGGAGCTTAATTTGTGGGACGGTTGGAGTATTTTTAATTTGATTGTGCAAATAGCATTCAATGTCGCGGTGTGGGTATTTTGGAGCCCGATGGCATTTTTCTATTTGCTCGCCTCGCTGTTTTTTTCAATCGGCTTGCACCCGCTCGGGGCGCGCTGGATTCAACGGCATTACATGGTGGATGAGAAGGGCGTGCAGGAAACCTACAGCTATTATGGCAAGCTCAATGTCCTGGCGTTCAATGTGGGATATCATAACGAACACCACGATTTTCCCTCGGTGCCGTGGAACAAACTTCCGGAGATCAAGCGCACCGCGCCGGAAGCCTATGATAATTTAATCTCGCATTATTCCTGGACGCGCTTGCTGTTCCAATGGCTGTTTGATCGCGATCTCTCGCTGTATTCCCGCGTTGTGCGCGAGGAACGCGGCCAGGTCAAACTCAGCGATGAGTCCAAGCCTGATCTTGATTTGATCAAGCAGACGCAGCCGGTGAGTTAATTCTTCCCGCTGCCGGTGTTTGTTCTGGCAAAGCGAACGCCTGCGAAACAAATCTTACAACAAAAAAGGCCGGGAACATACCCGGCCTTTTTATTTTTTGATTTCTTCATTCGCCTACAACGCGGCCAGCACCTCCGCCACATGCCCATCAATTTTCACCTTGGAAAAGATTTTGGCGATTTTCCCGTGTTCATCAATGATGAAGGTCGAGCGCACCACGCCCATGTAGGTCCGGCCGAACATGGTTTTTTCCTGCCAAACGCCATAAGCCCGCAACACGTTCCGTTCCACGTCGCTCAACAAGGGGAAATTCAATTGATATTTCGTTTTGAATTTGTAATGGGAAGTCACTGAGTCGGCGCTGACACCCAACACCACCGCGCCGTTGAGCTGAATATCGCCAAAATTATCGCGGAATGCGCAGGCTTCTTTGGTGCATGCCGGCGTGTCGTCTTCGGGATAGAAATACAACACGACTTTCTTGCCGCGGTAATCCGACAAGCGAACCTGGTTGCGGCGATCATCCCGCAGCATGAAATCTGGAGCGGGCTGGCCGATTTTGAGAGTCGTTCCATTGAGGCTTTCCAATGCCGAAACGTTGATTTTACTCAAAGATTTCTTATCGGTGAGCGCCTTTTGCCGCAAACTCGCTTTTTTGACAGCCGCGCTGTTTTCGGCGATTCTTTTTACGCCGTTTTTCTTGGTTCTCAAGGTTAGAGTTGGCATGATGTTCCTCCTAGTTCGTTGTTGCGTAGATTTTATTCCACATTCTTAGCTCTGAAAACTTAGTGCATAAAGAATCTTTGTCTTCAATTTTGATCTTGATACGCTTTCGCCGCCGCCCGGGCGATGCCGCGCAACATGCCGGCAAAAACTAATTCGTGCAAAGGATACAACATGTACCAGTATAACAATCCCAAAACCCCGGCCGGATCGAAGATCGCGGTTTGCCGAATCGTCGCGCCGGGCACGTGTGGCTCCACTTCGAATTGCAGCCAGGCGCGCCCGGGCAGCTTCATTTCAGCAAATAACCGCAACAAATGATCCGGCTCGAACGCTTCGACGCGCCAGAAATCGACGGTATCGCCGGGCACAACCCATTCGGGATCGCGGCGGCCGCGGCGCATGCCGGCCCCGCCCACCAGCAAATCCAAAAAGCCGCGCAAATGCCACAACCAATTGCCATAATACCAACCCATCTTGCCGCCGATGCGGCGAACGGGTTTCATGGCTTCTGCGGCGCTGCACGCGACAGTGAGCGTGCGTGAATCAATCAGACGCGAACCATGTTTCACGCCGCCCCAGGCTTTGATTTCACCCGGCGAAGACAGCGCATCCGACCAGCGGGTGGCGGCAAACTCTTCGTCTTCATTGATCAATGCCCGGGCAATGGCCTCGCGAAAGCCGCGCGGTTCAAGGGCAAAGATTTCGCGGGCGCGCGCATCGTTTGCCAGTGTTTCATTACGCACGCTGTCGATGAGCTTGCGTCCGACGCGCGCATACAACGGCGTTACCAATCCCAGCCATAAACTCGAAAGGCGCGGCGTGAGCACCGGCACCGGAATGATGAGGCGCTTGAGGCCGCGTTGGCGGCCATATTCTTTCATGAGATCCAGATAAGAAACCGGCTCAGCGCCGCCGATCTCAAAAATGCCGTCCGGCGCAACCTCCAGCGCCGTGACGAGGTACGCAATTACGTCTTCAATGGCAATCGGCTGCGCCAGCGAGCGTGTCCAGCGCGGCGTGATCATGATCGGCAATTTCTCCACCAGGCTGCGAATCATTTCAAAGGAAAGGCTGCCGGAGCCGATGATGATGGACGCGCGCAATTCAATCACCGGAACGCCGGTGCTGCGGAGCACACGCCCAACCTCTTGCCGGCTGGCGAGATGCGGCGAAAGCGTATCGCCCCGGCCGAGGCCGCCGAGATAAATGATGCGTTTCACACCGGCGGCAGCCGCCGCTTGCGCAAAATTCGCAGCAGCTTTACGATCTTCCTCCTCAAAAGCGCCGTTTGAGCCCATCGAGTGCACGAGATAGTATGCCGCGTCAACCTCCGTCATGGCGGCATGCAAGGAAGGGGCATCCAGCACATCACCTTTGATCACTTGCGTGTTCGGCCCGACGCGGCGCGCGAGGAATTCCGGACGGCGCGCCAGACAGCGCAGATGGCAGCCTTTTGCTTCGAGCGCGCGCAACAAGCGCCCGCCCACGTACCCGCTTGCGCCGGTGAGCAACACCACGCGCGAGTTTTTTTCCACAGCAGACGTCGTATCGGTTTGAGTGATCATACGATTTCGCGAGCGGCAAGCTCAAGCCTCCATCAATGCTGGCGTCAATTTCTCACCGGCAATCAACTTCTCACGGACTTTTCCGAAAATTTTTTGATCGTGCCGGCGTTGCGTTGCGCTGCGTTTCCGCATTGTTGCCAGCGCCAATGCCAGGCGTTGATTCGTTTTTAACTTTTCTGCATGCCGCGCCAGAAATGCCCAGTAAAGCGGGGTGATCGGGCAATTCGTTTTAGGATCAAAGGCGCAATGGCTGCAATAGTCGCTCATGCGATTGAGATAGGCGGCGCCGGAAACATAAGGCTTGGTGGTGATGAAATCGCCGAGCGCAAAGGTTCCCATGCCCAACACATTCGGTTCCACAACCCAATCGTAAGCATCGCTATATGCCACCCAAAACCAGTCGGTCAACTCGCGCGGTGAAACGTCCAGCAGTGTCGCGAGATTCGCCAGCACCATTAAGCGCGTGATGTGATGGCTGTAACCCTCCTCCCAAACCGCATTAACGACATGATCTAAACACGCCAGCCCGGATTCTTCGCCCCAATAAGCCGGTGGCAGCGGCGTTTGATCGCCCAAAACTGCGGGCGCAGCGCCGCCGTCGAGGCGCGCATCGTCACTGAGAGAGGCCGGCCAAGTTTTCTTTGTCCAACGTTGGTAACCTCCATCTCCCGGCGCGTTCCTAATTTCTACCGAAGGCAAATTGCGAAAGCCGTCGGTGGCATCATGCACGTGATGCACATACTCACGCCAACCCAGAATCTGCCGAATAAATCCTTCCCGACTCGCCAGAGGCAACTCCAATTGTTCGACTTCCGCGACAACACGCTGCGGCAGCAAGCGATGCAGGTTCAACAATGGCGACAAACGCGTGTGAAACAAGCTCCGGGAGGCCGCAGACATTGCATCTTCATAAGGCCCGAACCACGGCAAACATTCTCGCTTCGCCCAGTCCCAGAGTTGTTCTGTATCGTGCAATGTCGCAGGCAGTGTGCTCAAATCAAGGCGGCCGGGATGATGCGCGAAATGCTTTTCGATCAACTCGCCGACTTCACTTTTGATATCAGTCAGTGCAAAACTCGGCGGCGTAGGCGCGGCTGGCTCAAATTTCCACGGCCGGCGATTCTCCGCATCAAAGCTGAATTTTCCGCCCAGCGGCTTGCCGTTTTGCATCAGTATGCCGGTGGCACGTCGAACATGGCGATAAAACGCGTCCATGCGCCAGGGCATTTTATTTTTCTGGCTGGCATGAAATTGCTCTGCGGTGGTGAGCCAACCTTCATGCGGAATGATTTTCAAAGCGCCGCTGTCTAGCAATGGCTGAAGATCGGCGCGCAATTCGCGCTCTGCCGGCTGCATCACCTCCAACGGGCCAAGCTCGGCGCATAAAGGCCTCAGGGCTTCGCGATAAGGCGAATCACAAAAAAGGTAGCGAACGGCAACGCCGCGCCCGGCTTGTTCCAAAGCAAAATGCCGTGAATTCGAAAGAACGAATGCGAGTTTTTGTTTGTGATACGGCCGGCGTTCCGCTTTCCAGCGGTTTTCAATTAGAATGATGCCAAATGCGCGCGGATTTTCACGCGCCAGCGGCCCGAGTTGATCTGAAAGTTGATCGTAAGGCACGAACAGCCACCGGCGGTTGCGATCATCGCCCTTAAGCCGGTTCAGTTTTTCTAAAAATAGGTTCAAGTTTTTTATAGTCTTGATTTTTTCCATTCCACTAATGCGCGTGAGCCGTTCAGGTTCCCGCCATTTGACAAATCGGAATTTGCAGTTACCATAATTTTTGGAAAAATTAACAAACGGATAAAACGGCGACGGGCATTGCTGGCCCGCCGCCGTTGCTTGCGAAAGCCGAAAACCTCCAATAACCATCGAACAACACATAGACGCGATGAAGCGCGGCAGAAATTACTTGATCAATGTCATTTTTCGCGTCTGTTTGAAGTTCTCAGCTTCCAATCTATAGAAATAAACGCCGGTTTTCGCCGGCATGCCATTGGCGTC